>DATEGA010000023.1:0-15741 GCA_035280345.1 bacterium | reverse complement strand
CCGGGCTCTTCGCCCAGACGGTGCTGCTGCCCGCGCTGCGCCGGGTGCCCGGCGTCCGGCTGCGCGCCGTGGCGACGCAGAGCGGACTCTCGGCGCGGCACGTCGGCGATCGCCTCGGCTTCGAGCGGTGCACCACCGATGCCGGCGAGGTGCTCGACGATCCGGAGATCGACGCCGTGGTCATCGCCACGCGCCACGACGTCCATGCGTCGCTCGCGGCCGAGGCGCTCCGCCGCGGCAAGCACGTGTTCGTGGAGAAGCCGCTCGCGCTCAGCGCCGACGACCTGCGGATGGTGCTCGCGGCCCACGCGGTGTCGTCGCGCGTCCTGGTCGTGGGATTCAATCGCCGGTACTCGCCGCTCGTCCGCGCGCTGAAAGAGTTCCTCGGCAAGGGACGTCCGCTCGCGCTTGCCTATCGCGTGAACGCGGGGGACGTCCCTCCGGACCACTGGGTCCACGATCCGCGCGAGGGCGGGGGGCGCTGGCTCGGCGAAGGCGGCCACTTCATCGATGTGCTGCAGTATCTCACCAGCGCCGACCCCGTTGAGGTGTTCGCCCGCCGGAGCGGCGCCGGGCCCTCGGGGACGTCGAGCCCGCCGACCGCCGCGGGCGCGACGCTCATGGTGACGCTTACGCTCGGCGACGGTTCCACGGCGACGGTGCTGTACGCAGACGGGGCGGACCGAGCAGCGTCGCGGGAGCGGCTCGAGGTGTTCGGTCCGGGGCTCGCGGCGACGCTCGAAGACTACCGGCACCTCCATCTGGTCCGCGCGGGGCGCGTCAAGCGGATCCGCCGGCCCGAGGCGGCCCGCGGCCACGTGGAGGAACTGGAAGCCTGGGCGGCGGCCGTGCGGGGCATAACGCCTCCGCCGGTTGCCGCCTCCGCCTACGCCGCCAACACGCTTGCCGGCTTCGCCGCGCTCGAGTCGTGCCGCACAGGGACGGCCGTTGCGGTGGACGTCGCGGCGGTCATGCCGCGGCGGCGCGGAGATTGGGAGGGATGAGCGGGTGACAGCGGGACAGGATTACGCCGGCCGCACGGTGCTCGTGACCGGCGGCGCCGGTTGTATCGGCGCCAGCCTCACGCGGGCGCTTGCCGCGTCCGGCGCGGCGCGGATTCTCGTGCTCGACGATCTCTCGTCGGCGAGCCGTTGGAACCTGCCGGATCACCCGGCGGTGCGGTTCGTGCAGGGCAGCGTGCTCGACGACGAAGCGCTGCGCGCGGTGTTCGCCGAAAAGCCGGACTATGTGTACCATCTTGCCGCGTTGTTCGCGAACCAGAACTCGGTCGACCACCCCGAGCAGGACCTGATGGTCAACGGGCTCGGCACGCTCAAGGCGCTGCAGTTCGCACACCTCGGCGGCGTCCGGCGATTCGTCTACGCGTCGTCCGGATGCTCGGTGTACGGGAGCGCGGCACCGCTGCCGCTTCGGGAAGACTTCGTCTCGATCGATCTCGACACGCCCTATCAGATCACGAAACTGCTCGGGGAACTCTACTGCAACTTTTTCTTCCACTATTACAAGCTCCCCGTGGTGCGCGCGCGGTTCTTCAACGTGTACGGGCCCGGCGAAATCCCCGGCCGCTACCGCAACGTGATTCCAAACTTCCTCTATTGGGCGATGCGCCAGGAGCCGCTCCCGATCACCGGGACGGGCGAGGAGACGCGCGACTTCACGTTCGTGGACGACGTGGTCCGAGGGTTGCTGGCCGCCGGCGTGGCGGAGGCAGCCGTCGGCGAGGCCATGAACCTGGCCTCCGGCAACGAGGTGACGGTTGCGCACCTCGCCTCGGCCATCAACGAGTTGACCGGCAACCCGGCCGGCGTGCGGTATGTGGAGCGGCGTTCGTGGGACCACATCACCCGCCGGCGCGCGTCGGTGGAGAAGGCCGGCCGCCTGCTCGGCTATCACCCATCGACCGACTTCGACGCCGGCGTCCGGCGTACGGCGGAGTGGTTCCGTGTCAACTGGGACCGGATCGCCCGGGACGCTCGGTTCTGAGGGGGGCCGCCGCGACCGTCGCGAATAGCAATGCATATGTACGCGATCGTGCTGGCGGGTGGCAAAGGCGAGCGGCTGCGGCCGTTTACCGAGGATCGGCCGAAAGCCATGGTCGAGATCATGGGGATCCCGATCGTCAGTTATCAGCTGCAGTGGCTGCAGGCGCAGGGCGTGACCGATCTCATCATCGCCTCGGGGTACCGGCACGAAGTGATCGAGAGCTACTTCGGCAGCGGGGAACGCATCGGGCTGCGGATCACGCACGTGGTCGAGGACGAGCCGCTCGGCCGCGGGGGCGCGCTGCGCGCGGCGCTGGGCCACGTGCCGGCTGGGGAAGAGGTGGTCGTCGCGACCAACGGCGACGTGATCACCACGATCCCGCTGGCGCCGTTCCTCAGCGCCCACCGGGCCGGACGGGTGCTCGCCACCATCATGCTGACGCCGTTCGTCAGCCCCTACGGCATCGTGGAGTTCGACGCGGACGACCGCGTCACGCACTTCCGCGAGAAACCCGAGCTGCCATACTGGATCAACGCCGGCATCTACGCGCTCTCCCCCGCCATCCGGCCCCTGCTCCCGGAGCGTGGCGACCACGAGACGACGACCTTTCCGCAACTCGCGGGGGAGAGCCGGCTGGGAGCGTTCCGGTCGCGGGGCTACTGGCGGGGCGTGGACACGATCAAGGACGTCAACGAAGTGGCCGCCGAGTTCCAAGGCCGGCTCCTGAGCATCTTTCGGGAAGGATGACGACGTGAACGCCATCATCCCCGTCGCGGGCCGGGGCACGCGTCTTCGGCCGCACACGCACAGCCAGCCCAAAGTCCTCATGAACGTGGCGGGGAAGCCGATCCTCGCCTATATCCTCGACGACCTGTGGGCGCTCGGCGTCGAGGAGATCACGTTCGTCGTCGGCCACCTGGCCGAGCAGGTGGAAGAGTTCGTCCGGGAGCGGTACGGGTTCAAAGCGCACTTCGTGTACCAGGAGGAAGCGCTCGGCAACGGGCACGCCATCTATCTGGCGCGGGAACACCTCACCGGCCCGACGTTGATTGTGTTCGGCGACACCATCGTCGAGGCGAACCTCCGCGCGGCGGCCGACCTCCCGTATTCTGCGATCGGGGTACACCGTGTCGACGATCCGCGCGCGTTCGGCGTCGTAGATGTCGACCCGGACGGCTTCGTCCGGCATCTGTGGGAGAAGCCGGAGGCGCCGCCGGAGGGTCTCTCCCGCATCCCGGACCTCGCGGTGGTCGGGGTCTACATGATCCGCGAGCCGCGGCCCTTCCGAAACGCCCTCGAAGAGATGGTGGCGGGGCGGCAGATATCCCGCGGGGAGTACTGGCTGGCCGACGCGCTGCAAATCTTCGTCGACCGCGGGGCGCGCCTCGGGACGTTTCCGGTGCGCCACTGGCACGATTGCGGGACGCCCGAAGCGTTGCTGCGCGCCAATCACGCGCTGCTGGAGTACGCGTCCGGCCCGCGCGTGATCGGCGGCACCGCGGTGATCCCGCCGTCCTCGATCGCCGCGTCGGCGGTCGTCGAGGGGTGTGTGATCGGCCCGTACGTCACGATCGCCGAGGGCGCCTACGTCGTTAACTCCGTGCTGCGGGAGAGCATCGTCAACGCGCACGCCCGTGTAGAGCGGGTCGTGCTGGAACATTCGATCATCGGCGAACACGCGACGGTGAAAGGCCGCCAGGTCCGGATCAACATCGGCGACAGCTCCGAGATCGAACTCACCTAGCCGGCGTCTGCGCGCGGCGCGCAAGTTCGGCGCACGCCAAGGCGAGGCAGAGTCCGCCGAGGACATCCGATGGCCAGTGATCGCCGAGGTAGACGAGCGCCGCCATCATGGCGGCGACGAGCGTGCCCGCGGCGACCGGCGCCCGCCGGAGCGCGGTCAACGCAAAGAACGCGGTCCGCATGGTGTGGCCCGACGGAAAACTGAACGGCTGCGTCACGCTGACGCCCCACCGGACAACCGCGCGCTGGAACTCGGGCGACGGCCCGGGGTGCGGAACCACATATTTGAGGCCGAACGCGATGACGCTGACGCCGGCGAGTCCCGCTGCGAGCCTCAGTGCGGGCCCCGTCCGAGTGGGATCCCGCCGTCCGATGAGCAGTCCTGCGAGCACGACGGCAGGAATCATGACCTCCGCATCTCCCAAGAACACCAATGCGGCCGCCGGACGATCGGGCGCGGGCGCCCCGCGTTGGATCCATGCAGTGATCGCCGTATCCCAGCGGTGCGAGGGCGGGAGCAACGCGACGCCGGTGACCACCGCGCACAGCGCAAGGGCGGCGAAGAGTCGCGCAGGGTTCATTGCAGATCGGTTCACGCCCGTGCCACACCCCTTCCTTCCCCGCCGCGGGAGCGGGCTACGAAGGAGCCCGCGGGAGCGAAAGCGTATCGCCACGGACGTGTTCGCCTTCGTGAACGCCTGCGCATGAACGTCCTAGTCCTCGCGACGAAGTATTTTGGATTGGGCGGGGGCGAGGCGTACACGCGGATGTTTGCGGAGGCCGTCGCCGCGGATGGCCACCGCGTGGATGTGCTCTCGCTTCTGCACGGCGAGGTCACCGACCGGCCGAGTCCGGGGCGCTATCTCGGGCATCAAGGGCGCCGATCGACGCCGCTGTCCCAGGCGCAGTTTGTCGGTCAGGCCGTGCGTCACGCCCCCGGCTACGACCTCATCGTCTGCAGCCACGTGGCGCTCGGGCCGGTGGCGCACATTCTCCGGCGGCTGTACAAGAAGCCATATCTCATCATCGGGCACGGCATCGAAGTTTGGAACGACCTCGGCCCGAGACGGCAAGGGGCCCTCCGCCGGGCCGCGCAGGTCGTAACCGTTAGCCGCTTTACGGCGCGTCAGGTCGTTTCCGTCCACGGCGTACCAGAGGCGAAAGTATCCGTTGTCTATCCCGCCGTGGATCCCGCCTTGCTCCGGGAGGCGGAGACGGCCGACGCCCCGTTTCGCGGGCGCAGCGACGTGACACTACTGACGATTGCACGGTTGTCCGCACAGGAACGATACAAGGGTTGTGATGCCGTCATTTCGGCGCTTCCGATCGTATTGTCGGAAGCGAAAGCCGTCCGCTACATCGTCGCCGGCGACGGCGATGATCTTCCCCGGCTCCGGGCGCTCGCCCTGGAGGCGGGTGTCTCGGCCGCCGTGTCATTCCCCGGCTCGATCCCGCGGCGCGGACTTCCTTCACTCTACCGCGAGTGCGATGTCTTTGTCATGCCGTCCATTGCCGAACGGCGGCCCGGCGGCTGGACGGGGGAGGGCTTCGGGATCGTGTACATTGAGGCCGCGGCCTTTGGGCGCCCGGTCGTCGGCGGAGACGGCGGCGGCGCGCCGGAAGCGGTGCAGGACGGTGTGACCGGTTATGTCGTCGACGGCCGGGACGTGCGTGCGGTCGCCGCGACGCTCGGGCGGCTGGTCAAAGATTCCGCGCTGCGAGAGGGCATGGGCGCGGCCGGCCGGCGGTGGGTACGCGATCACTTCACCTTCGAGCGCTTCCGGCGGGATGCGGCGGCGGCGGTTGAGACGGCCTCGAACGCCGCGACCTGAACGAGAAGTTCTTCAGCAGAGCTGGTCCGCGCCACCCCGGATCCCGTGCTATAATGTGGTTCTGCGTTTGTCCGAGGAGGCTATCGAATGCGCACTGAGGTGGTGATCTCCGGCACCGCGACGCGGTGGTTCCTGGTCGACGCCAAGGATCAGGTGCTTGGGCGGTTGGCGAGCCAGATCGCGGCCGTGCTGAAGGGCAAGAACCGGCCGACATACGCGCCGTCCGTGACCGGCGATTACGTGGTCGTCGTCAACGCCGACAAGATCCGGCTGACCGGCCGCAAGGCCGAGCAGAAGATCTACTACCAGCACTCCGGTTACCCGGGCGGGCTCCGGGCGACGGCCGCCGGCAAGATGATGGCGCGGCGCCCGGAGTATGTGATCCGCGAAGCGGTGCGCGGCATGCTGCCGAAGAATCCGCTCGGCCGCGAGTGCCTGCGCAAGCTCCGCATCTATCGCGGCGAGGCGCACCGGCACGCGGCCCAGCAGCCGCAGCCGCTCGCGCTCATTGGACGCCCAGCGAAGGGACGTGAAGCGTGATGAGTCAAGCCAATCCGAGCATCGTGGCGTCGGGGGGACGGAAGGCGTCCCAAGCGCGGGTGCGCCTGGTGCCGGGCACCGGCACGATCACCGTCAACAACCGGCCGATTGAGCAGCATCTGCCGAAGGGCCCGCTCCTCATCACCGTGCGGCAGCCGCTCGCCGTGGCGAACGCCGAAGGCCGCTTCGACGTGATCGCGAGCGTAACGGGCGGCGGGGTCGCGGGCCAGGCCGGCGCGATCCGGCTCGGCATCGCGCGCGCGCTGGTCGCGATCGATCCAGAACTCCGGTCCGCGATGCGGAAGGCGGGGTTCATGACCCGCGATCCGCGGACCAAAGAGCGGAAGAAGTACGGCCACAAGAGGGCGCGCAAGGGCTTCCAGTACTCCAAGCGATAAGCCGGCCGCAGCACGGGGCAGGCGAGTCCCGTGCTGCGCGTATTTTTCGCAGCGGCGCAGCTCCCGCAGTCTGAAAAGCATTCCGCGCGGGCATGAGGACGTCATCCGGTCGGAATG
This sequence comes from bacterium, assembly GCA_035280345.1. Taxonomy (GTDB): domain Bacteria; phylum Sysuimicrobiota; class Sysuimicrobiia; order Sysuimicrobiales; family Segetimicrobiaceae; genus DASSJF01. Next base: position 9,107 of record DATEGA010000023.1, on the reverse strand, counting down.
CTCAGGAGGCGGAGCGTGCACGTCGTCGCAGCGATTGTGGCAGCGGTACTCCTCGTGCTGACCGCAGCCGGCCCCGCCGCCGCGTCGGGCCGCTACATCGTCGCACCGCACGACACTCTATTCAGCATCGCCCGCCGGTTCCACGTTCCGCTTTCGATGCTCGCCCAGGTCAACAGCATTCACGATCCGTCGCGGATCCGAGTCGGGGACGTGCTCGTCATTCCTACCCCGCCGGCGATGGTCGCCGCGATCTCGTACATCGTGCGGCCCGGCGATACGCTCTACCATCTCGCGGTGACCCACGGGACGACCGTGCAGGCGCTGAAGGAATCCAACGGTCTGACCTCGCCGGCCATCGCCGTCGGGCAGGTGCTGCGGCTCCCGCGGCCCGTCGAGGGCATTATGGCGGCGCCGTCCCCGACAGCGCGCGGGCCGGAGCCTCCAAATCCTTCCGCGAGCCTCGCACCGGCCGTAGGCGCGCCCGCTCCGGTTCCGCCGGCCGAGACGGGATCTGGCGATCTGCCCCGACCCGCTCCATCGGGAGCCGGCAACCCGGCTGCGCCGGATATCCCCGTGCTTCACCCCGTCCCGCCCGTCCGGGCGCAGCTGTTCGCGCGTGTGCGCGCCTCGGCGCTGCGATACCTGGGCACTCCGTACGTCTGGGGCGGAACGACCCCGGCCGGTGTCGACTGCTCCGGCCTCGTGTTTCTCGTCTACTCGCCGTATGTGGCGAACCTTCCCCGCACCTCGTACGAGCAGTGGACGGCGGGCGCGGCGGTGGGCCGGGCCGACCTCGCGGCCGGCGATCTTGTCTTCTTCGACACCGACGGCAGCGGCGCATCACACGTCGGCATCTATATTGGCGGCGGGGAGTTCGTGCACTCGGCGACCACCGCGCAGCGCGTCGTGATCGACCGGCTGGACACCCCGTACTACCTGACGCACTACTTGGGAGCCCGCCGGGTCCTCTGATCCCCGCGCCACACGGCGGCGGTAGGGGCCCGACCGCCGCCCGCGAAGCATCCTAAGACCATGGACCTGCGTGGACGCGACTACACCGCGGTGCTCGATCTCACCGCGAACGAGATTCGGGCGCTCACCGAGGCGGCTCTCGAGATGAAGACCAGGGCGCGTGGCGGGGACCGTCCGCCGCTGCTCGCCGGCAAGGTGCTGGCGCTGGTCTTCGAAAAGCCCTCGCTGCGCACGCACGTCACGTTCCAGACCGGCATGCTGCAACTGGGCGGCCACGCGGTCTACCTCAGCCCCCGGGACATCGAGATGGGCAGCCGCGAGTCCCCGCTCGATGTGGCGAAGAACCTCGAGCGCTGGGTGGACGGGATCGCGGCGCGGACGTTCTCCCACGACACGATCCTGGAACTGGCGCGCGGCGCTCGAGTTCCGGTGGTGAACGCCCTTTCCGACTGGGAGCATCCGTGCCAGACGCTGGCGACGCTGCTCACGATTCGGGAGCGGTGGGGGCGGCTCACGGACGTACGGATCGCCTGGATCGGCGACGGCAACAACGTGCTGCGTTCGCTCGCGTTCGCGACCGGCAAGCTCGGGCTGTCGCTGACGATCTGCGCACCGCAGGCCTACGGGCTGGACGGGGACAGCATCGCGCGGGCCCGGGCGGACGCGGTACAGAGCCACGGGACGATCGAGCTGACCGACGACCCCGTGCAGGCGGTATCGGCCGCCGACCTCATCCTGACCGACGTCTGGACGAGCATGGGACAGGAACAGGAGGCCGTCACGCGGCGGCGGGCGTTCGCGCCGTATCAGGTCAACGCCGCGCTGCTCGCGAAGGCGCCCGCGGACGCGGCCGTCTCCCACTGCCTGCCGGCCCATCGCGGCGAGGAGATCACCGACGAAATCATGGACGGGCCGCGGTGCGTCGCCTTCGACGAAGCGGAGAACCGGCTCCATTCGCAGAAGGCCCTTCTCGCGGCGATCCTGTAGGACAAGCCGGCCGCCGGCCGGTGGTGCGGTTTGAGGTGACGCGTGACGTGGCCGTTCCCGCTTAGAATCTGGGACCTGCTCGACATCCTCGTCGTCGCGTTTGTCGTCTACCAGATTCTCATGCTCATCCGCGGCACGCGAGCGGTCCAGCTCGTCACCGGGCTCGGCCTCCTGTTTGCGGCGTACGTGGTCAGCCGGTGGCTCGGCCTCTACACGCTGCAGTGGCTGCTGAGCTACGTCGGCCTGGTCGTACCCATCGCGCTCCTCGTTCTGTTCCAGCCGGAGCTCCGGCGGATGCTCGAGCAGCTGGGCCGCGGGAGCGTGTCGTTGGTCGGCTTCACCCCACACGGCCTCGATCGGGAGGCGGCGATCCGCCTGGTCAACGACGTCGCCCGGGCGGCGCGCATCCTCGGTTCGCGGAAGATCGGCGCCCTCATGGTGCTCGAGCGGCGCGTCGGGCTCGAAGACTTCATCGAGACCGGCATCCGCGTGGACGCCGTCGTCACGGTCCAACTGCTGATCAACGTCTTCTTTCCCAACACCCCGCTGCACGACGGCGCCGTGATCATCCGGGGCAACCGGCTCGTGGCCGCGGGGTGTCTGCTCCCGCTCAGCGAACGTCCCGGGCTCATCCGGCCGCTCGGGACCCGCCACCGGGCGGCGATCGGGCTGACCGAAGTCACCGACGCGCTTGCCGTTGTCGTGTCGGAGGAGACGGGGACGATCTCGCTCGCGGTGGAAGGCCGCCTCGACCGCGGTCTGACGGAGGAAGAGTTGAAGGCGCGGCTGCTCGCGCTGGTCGGCATTCCCGCGGTGGCCCCGCGGGGTCTGCACGTGCCCGGCGTGCCGGCGGTCCGGGTGCCTGCCCTCCGGCTGCCGCAGTGGCGGAGACGGGAGACGTGAACCCGCGCGAGCGCCTGCTGTACGCGATCCTCTCACTCGCCGTCGCGGGCATCGCGTGGCTGTACGTCGCCACCGCGCAGAACCCGCTCGTCGAGCGGTCGATGAACGCGGAGCTGCACGTCCGGGGGTTGTCGCCTGTGGAGGTGCTGGTCCAGGCGCCGCCGGCGCGGGTTCAGGTGCGCCTCTCCGGTCCGCGGTCGGCGGTCGCGCTGTTGTCGCCGGCGCTGCTCGACGCCTCGATCGACCTCACCGGTCTCAGGCCGGGCGAGCACCGAGTGCCCGTCGTCATCGCGGCGCCGCCGGAGGTCCGGGCGGTCGCGCAGACACCGCAGGAGGTGCTGATCGTCCTCGACGCCGTGAAGACGCGGCGGTTTCCCGTTGAGGTCAGCTTCATCGGGACGCCGCCGCAGGGGCTCACGGTCGGGACGCCGCACGTGGCGCCGGCGTACGTCACGGTGATCGGTGCGTCGACGCAGGTTGACGAGATCCGCCACGCCGTTGTGACGGTCGACACGACAAATCTGCGGACGCAGCTCGCCACGTCGCTTCAGGTCCGGCTGGTGGATGCGAACGGCCAGGAGGTGCGCGGGCCGGCCATCGATCCCCCGCTCATCGCCGCGCAGCTGACCGTCCGCGAAGGCGTGATCGTCAAGGTGCTGCCGGTGGTGCCGTCGATCGTCGGCGCGCCGCCCGCACCGCTGGCGGTGTCGGGCGTCTCGACCGATCCGGCGACGGTCACGCTGACCGGCCCCAGCCTCGCGCTGCAGAACGTGACCGCCGTACAGACCGCGCCGATCGACCTGCGCCGCGCGACCGCCGGCGTCCGGCAGCAGGTCGCGCTTCAGATTCCCGCGGGGGTGCAGGCGTCGGTCAACCGCGTGACCGTCTCCGTCAAGCTTGCCGGCGGCTCGCTCAGCACCACGCTGCGCGGCGTGCCGATTCAGGTCGTCGGCCTCCGGCCCGGCGTACGGCTGCAGGTCGTGCCGGCGTCGATCGATGTGCAGGTCGAAGGCCCCACCGACGTCGTCGCGAATCTCACGGCCCACTCGATCCGCGTCGTCGTGGATGCCGGGGGGCGCGGCGCCGGACGGTATCAGTTCACGCCCCAGGCGGAACTGCCGCAGGGAGTGCGCGTCCTCAACCTGCGTCCGACACAGGTGCTCGTGATTCTGACGCCTTCCTAGCCGCGTGGGCCGCCTCTTCGGCACGGACGGCATCCGCGGCGTTGCGAACGCGGACTTGTCCACGGAACTGGTCGACCGCGTGGCGCGCGCCGCAGTACACGTGCTGGCGCCCGCGCGGCGCGGGCGCGTGGCGATCGGCCGCGACCCGCGGATTTCCGGCGATCTGCTGGAAGCGCAGTTCGCGGCCGGGCTGTGCTCCGCCGGCGCGGATGCGGTGCATCTCGGCGTACTGCCGACACCCGGTGTCGCGCTGCTCGTCCGCCGGCTCAACGTGGACGCCGGCGTCGTCATCTCGGCGTCCCACAATCCTGTCGAGGACAACGGCCTGAAGTTCTTCGCACCCACCGGCTTCAAGCTGCCGGATGCCGTCGAGGACGAGATCGAGCGCCTCGTCGAGGCCGCGGCCGGGCTGCCGCGGCCCTCGGGCACTGAAGTCGGCCGGACGACGGCCGTGCCGGACGCCGCCGAGCAGTATCTTGCATTTCTCGCCGGGCTCGCCGGCGGCCGCTTCAAGGGCTGGCGGATCGTGGTCGACTGCGCGAACGGGGCGACTAGCGCGATCGCGCCGCGGCTGTGGGAGGCGCTCGGGGCGACGGTGATCCCGATCCACGCCGCGCCCGACGGCACAAACATCAACGCGGCCTGCGGCTCCACTCACCCGGAGGTCGTCGCGGAGGCGGTCGTTCGGGAACGGGCGGATCTCGGATTTGCGCACGACGGCGATGGCGACCGGGTGATCGCGGCCGACCGGCACGGCCGCGTCGTCGACGGGGACGCGATCATGGGGATCGCCGCACTGCACCGCCGGGGGCACGGGCAGCTGCCCGGGCGCGCGATTGTCGCCACGGTGATGACCAATCTCGGGCTCGAGGTCGTGCTGCGCGGCGAGGGCATCCGGGTCGAACGGGCCAAAGTCGGCGACCGCTACGTGCTCGAGCGTATGCTCGAGACCGGGATCACGCTCGGCGGCGAGCAGAGCGGGCACGTGATCTTCCTCGACCACGCCACCACCGGCGACGGGATGCTGACGGCGGTCCAGATCGCGAACGTCATGCTCGAGGCCGGCCGCGGCCTCGACGAGCTGGCGTCGCGGTTCCACCGGTACCCGCAGGTGCTGCTCAACGTGCGCGTGCAGTCGCCGGACCGGTGGGTGGACGACCCCGAGATCCTCGCGGCCGTTTCGCGCGCGGAGCGGCACCTCGGCGACCGCGGGCGGGTGCTCGTGCGCGCCTCCGGGACGGAGCCGCTGGTCCGGGTGATGACCGAGTGCGAAGAGGCCGGCGAAGCGGAGTCGCTGGCTCGCGAACTCGCGGATCTCGTCGCCGGGCGCCTCGGCGGCACCGTGATCGTGAAGAAGTAACGGCGTTTGCAGGATCACACGACTGGTGGAATAATCTAACCGCAGCCGGCCGCGCTATGGCCGGCAGGAACGGGAGGTGCCGGGGGAAGGACGGTTTGCAAGCGCCGGAACTCGCCGCGGTTCTTGCGTCTCCGGCGGCGAGTTGACGAGGTAGGGGATCTCGAGCAGCGGAGGGCCGGCCGGAAGCGGCCGGCGCTCCCATTCGGCGGGTGACCCTAGGTCTGGTCCGGACCTCATGAACGCTGCCAAAACCCGGAAGCGACTCCGGGGACAAAAGGCGTTCAGGACGTACACCTCAGGCAGCGCGTGGCACGCGGGACACCCCGCCCCGGTGCCGCCGGAGCATGCGGGTACAGGTCCGCCGCTGCCCGAATCTTGTCCATGAGACCGTTGGAGAATCACGCCGCGCCGGGCGGGACGACCTCCCGTGGGCGCCGGCGCATGCGGTCCTGGATTTCGGAGGCACCCTATGTGCGGCATCATGGGCTACATCGGGGAGCGGCCGGCCGTGCCGGTGCTGCTCGACGGACTCAAGCGATTGGAATATCGCGGCTACGACTCGGCCGGGCTCGCGGTGATGAACGGCGGCGGCATCGAGATCCGCAAAGCCGCCGGCAAGATCGGCCGCCTCACGGACCTGATCGAACGCTCGCCGGTCCACGGCCTCGTCGGCATCGGACACACCCGCTGGGCGACGCACGGTCATCCCTCCGACGAGAACGCGCATCCGCACCCGGACTGCCGCGGCCGGATTGTCGTCATTCACAACGGCATCATCGAGAACTTCCTCGAACTGCGCGCGGCGCTCGCCGCCCGCGGGCACACCTTCAAGTCCGACACCGACACCGAGGTGCTCGCGCACCTGATCGAGGAGGCTTACGACGGCGACCTGCCGGCCGCGGTCGAACGCGCGGTGTCGCAGGCGATCGGCGCCTACGCGCTCGTGGTGCTGGCCGCCGACGAGCCGGACAAGATGGTGGCGGTGCGCATGATCAGCCCGCTGGTGATCGGCCTGGGGGAGGGCGAGACGCTGCTCGCGTCCGACGTGACGGCGCTCCTTTCGTACACGCGCGATGTGATGATCGTTGAAGACGGCGAGATCGCGGTGATCACGCGCGGCGCCGCGCGGCTCGCGAAAATCGGCGGCGGTCCGGTGGCCCGCGCGCCGATGCGGATCACGTGGGACGCCGCGGCGGCCGAGAAGGGCGGCTACGCCCACTTCATGCTGAAGGAGATCCACGAGCAGCCGCGCGTGCTGCAGGAGACGTTGATGGGCCGGTTGCCGGACGACCGGCGGATCGTGCTCGACGACGTGGCGCTCGCCCCGGATGCCGCGCGCGAGATCGAGAAAGTCTGGCTCGTGGCCTGCGGCACCGCATATCACGCCGGACTGGTCGGCCGGCTGCTCGTCGAGCAACTCGCGCGGGTACCGGCCGAGGCCGACGTGGCCAGCGAGTTCCGGTACCGCGATCCGCTCGTGGGCCCCCGCACGCTCGCGCTCGCGATCAGCCAGTCTGGGGAGACCGCGGATACGATCGCCGCGGCGCGGGAAGCACGCGCGCGCGGCGCGCGCACGCTCGCCGTGGCGAACGTCGTGGGCAGCACGCTCGCGCGGGAAGCCTCGGACGTGCTGTACACACGCGCGGGGCCGGAGATCTCCGTTTGCTCGACCAAGGCATACCTGACGCAACTGGCCGCGCTGGCGATGTTCGCCGGCGGGCTCGGGCAGGCGCGGGGGACGCTCACAGCGCCGGCGGTGATGTCGCTGATTCGCGGGCTGCGGGCGCTGCCGGCGCAGGCGCAGGCGGTCCTCCGGCTCGAGCCCGAGATCATCCGCCTCGCCGAACGGCTGTACGCGGTGGAGGACGCGTTCTTTGTCGGCCGCGGCTTCGACTATCCCGTGGCGATGGAAGGCTCGCTCAAGTTCAAGGAGATCAGCTATATCCACTCGGAGGCGTTCGCGGGCGGCGAACTCAAGCACGGCACGCTCGCGCTGGTCGTACCCGGCGTGCTCGTTGTCGCGCTTGCGACCCAACCGGCGCTCGTCGACAAGATCGTCAGCAACATCCAGCAGGTGCGGGCGCGCGGCGCGGAGGTCGTCGGCGTTGCCACCGCGGCGACGGCGGAGGCCGTGCGGCCGCACGTCGACAGCCTGCTCGAGATCCCGGCGACCGACCCGCTGCTCGCGCCGGTGCTGAGCGTGATTCCGCTGCAACTGTTCGCCTACCACGTCGCGCGGCTGCGCGGCAACGACGTCGACCAGCCTCGCAACCTCGCCAAGAGCGTGACCGTGGAATGAGAATTCTCGTCACCGGCGGTGCAGGGTTCGTCGGATCTCACGTCGCCGCGGCGTATCGCGACGCCGGCCACCACGTCGCGGTGGTCGACATTGTCACGGGGCGAGATCGGACGCCGCCGGGTATACGGCTGCACCGCGTCGACGTGGCAGACCGGGCGCTCGGCGCGGTCTTCGAAGAGGAGCGGCCGGAAGTCGTGTCGCACCACGCCGCGCAGGCCAACGTGCGCCGGTCGCTCGCCGATCCGGTCGCGGACGCTGCCAACAACGTCCTCGGCACGCTGCGGGTCCTGGATCTCTCAGTCCGCCACGGCGTGCGCCAGGTGGTGTTCGCCTCGACGGCGGGCGCGCTGTACGGCGAGCCGCGGACCGTCCCGGTCCGGGAAGACGCCCCTATCCTGCCGACCTCGCCCTACGGGCTGCACAAGTATCTCGGCGAACACTACATGGCGTACTACCGGCGAATGCACAGCCTCAACGCGACGGTGCTCCGCTACGGCAATGTGTACGGCCCTCGACAGGACCCGTCGACGGAGGCCGGGGTCGTCGCGATCTTTACCGAGGCGATGCTGCGCGGCCGCCAGCCGGTGATCTTCGGCGACGGGAGTCAGGTGCGGGATTTCGTCTACGTCGGCGACGTCGCCGACGCGAACATGCGGGTCCTCGGGCGCTCGCTGCCGGAGCCGCTGCACGTCGGGTCCGGCACGGGCACCTCGGTCAACGAGATCGAAGCACGGCTGCGCGCGCTTGTCGGCGCCGCGGGGGCTCCGGGCCACGCCCCGGCGATTCCCGGCGAGGTGTACCGGATCTATCTCGACGTGAACCGCATTCACAGCGTCCTCGGATGGCAGGCGCGCGTGGGACTGGAGGAAGGGCTTCGCCGAACCGTCGAATGGTTCAGCGGAACGCACGATGAGTCGCCCGGCTGAGCTCGAGGAGACCGACCGATGATCGATAAGGAGCTGCTCGACATCCTGGCCTGCCCGGTGTGCAAAACGCCGGTCAAGCAGGAAGGCGACCGGCTCGTCTGCGGCACATGCGGGCGCCGGTACCCGATTCGAGACGGCATTCCCGTGATGCTGGTCGACGAGGCGGAGCAGCGGCCGGCCTGAGCGCGGCCGTGATGACATCGCTGCCGGCGACTCCGGCGACAGATGGTCCGCCGGCGGTGACCGCGGCGGATGTCCCGCGCCGAGCGGGTGGCCCGGCATGAAACTGCCGACGCCCAAGGAAATGGCGTCTCTCGAGCAGCGGACGCACGAGGTCGCCGGCATCACGGTCGCCGCGCTTATGGAACGCGCCGGTGCCCGGACCGCCGAGGTGGCGCGGCGGTTGCTCGAAGGCCGCGGCGGCCGCCGCGTCCTGGTGTTGGCGGGCAAAGGGAACAACGGCGGCGACGGGCTCG
>DATEGA010000022.1:0-2164 GCA_035280345.1 bacterium | reverse complement strand
CCTGGACGCGGAGCACGGTTCGGCCAACCCCGAGGACATCGCGGTGCCGATCGCGTTCTACGGCGCGGGTATACCGGCGCGCCGCGTAGAGCGTCGCGTGAGTACGGTGAATATCGGGCCGACGCTCGCGGCGCTGATCGGGGTCACGCCGACCGAACCGGTGGACGGCGCGCCGCTAAGTGAGGTCATCGGGCGGTAGAGGATCACCGTCAACACCGACTCTCCGGGGCTTCTGACGTCGCCGTCGAAGGTGTTGGTCGAAATGTAGAACTAGCGCGCTATGCGGGTTGCCGTGGTAGTCGCTTCACGATTCCGACGATTGCCTCGGCGAAGGTGCGGCGGCCTTCGAGGTGCGGAAGCCATTCAGTCTCGAGGAGCGTACGATACTCTCGGGCGGTCGAATTCTGGGCCCAGAGGCCGAAGGCGTCGGCATACGGAACGTGTTCCGGAACGTATTCGCGCACGACCTCGCCGACCGAGTAGAACAGCATCAAGTGGGCCAGCTCCCGCGGAAGCCGCCGGTGCTCACGGGCGGCCGCCTCTCGAAGCGCGGATTCGATGGGGCCGGTCATGGCGTGCCCCGCTTCGTGCAGCACGGTCTCGAGGCCTAGCGACCCCTGATTGCCACGGGCGTTGCTCGACATAGTGATGTGCACGGGGTTCTGCGTGAGGTAGGCGCCGAACCAGCTCGCGTAGACGCTCGCATCCACGGTGATCGGCACGGTGGGCCACTCCCCGCCGAGGGCATCGGCGACGAGCCGCGTGAGACAGCCTTCCCGTAACGCGAGCATGGTCCGGAGAGACGCAATCCAGTCCCTGTTGCGCCGCTCGTGCACGGGCCACCACACGGCGCGGTAGACGGGGGCCGCGGCGACGAGTGTCTGCCGGACCGCGGGGTCGATGTCGACGTCGCGCAGTCCGCCGTCGTCCGCCGCCCGGGCCAACCGCTCGTTGAGTTTTTCCACGATACTGTCCGCCTGCCCCTGCGCCACCGCATTCGAGACATAGAAAGTCAGCGCGGCCTCCCAGGTGCGCCGCTCGCCCGGAGTCAGGCTTCGTGTGCCCGCCGAGTCGTGGGCCGCGATGGTCCGAGCGGCCGGAAGCTCGTCGTGGATGCCCCGCCGCTCCTTGGCACCGCGATGAAGGAAGTTGTGGAGGTTAAGCCAGAACGCACTGCGAAACACGAACCGGGATTGCTCGGGAGCGACCGCGCAGACGGGTGTCGCGGCGTTCTTGATACTCTGCGCGGCGCCGCGGGGCGCGAGCCACGCGACGGCTGCCAGCACGAGGGCGGCTGTGACGGACTTCATAGCAGGAAATACGCTTCGGGGGAGCCGGCCGTTCCCCGTCGCGGGAGGTGCGCATGGCCAGGGGCAGAATCGAACTGCCGACACGCGGATTTTCAGTCCCGCAGGTATTCGGGTAAAGCTGACCTAAGTCGTGCTCACACAACACGCCCCGACCCGAAAGGTGTTGGGGCGTGTTGCCTTCTGTTCGGCGGTGTTGTTTGCTGGTCCGGCACAAGAGCGGCACAGCCAGGATCAGCAGTCGCGTCTCACACTTAGCGCGGCCACGCGATGTCGAACTTCCCTCGAGTGCGGAGCACCGCCTCCCGAAACGCCTGCGCGCAGCCGAGCGGCCAGTTCTCAGCGCCTTCGACGGTCGCCACATCCCAATTGGCCCGCGGACGAGTTCAACCGTCCGTCAAACAGGCTCTGCTACCCGCGTATCCCATCGTCCGACCAACCCTCAACGCGCCCGCGCCATACGAGAACAACTCCCCTTCGGTCGTAATACGGCTTCATGGCGACACCGCTAGCCGCCGCGCTTGATCTCGACTATTGATATAGGCGATGACAGCAGTCGGCCAAGTTCTCGTGCATCTAGCGACTCCACATCGTGCCCGACGCGGATTCTATTGGGCACAAGCGAGTCTTTGGATGGCGTACGCCGCAGCACTCATGCTGCCGTGGATCGGCACATATACGATTCAGTCGATGCTACCGAACAAAGCGTGCATCGTGATCACCGGAATGGCAGCGACCACGCTGTTGGCGCGATGGCTCGATGCCGTGAGAGGCCGCGGGCTCGCACGAGCGTATGTCGTGGCATGGACCGCGGCGGCAGTCATCTTCGTGGCCGCGGCGTGGGACCGCCTCCTCGC
>DATEGA010000021.1:0-51269 GCA_035280345.1 bacterium | reverse complement strand
CTGATCATAAGGCCGGCCATCTGGAGGGGGTAGTCCCGGTTGTTGAGCGCGGAGAGGAAGAGCCGCCCCATGCCGGGCCAGCCGAAGATCGACTCCGTCACGACCGCGCCGCTGAAGAGCGCGGGCAGATCGAGGCCCATCAGCGTGACGATCGGAATGAGCGAGTTGCGCAGGACGTGGCGGCGCAGCACGCGGCGCGCGGAGAGGCCTTTCGCGTGCGCTGTCCGCACGTAGTCCTGACTCAGCGAATCGAGCAGGCTGCTACGGAGATACCGGCTCCAACTCGCGATCGAGCCGAGACCAAGCACGATCGCAGGCATCACGAGATGGCGGCCGAGGTCCGCCGCGGAGCTGACGCCGATTTCGTGCATGCCGGCGACCGGCAGGAGCCGGAACTGTACGCCGAGCAGCAGCTGCAGCATCAGTCCGAACCAGAACGTGGGCATCGCCCACGCGAAGAACGAGCCGAACGACAGCAGGTTGTCGCCCCATTCGTATTTGTGCGTCGCGGTGTAGAGACCGATCGGAAACGACAGGCCGATGCCGAGCGCGAACGCGCCCAGCATAAGGGTGAAGGTCGCCGGCAGGCGTTCCGCGATCATCGCGAGCACCGGGCGGCCGGTGTAATACGAGTAGCCCCAGTGCCCCCGCACGAGCCCGCCGAACCACGCCACGTAGCGGACATACCAGGGCCGGTCGAGCCCCAACTGCTGGCGCAACAGATCGATCTTGTCCGGCGTCACCTGGGGGTTGTGGAGGTAGACCGCCAGCGGCCCGCCGGGCGCGACGTTCATGATGCCGTAGCTCACGAACGACACGGCGATCAGCAGCAGGACCGCCTGTGCCAGGCGGCGCGCCACGAACGATGACATCAGCCGGTCACCGGCGGCCGTCCGCGGGGCGACCGAGGCGGGCGATGATTAGCGCGTGCTCCAGCTCTCCGGCGGGGTCTCGCCGAACGTGGACACATCGTATCCTCGGACGTCGGCGGCCACCGCATTGTTATTGACGAACCAGAAGACGAAGATCACCGGCACGTCGCGGTGCTCCAGTTCCTGGACCCGCGCGTAGATGGCGCGGCGCTTGGCCTCGTCGACCGTCCGGTCCGCGTCGTCGAGCAGCCGGTCCATCTCCGGATTGCTGTACCGCTCCGCGTTCTCGCCGGGCGCGTTGGCGTCCTTGGGGATGTACGAGGAGTGCCAGTTGATGCGGTTCTCCGGAAACGTCCCCTGCCCCCAGCTGAACAGGAGCGCGGCGTCCTTGCCGTTCCACTGCGGGCCGTTCTGCCCGAACAGCGCCGCGGCGCTCGCCACGTGCGTGTCGGTCGCGACCCCGAACGCGCGCCACGCCTGAGCGATCACTTCGATCATCTGCGCGTCGGTCTGCCGGCCGGAGAGCGTCCACAGCGGAATCTCGAGCCGCCGCCCGTTCTTCATCAGCACCCCGCCGGGGCCCGGCGTGAACCCATCCCGCCGCAGCATCGCCTTGGCGCGGTCCGGGTCGAAAGCGCGCGGCGCCAGCGCCTTGTTGGCCCACGGGCCGTTCGGCACCATGTCGCTCACCGCCGGCTCCGCCTGTCCCCTCATCACGTTCTTTATGATAGACACCTTGGGCGTCGTGTAGTCGAGCGCCTGGCGAACGGCGACGTCCTTCAGGAAATCGTACTCGTCGAGCTGGATGAGCTGGTACACCGGCGAGAGATACCTTTTGAGGACGACGCCAGGAGCGCGGCGCATCTCCTCGAGACGGGCCGGCGGCACACCCGTGAGCACGCTCAGATCGCCGGCCTTCATCAAATTGACCTGCGTGTTTTGATCGGGCACGATCCGCACGACGATCCGCTGCAGTTTCGGCTTGGCGCCCCAGTAGGACGGGTTCGCGCTCAACGTCACGTGGTCGTCGGTCACGAACTCTGTGACAATGAACGGCCCGGTGCCGACCGGCTTCTGATTGAACGGCGCGCGGTTGATCTGATCGGCTGAGAGCGGACCGAGAATGTGCTGCGGCACGACCGGCGCGCCCAGCACCTGCTCCCTGAACGGGGCGTACACCGCTTTCAGGTGGTAGACGACCTTTGTCGCTGTGGGGGTATCGACTGAGACGATCTTATCGAAGCCGGTCGCATAGGTGATGTGGACCTCTTTGTTGGTGGCCAGCTGCCACGTGTACTTGACATCCGCGGAGGTCAACGGCTGACCATCCGACCAGCGCACGCCCGGCCGCAGGGTGAGCGTCCAGCTCTTGCCATCGGCGCTGACCGTATACGCGGTCGCGAGCGCGGGCTTCCACTGCCCGGTCCAGTCCACGGTGAACGGGCTGTCGAAGACGTAGCGGTAGACACTGCCGGATGCAAGCAGGCCGTGAAGATAGGGGTTGAGATTGTCTGGGTTCTCGGTGATCACGGAGACGAACGTGCCGCCCGGGACCGACGCCCCCGCCGCGCCGGACAGTCCGGCCGCCAGTCCGAGACAAACCGCCGCGATGAGCGCAGACCGCACGTTCACCTTCCGCCGGGCGCGAGATGCTCCGTTTATACCGCGTTTGTGATGGGCGGGCAAGGTCATGGTCCGTCTTGCCTCAAGCGCCGCATAGGAAAGACCGCGCGGTACTGCAAATTAGTGGACACTTGACGACCCCAGTGAAGATATGGAGATGAAACCGTCCCCCGGGCAGGACACCCGCGCGCTCGCCGCGTTGAAGCCCGAGGGACCGTTGCCGGAGGAGGTCGCCGCGGGTTGGGCGGCCCTAAATCGCGGCGAGTGGGAGGGCGCACGCGTCCAGTTTCAGACCGCGATCGCTCGCGCGGAGACTCCGGAGGCGTGGGAGGGTATGGCGTGGGCGGCATGGTGGCTGCATGACACCGCCTCCCTCTTCGACGCCCGGGAGCGCGCCTACCGGTTGTATCGTCAACGGCAGGACTACCGCGGAGCGGCGCGCGCCGCCACCTGGCTCGGCCTCGACTACATCGACTTCAAAGGCGAGTCGGCGGTCGCGAACGGCTGGCTGCAGCGCGCCCACCGGCTCTTGGAAAAGATCCCCCAATCCCAGGAACATGCCTGGCTCATGGCCTTCGACGCGCATCATGCGCTCATGGCGGACAGGAACCCCGTGACGGCCCAACGGCTTGCCTCGGAGGCCGCCGCGATCAGTGCGGCCCTCGGGATCACCGACGTGGAGATGATGGGCCGCGCGCTCGAGGGTCTGGCATTGGTGAGCCAGGGCAAGATCCGCGACGGGATGCGCCTGCTCGACGAAGCTACCGCCGCGGCCGCGGCGGGCGAGATCGGGGATCTGCAGGCGGTTGCGCTGACGTGCTGCTACCTGATCTATGCCTGTGAGCGAGTGCGCGACTACCCGCGTGCCGCGCAGTGGTGTGATCGCGTCAAAGAGTTCTGCCGCCGGTGGCGCTTGAGTCTGTTGTTCGCCGTCTGTCGGACCCAGTACGCCGGCGTCCTGATCTGGCGGGGCGAGTGGACGGAGGCCGAGGCCGAACTCGCCGCGGCGTCGCACGAACTCTCGGCGCTCCGTCCCGCCCTTGCACTCTCAGCAACCGCGCGGCTGGCCGAGCTCCGCCGCCGGCAGGGGCGCCGGGACGAGGCCGTTCAGCTGTTCCGGCAGGTGGAGGCCTCGACCGCCGCGCTCCTGTGGAGGGCCGAACTGGCGCTGGATCAAGGGGATGCCGCCGCGGCGATTGATCTCGCGGAGCGCTACCTGCGCCGGTTCGCGCCGGAGAGCCAGACGGAACGCGCTCCCGGTTTCGATGTGCTGGCCCGGGCGCTGGCGGCGCACGGCGACCTAGAACGGGCGCAGAACGCCCTGCGGGAGCTCGAGTCCGCGGCCCAGGCTATGGCAACAGAACCGCTCCAGGCGTTCGTGGCATTCGACCGAGGCGCGATCGCCGCGCGGGGCGGAGACCACGAGCGTGCCCGCACGGCGTTCGAGGACGCGGTGGATTTATTTACGCGATGCGGAGCGCCGTTCGAGACAGGACGCGCCCGGCTCGAACTCGCGCGATCGCTCGCCTCACTGGGCCGGCGGGACACAGCGGAGCGCGAGCGTGAGGCCGCTGTGTCCGCGTTGCAAGCCCTGGGGGTGGTTGGGAAGCCCGAACCATCCCTGGCCACCCTTGACGCCGGGACGCCGGCGATCCATTCGTCCGCCGAGGTCGCAGGGAGACAGCCCCGCGCGGTGGGGCTTACGAAGCGCGAACTCGAGGTCCTTAGGCTGGTTGCCGAAGGACTGAGTGACAAGAACATCGCCGGACGGCTGCACCTCAGCGAACACACGGTTCACCGGCACGTATCCAACATTCTCACCAAACTGGAGCTTCCTTCGCGGACCGCCGCGGCCGCCTACGCGGCCCGCCGCAACCTGCTCTAACCGAGCTCGACTTCACCAACGCGGGCACTCGACCACCCGCCGCTCCGATCGCCAACACAGACTCGCCCATAGGTAAATCCGGCCATTTCTGCCATCGAACAAAAATGGCCAGTCCTCGCGAAGCCGCGGCGACCTCCCGTGAACTACCCTTGCATCCATTACGACGGCACACATAGGGGGCGAGAGATGTCCGAGCAGGTGCAGTCAGCGCCGAAAGGCCATAGGGTACTCCTCGAAAACGACCGGGTTCGGGTGGTGGAGGTGTGCATCAAACCGGGGGACACGAGCGGCTGGCATTCGCATCCGGCCTGCGTTGTGTACCAGTTGAGCGACGCCCGGGTGAAGTTCAACCTTCCCGACGGCAAGAGCCGCGAGGTGGAGTCCAAGCCGGGCGACCTCGTCTGGTCCGAAGGGGGACCCCACGAGGTCATCAACGTCGGACCGAGCGACGATTTGGGGATTATCGTGGAGTTGAAGCGATGACCGGCGGATCCGCCTCGATCCAGGGCCCGCTCTGGGGCGCTCGTGCGCGGGACTGGGCAGAAGTCCAGGAGGCTATATGTCGGCCGCTTTACGACGCGATTCTGAGTCAGACCGGCATCGCCCCCAACACGCGAATTCTCGATGTCGGATGCGGCGCGGGGCTATTCTGTTCGCTCGCCGCCGGGCGCGGCGCCAACGTGTCCGGCCTGGACGCTGCCCCAGCGCTCCTGGAGATCGCGAAGGAGCGGGTTCCGTCCGGCGCCTTTCGCGAGGGCGAAATGGAAACGCTGCCCTACCCGGACCGGACGTTCGACCTCGTCACCGGCTTCAATTCGTTCCAGTTCGCCACGCGGCCGCCGGCGGCGCTTGCGGAGGCGCGTCGCGTCGCTCGTCCGGGCGCTTCCGTCGCGATCGCCACCTGGGGGAAGCCTGAAGACTGCGAGGCCGCCCACTTCCTCGCCGCACTACGCCCTCTTCTCCCGCCGGCACCGTCGGGCGCGCCCGGCCCCTTCGCGCTGTCCGCGGACGGCGCGCTCGAAGGATTTGCACGGGACGCCGGTCTCACGCCGCGACGCGTCGACGAGGTGGACTGTCCGTTCGAATACCCTGACCTTGAGACCGCGCTTCGGGGACTCCTGGCGGGCGGTCCTGTAGTCCGGGCGCTTCAAACGTCCGGTGAGGAGCGCGTGCGTGAGGCGGTCGTCCAAGCCATAACTCCGTTTCGCCTGTCCTCGGGAGGATACCGCCTGGAAAACAGTTTCCTGCTCGTGACCGCGACGGCGTAGTCTCGGTGGCCGCGGCGGCTTGCTCAAGCTGGTGTTTCATCGCGACACGCTGAAGGTGCTCGCGGTGCCCATCCTCGGCCAGAACGCGACAGAACTGGTGCACATCGGGCAGGCGATCATCGACCACGGGGGCACGATGAAGTACCTGCGCGACGCCGTCTTCAACTACCCGACCCTCGCCGAAGCCTACAAGACCGCAGCGCTCAACGGCCTCAACCGGCTGTAGCCGCGGTTCAGAACTGACTGTTTTGCGTCAGTAACACGCCGAGTGGTTCGCCCGAGAGCGTCACGGTGACGCTGGATCGCTGGGCCGTCAGGGTCAGGCCGCTTGAAGGGCCCCCGACTGCGTACAGCGTCCATTGCCAGCCCCACATGGGGACGCCCACGCTGAGGCTCGGCGTGTCTGGTCCCTGCGTGAACGCCGGCACGACGCCGCTGTCCGGCTCAAACGCATCGATCACCGCGCCACGCATATAGTTCAGACCGATCGACACGTCACCGATCCGCCCGGAGATTGCAAACTGGCCGGCGTCAAAGACATCACCGGCGACCGTGTGTTCAATAATGATGTCGGCCGTCCAGTTGGGCGCGATTCGGTTTTGAATTTCGATCTCCTGAAGCGTGAAGAGTGAACCCGTGAGGACGGCCGTCCGAGCTAACCAAGACCCGGAATTGTACTCAATGGAGAACTGGTTGACCGCCGCATCGAACGACGGAGTGACGGAATCGGCCGGTGATGTCATGGCGGGCATGGAAAGAATGTCGAGAAGGCCCAGCGGGTTTGTCCCCGCCCCCGCCGCTTCTTGAAAACCCACCTTGAGCGTGTCGGTGATTCCGTATTGAAGCGCGATCCTGAAATCGCTCGACAAAGACGTCGTCGCTTGTGTAGCCGAGGCGGTAGCAAGGAGATTCAAACGACCATTCGTCAATGTTACCCCGAGGGTTCGTGCGTCGCCGCACGGTGCGCCGCTCGACGTCAACGTGAGCGTGTCGGGCCCCAGGCCGGTCACACGAGAACGCGTCGCGCCGCACGATCCACTACCGTCGCCGGTCAGCGACCAATTATCTAGAGCGGGGGAGATCGGCTGCAACCATCTGGAGAGGTCGGTGGGAATCCAAGCAGCCGGCGGGACCGGAGTGGCGCCCAGCAGCGGTTGGCTGAACCCAAAAGCGGCCGCCGTCGCGATGATGATCCCCGCAACGATTCGTCGACAAGTGTTCCGCTCAGCCACCCGCGCCCCCGACGCCGGAACTGACTTGGAACCGCGCGGACCGGATTGACAGGAACAACCACTACGCCGCCGGGCGGCCATCCTCCCGGCCCTAGCGGCAGATCGTTCGAATGCTCGCAACGTGGAACGATGACTAGTCAAAAGATACGGCGAGTGTTGTGTCCGTTATTTTGACTTAGCAGCCGAGATTCCTCTCAGAGAGCCTGTACGCGAACCTGAGACGCGACCACCTCGTTCGGGCACGGTCCCTCGGGTCGAGGTTGCGGATTAGCCCTCAGAACGGTAGGATGAGCACGGACCGGAGGGGTGGCCGAGCGGTCCAAGGCAACGGTTTGCTAAACCGTGACCTCTTAACCGGGGTCCGTGGGTTCGAATCCCACCCCCTCCGCCACTTCCAAATTGACGCTATCGAACGTCATCCAACCTAACGTCCACGCTATGGAGCCTGCCACATCCGCTGGAACTGTTTCGCGTACGCCTGAGCCACCGCGGGGCTGTCGATTACGACGAGGTTCTCCCAGTTCCGGCTCTCCGCCGAGTACGTCCAATTGAAGCTCCCGGTCAACACGCGCGCACCGTCCACGACGGCGAACTTGTTGTGGACGATGCCGGAGACCCCGTCGAGACCGGCACGCCGGCGGAGGCGGGAGCCGAGCGCCTGCGAGAGCCGGAAGTACTGACTGCCGCGGTCCTTCGACGCGTTCTCATCCATGATCACCCGCACGTCGACGTGCCGTGCCTGCGCCGCGATCAGCGCTCTCGCGACGTCGGACAGCGTGAACTCATAGATCGCCGCGACGATCTGCCGCTGCGCTCCGTTGAACGCGCGAAGGACGGCGTCCTCGGGGCGGTCCTGCGGCGTGAAATACACCATCACCGAACCGGTTGCCACGGCCGACTGACCCCGCGCCGTCAGGGCGGGCCCGGTGAGCCCCAGCACCGCCGCCAAAAGCGCCAGGATCACCGAGAACCGAACCATGCCCATCACCTCGCGGGACGCTCAGAGAGCCGCGGATACAAGTCTCTGAGGCGCCGGTAGATGTCCCGGTACGCGGCGTAGAGGTCTTCATAAACCGCAACGGAGCCGGGATCCGGCGCGGTGACGGCGGAAATCCGCGGCACTGGGAAATCTGTCCACGTCCACAAGCCCTGGGGGACTCCGGCGAGCACCGCGGTGCCGTATGCGCTCGCGGCCTGGCCGCCTTCGAGCAGGCACACCTCGCGGTTCAGCACAGAGGCGGTGATCGTCCGCCACAACTCGCTGCGAGCACCGCCGTCCGCGACGTAGACGCGGTCGATGCGGTGGCCGGCAGACTCGATCACCTCCACGTGGTGGCGGAAGGCGTACGACACGCCCTCCAGTACGGCGCGAAAGAGATGCGCGGACGTGTGTGAGAGAGTCAGGCCCACGATCGTTCCGCGGGCGTACGGATCGTTGATCGGCGTCTTTTCACCGAGGAAGTACGGCAGCGCGATCAGGCCGTCGGCCCCGGCCGGCACCGCGGCGGCTTCGCGGTCGAGCTCGGCAAAGCTCTGTCCCGGCCGGAAGTGTTCTTTGAACCACGCCGCCAAGCTGCCCGAGGTCGTCATACAACCGTTGAGCACGTACAATCCTGGGATATCATGGAAATCGATGTAGAGCTCGCGCAGCGGCGTGAACGCGTCCATCACGTAGAGCACGTCACCGCCCCCGCCGAACTTGAGCACGACGTCGCCGGGTCGCCGCAGTCCCACGCCGAGGGCCGCCGCCATGTGGTCGGCGCTGCCGGCGATCACCGGCAGGCCGCGCGGGAGGCCCGCGTCGATCGCCTCCGCGTTCAGCAGCTCACCGGCCGGCTCGTGCGCCCGCTTGACGGACGGCAGCGCGAGTGTGGCCAGCTCGAGCCGCTCGAGAAGATCGCCGTTCCAGCCGTCCCCTCGCACGTCCCACATCCCCGATTCGAGCGCCCAGTTCGCCTCCGCGAAGACGGCGCCGGTCAGACGGTGGGTCATGTACTCGACCGCGCCGGTGACGCGGACCGCGCGACGCCACGCGTCCGGTTCGTGCTCACGGATCCACATCAGCCTCTGCGGCACCATCTGCTGATTCCACACGGAGCCGGCGCGGGGAAACAGATCGTCGTCGGCATAGCGCGCCCGGCACCGCTCGAGTTCGGCGGCAGACCTGGCGTCGTTTTGCTGCATCGACGGCCGCACCGGCGCGCCCGATCGGTCGAGCAAGATCACGGCAGGCGTCATCGTGCAGATCCCAAGCCCCCGCAGCCGCTCTCCACCACACGCGGCCACGGCGCGCTTTGCGACACGGAGCACGCCCCGCCACCATGCGATGGGGTCTTCCTCGGCCCATCCCGGGTGCGGCGTGGAGAGACGGTGAGGCTCGTCGCCCTGAAACCTCGGCCGGCCGGCGGCGTCCAGCAGCACGGCCTTCACGCCGCTGCTGCCGACGTCGATGCCGAGGATCATCGCTCATTCACCGCCGGGCGTCGCGGACGATCGTCATGAAGCGCTCCGCGCGGCGCGGGTCCACAGCGTTCCACGTCACGCCGTCGACCTTGAGCGCGGTCCCTACGATCACTCCGTCGCAGCGTTCGAGAATCGCGCCGACGCTCTCGTGGGTGACGCCGGTGTTCGCCAGCACGGGCACGGCCGGAACCGCCGCCTTGACCGCCCTCAGCGTCTCGAGCGCGACGCCCTCTCCGGTCATGGCGCCCGAGACGAGCACCGCGTCCGCCAGACTCGAAAATGCGGCGCTCTTCGCGCGGTCCGGGACCGTCCTCGTGTCGAGGGGCGACGCGAATTCGGCCGAGACGTTGAAGAGGCACAACAGCCGGTCGAGCCCCAGGAGGCGGCGGTAGCGCAGCGCCTTTGCGGCCGATCCCTCCCACAGCCCCATATCGGAACCGTAGAGTCCGGTGAAGATTTCGCGCACGAACTGGGCGCCGGTCGCGGCGGCGAGGGCCATCGTGCTCAGCGGATCCCAGAGCACGTCCACGCCGAAGGGGCACCGGATCTCGTCCGCCAGCCGGCCGATAACGTACGCCATCGCGGCCGTCGATGCCGTGTCTACACGCAGTTCGTAGGGGCGATCGTTCTCGTTCCCGAACATGACGGCATCAACGCCGGCGCGCTGTAGGTGAGTGAGGTCGGCACGGGCGGCATCGACGATCGCCGCCATGCCGCGGTCCGCGTCGTGCAACGGCGTTCCGGGAAGGGCGGCCAGATGAACCATCGCGATGACGGGCTTGCGTGTCCGGAACACCTCATGGAATCGATCGATGGGCTGGTCCACGTCACGATCCCCCTTCCGGCTCAACTTCTGAGGATGGGTCCCGCATGATCCTTGACAAGTTTCGTCTCGAGGACCGGATCGCCGTCGTCACGGGGGGAGCCCAAGGCATCGGGCGCGAGATCGCGACCGGGCTGGCGGCGGCGGGCGCGCTCGTCGTGGTCGCCGATCTCAACGAGGAAAAAGGACGAAAGAGCGCCGCTGCCCTCGTGGCGGACGGCCACCACGCCGACTTCGTCGCCGTCGACGTACGGAACCCCGCCGCGGTGCGCGAGGCGGCCCGCCGCGTTACGGAACGGCACGGGCGCATCGACGTGCTCGCCAACATCGCCGGCATCGTCCGTAACGCGCCCTCGGTCGACACGTCAGACGCCGACTGGCTGGACGTGCTCGACGTTAACCTCAACGGCGTCTTTTGGTGCTGCCGGGAATTCGGCCGTCATATGCTTGCCCGGGGCGGCAGCATCATCAACATGGCGTCAAACTCCGCCTTGATCGTCGATCGGCCGCAGCCGCAGGCCGCCTACAATGCGTCCAAAGCCGGCGTGGTGCAGCTGACGAAGTCGCTCGCCGTCGAGTGGGCGCCGTTCGGCGTGCGGGTCAACGCGATCGCGCCCGGCTACATCGGGACGGAGCTCACGCGTCAAGGCTTGACCAATCCGGAGTGGAAAGCGATGTGGTTGGACATGACGCCGCTGCACCGCATCGGTGAGCCGTCGGAGATTGCGCCGGCCGCGGTGTTTCTTGCCTCGGACGCCTCGAGCTACATGACGGGCGCCGTATTGGTGATCGACGGCGGATATACGGCCTGGTGATCACGGCAGCGGGTGGAGGGCGACCTGCGCGATCGTAGCCTGGCCCTCTTCGCGGTACCGCAGGGTGTAGAGGTCCTCATCCTGAATCTGCTTCGCCCGACGTGCGAGGTCCGCGATGTCGTAGTCGACGTACAGCACCCGCCCTGAGAGCCCGTCGCCCTGCCCCGAGGCGAGGAACGCGACCAGCTGAGCCGTCCGCTCCGGTGGGAAATCGCGGCCGTGCTCGAACTGGGCGTGCGCCTGGGGAACCCAGCGCCGCCCCGCTTCGGTGTTGGCGACTTCTTCCGACATCGCCGTCTTGACCCAGCCCGGCCGCACCGCAAATACCGCGATGTTATGGGCACGCGTCTCGGCCGCCAGCGTGTCGGTCAGCCGCACGATCGCCGCTTTGGCACAGCCGTAGGCGGACAGATACGGATACGGACCGGCCGCGCCTCCGCCGGAGAGGTTGACGATGCGGCCGCGCCGGCGGCGCAGCATTGACGGCAGCACCGCCCGGGTACATAGCACCGTTCCCCGCAGATGCACGTCGATCGTCCGCCACCACTCGTCCATGTCGACTTCCCACAGCGGCCCAATCGGCCCCCCGATACCTGCGTTGTTGACCAGGAGGTCAACTGGTCCCACCTCCCGCTCGACTCTGTTCACCAACCCGGCGACCGCCCGCGCGCCCGTTACGTCGGCCGCGACCGCGAGCGCCCGGTGCCCGGCCCGCTCGATGCCGCGGAGCGTCTCACCCAGCTGATCCTCGGACCGGGCCACGACGGCGACCGCGGCGCCCGCCTCGGCCAGTTCGTGTGCGATGCTCCGCCCGATGCCGCGGCCGCCGCCGGTAACGATCGCGACCTGACCTGCGAGACTCCCGCCGGCCCGCGTCATCGTTTCGCCTCGCGCGGCCCGGCGCCGCCGTGTGGGGCGGCGTCGGCGATCGTCAGCGCCCCGTCTCGCACGACTGCCTCGCCGTCGAGCGTCACCGTCGGCCGCAGGACCATCGCGTCAAGATGAATGTTGCTTCGCACGCGGCCGCCGAGGCTCATGTTGTCGCCCATCGCGAAGTGGACCGACCCGCGCAGCTTCTTATCCTCGGCCAGGTTGCCGATCAGGCGCGCCCGCGGGTTGGTGCCGATGGCGAACTCCGCGATGTTCGTCGCGTGCTCGTCCGATTCGTCGAGCAGCCGGCGCAGACGGCCGGCGCTGCGCCCTCCGCCGACCGCCGTGATCCGGCCGCCCTCGACCGTGAGGCGGATCGGGCCATCCAGCATACCCAGGTCGTCCATCGAATATTCCACGACGATGGTCCCCTCCGTAGTGCCTTCGACCGGCGCGATCGGCGCCTCACCGTCCGGGATGCCGGCGAACCGGCCGGGTCCTGGGACACGGCCCGCCAGCACGAAGCCCTGCCGTCCCGCGAGGCCCATGCGGACGTCGGTACCCGCCGGGCTTGTAACGTGCGCGGTCGCGGCGCCCGTTAGCCGGTCCGCCAACGCCGCGGTGGTCCGCTGAATCTCGCCGTAGTCGGCGTCCATCGCGCCGCCGAGCATCAGATCTTCCGTGATTCCGCGCAGCACGAGGATCGCGGCACCCTTTGCCAGCGCGCGGCGTGAGGCATCGGTGTGGGTCAATGCGTAGGTAACGGGCTGAATCACCACGTCGGCGGTCTCCATCGCTGCCGCGACCGCCGCCGGCGGCTCTTCACCATGCGTCCGCCGGACGGCCATAACGGTCAGGACGACGTCGCCCGCCAACGGCTCGGCGGCCTCCGCGAAGATCAGTCCGAAGGGAAGCGTCTTGCGGTCGGCCACCACGCAGACGCGATGATCCCGCTTGATCTGGATGCAGGTCGACAGGATCCGCCGGGCGACGCGGGCGAGGTCCGGATTCACGGCGTCCACTTTATGCGATCTCCGCCAGCGCCGCGGTGAGCCGGCGCCCGGCCTGATCGATCGCGCTCGGAGCGACGGCGAAGGTCATCCGGAGATACGGCGACATCCCGAACGCCGCGCCCGGAACCGCGGACACGTTGGCTTCCTCCAGCAGAAACTGGGCGACTTCGAGGTCCCCCACGGCCTCCCGGCCGTTCAGGCGGCGCCCTATCAGCCTCGAGCAGTCGACATAGAGATAGAGGGCGCCGTCCGGCGCAGCACACGACAACCCGGGCACGCGTCCGAGCACGGCGGCCGCATCGTCGCGGCGCCGCCACAAGATCGACCGCCGTTCACGGACGATGTCCTGAGGACCTCGTAGCGCGTGCGCGGCCGCCACCTGGCTGATCGACGGCGGGCACGTGGTGCTCTGGCCCTGAACCTGGGTCGCGGCCTTCATCAAAGCCGCCGGTCCGCCGGCGAAGCCGATCCGCCATCCGGTCATCCCGTAGGTCTTGGAGACACCGTTAACGGTCGCCGTTCGGCCGAACATCTCCCCGTCGAGGGCGGCGAAGCTCACGTAAGGCGCGTCCAGATACAGACAGTGCTCGTAGATCTCGTCTGACAGAATCATGATCTCCGCGTGCGGACGCAATACGGCGGCCAGCGCCTCGAGTTCGCCTTTGGAGTAGACGGCGCCGGCCGGGTTGCCCGGCGAATTGAGCACGAACCACCGCGTGCGCCGCGTGATCGCCCGGGCGAGCCTCTGGGGCCGGACCTTGAAGCCGTCGCCGGCGGAGGATTCGGCGATCACCGGCCGCCCCGCTGCCAGCCGGACGAGGTCCGGGTACGAGCTGTAATACGGGGCCGGAATGATGACCTCGTCTCCTGGCTCAAGCGTCGCGAGGAATAAGTTCAGGATCACGTGCTTGGCGCCGGCGCCGATCGTGATCTGATCGTTGGGGTACTCCAGGCCGTTATCCTGCGAGAATTTGAGCCGGATCGCCTCCCGGAGCTCCGGCTTCCCGAACGCGGAACTGTAGCGGGTATCGCCGCGGCGGATGGCCTCAACGGCCGCCTCGGCGACGGGCGCCGGCGTCTCGAAATCCGGCGCGCCGACGCTCAGGTTGACGATGTCGCGGCCCGCGGCCGCCAATTGGGCTACCCGGACGCCGAGCGCCACGGTACCGACTTCGCTCAGGCTGCGGACCCGCTCTGACACGTGGACCATGGATCAGCCGAGACCTCCGAGCAGGAAGCTCACGTCGGCCGTCTCGGGCGCGAGCGGAGCGAAGTCGAGACGCCCCAGGCGTTTGCCGCCGTCCTCGCCGGCGAGAACCGTCTCCGTACAGCCGACGGCACCGACGCTGGGAACTTTCAAGATCGGGATGAAGTGAAAGACCATGCCGGCCCGAATGCGGCGCGGGTCGCGCGGCTTGATGTCGATGATGTGCCCTTCGCCGAGTCCCGGCGGGAAGGACAGGCCGAGACTGTATGCCGCGCGGTTGCGCCAGTACGGGCCGGCTCCGGCGCGCTCTGCCACCGTCCGCCCGGCGGCGTCCACCTCGCCGGCCGTGACGCCCGGCCGGAGCGCTTCGATCATCGCTTCGAGCGCGCGGACGGACACGTCGAAGAATCGTCTGGTGACTTCCGGCACAGCCGTGCCGGCGATGCGGCCCGAGACGCCCTGGTATCGCTGCACGCTCGCGGGCACCTCCAGCCACACGTAGCCGTCCTGCCGCAGCGGACGCCGGCCGTGCTGCGCGTGCGTACGCTCGGAGGCGCGGCCCTCCACAACGTAGGGCGGTGACCCTGTGAACTCGCTCCCGGACGCGGCCAGCTCGGCCTGCACCGCGGCCGCGACGTCGCTGTCCGTTCGCGCGGTCGACAGCACTCGTGCCCCCGCCACCATCGCGCTCTCGGCGATGGCCACCGCCTGGCGAACGCAGTCGATCTCGCGCGGCGACTTGACGGCCCGCAGGGCATCCACCGTTCCCGTGTCGGGCACGAACTCCGCCCGTGGCAACGACGCCGCGAGGAGATCCACGCGCGTCATGCTCTGCCGCGCACCGTCAACTTCGACGCCGATCCGTCCCGTGTCCACGTGTTCTTCGGCGCACGCCGCCGCGAGGGTCTCCAGCGGCGCGTCCAGATTGTCGATCGCATAGAAGCGCTGCACCCAGGCGCCGCCCTTGACGTTGTCCTCTTCGATGTTGCGCACGACGAGGAAGGGCGGCCGGGACGCCGGGACGACCAGCGCCTGAAAGACGTGGTATCCCGGGGTCGCGAATCCCGCCAGGTAACACATGTTTTCGGGCGAGGTCACCAGCAGGGCGTCGAGGCGGTGGCCCGCCACGGCGGCCTGGGCCCGTTCCATGCGTGCCGCGTATTCTGAGGCCTCGAACGCGAGTGGAGCCACGGTCCGCTCCTTTCTACGATCCGTTCAGGGTAACGCGGCCGCTGCGCAGATCCTCGAGGACCTGGTGCGCCGCGTTGTGTCCCGGGATACCCGACACGAAGCCGCCCGGCCAGGCGCCGGAGCCGCAGAGGTAGAGGCCGGGCAGCGGGGTACGGTAGTCGCTGAGGCCGGCCACGGGACGCAGCGAGAACATGTGTCCCGGTGTCATGTCCCCGTGCAACTGGTGACCCTCTACGAGCCCGAACTCGCGCTCCAGATCGACCGGACTGAAACACCGGTAGTCGACGATGATGTCCTTGATGTTGGGGACGTGTTCCGAAAGCCGGTCGATACAACGTTTGGCAAACACGTGCTTCTCCGCTTCCCAGTTCTTCCCGTCCCGGAGATGGTAGGGCGCATACCACACGTTGAGGCTCAGGAGATGCCGGCCCCGGGGCGCGAGCGCCGCGTCGGTCAGCGAGGGCACCAGCCCGAGCAGTTTGGGCCCCGACGAAGGGCGACCGTACTTGAAGTCGTCGTACGCCGCCTCGAGGTACTCGACGCTCGGCGCGATGCGAAACTGGCAGGTCGCATACGCGTCCACAAGATCATGGGGCGCGTCCGCGAAGCACGGCACACCGTCGAGGGCGATTGCAATCTTGAAGGCGCCGCCTTCCATCTTGAGGCGTCCGAGACGCGCGCCGAGCTCGTCGTCGACGTATCCCGGTTCGAGCATGTGGAGCAAGGTCGTCTTGGGATTGAGGTTGGAGAGGACCAGGTTCGCGCCGATCTCCTCGCCGTCCGCGGTGACGACGCCGCGGGCACGGCCATCGCGCGTCAGAATCCGCTCGACGTGCCGGCCGGTCCGGACCTCGGTGCCGCGCGCGGCGGTCGCCCGCTCCATCGCGGCGCCGACCGCCCCCATGCTCCCGACGGGGAGGCCTGTCGAGCCGCGCAGGGGCATCCGCCGCGGATCGTGATCAGCGGACATTTTCGACGACGCCAGGGACAGCGGCCGGAACATCATGCCGAGCGCGGATCCGGGCGTGGACGGGCTCACGTTGCCGCAGAAGTTTGCGACCTGTGCGATCAGCGTCTTCACCTGACCGGTTTCGAGCCGCTCGTCGAGAATGTCCCGGATGCTGCCCAGAAAGACGCGCGCGAAGTCGTCCTCGTCCTGCGGGGTCCGGAGGCGTCCCACGAGCTCGGCGAGGCTCGGCGGCGGCTGGAAGAGCGAGACACCCAGCCGCTCGGCAAACCGGGTGAAGAATTCTAGGATCTCATAGTACGCGACGGCATCGCGCGGCGAGATCGCCCGGAGTTGGTCCGCGACTCGGGCGGGGTCCCGCCAGCCGACGAACGTACGACCCCCGTCGAGTGGGATGATGACAGTCGGGTCCGGCTTGCAGAACGTCAGCCCGAATTCCTCGAGTTGCATGTCCGCCACAATCTTCGGCTCCAGCGAGCCCGGCGAGTTCGTGATGGCGCCGCGGTACCCCGGCATGAATTCCACGAGGCTGCAGAGTCCCCCGGCGGTTCCGCGCCGCTCGAGCACGAGCGTCCGTAGGCCGGCGGCGCTGAGGTAGTAGCTCGCGACGAGCCCGTTGTGCCCGCCGCCCACCACGATCGCGTCGTACGCGCGCATCGCTTCCCCCTACTCCGGCACGATCTGCTCAGTCACCGCCCGCACGTGCTCCCGGCTGACGCGCTCCGCCTCGTCGGCATCACGCCGGGCGATGGCCTCGGCGATGGCGGCGTGGAGTGGCGCGGCGTGCGCGGTGAACGAGCGGCCGGCCGTGCCGAGGTTCCTAAGCGTCAGCGCCACATCGAGGGCGTTGGACAGATACTGTTCCAGCCACTCGGAGCGCGCGGCGCGCCCGACCGCGCGATGGAACGACGCGTCGTAGAGCCGGAAGCGCTCCTGGTCGCGGGCGTCCGCGGCGGCGACGCTTCGATCGGCCAGGTCCCGGATTTCCGCCGCCTCCTCCGCGGTGCGCCGGAGCGCGGCGAGTCGGGCGGCCATCCCCTCGAGCGCCTCCCGTAGTTCGTAGGCCGCCCGCAGGGCGGCGGGTGTCGGCGACGCGATCCGAATCCGGCCGGGGAGAAACTGGACCAGACCGATCGCGTCCAGGTGGATCAGGGCCTCGCGCACCGGCGTGGGGCTCACGCCCAGGCGCGCGGCCACCTCCCGGGGGCTAACCTGTCCGCCGGGCGGCAGCACACCGTCGACGATCGCGCGCCGGATCAATTCGCGCGCCCGGTGCGCCAGCGACGAGCGCTCCAGCGGCGGCAGTCCGTTGCCCGTGGGCTCGCCGATCGCCTCCAGCGCGCGGAGCTCGTGTCGTCCCCTCTCGTCGCTCATCGTCTGCACATCCTCGATCCGCTGCGCGTCACCGTTCGAGTATCGCGCGCAGGAATTGGCGCGTCCGCGGGTTCGCGGGATCTTTGAGCACCTGGGCCGGAGGACCGTCCTCGACGATCTTGCCGGCGTCGAACATCAGCACACGGTCGGCGATGTCGGCGGCAAACGTGATCTCGTGCGTGACGACGACCATCGACATGTTGGTGGCGTGCGCCAACTCCCGCACGACACGCAGGACCTCACCGACTAGCTCGGGATCGAGGGCGGAGGTCACCTCGTCGAACAGCATGATCTTGGGCTTGAGCGCGAGCGACCGGGCGATCGCGACGCGCTGCTGCTGGCCGCCCGAGAGCTGCGCCGGCCGGTGGTGGAGATGCGTGTCCAGCCCGACCTGCCGGAGAAGGTCGGCGGCCTGCGCCTCAGACTCCTCGCGCCCGAGCCGCAGCACCTGGACGATCGGCTCCCGGACGTTCTGCAGCGCCGTCATATGCGGAAAGAGGTTGAAGTGCTGGAACACCATGCCGACGGCTCGCCTGACCCGCCGCGCGTGCCGCTCGCCGGCCGGCACGACGGTGCCCCCGCGCCGCTCGAACCACAGATGCTCCCCGTCGATGACGATATCTCCGGCGTCGGGACGCTCCAGTCCGATCAGCAGACGCAGGATCGTCGTCTTGCCGGAGCCGCTCGGCCCGATGATGGCGACGTGCTCCCGCTCCCGGAGGTCAAGATCGATTCCATCGAGGACCCGGCGGGCGCCGTACGACTTCACGACGCCCCGCATCGCCGCGAGCGGGCGCACGCCGGCGGACGCCGCCGGAGCGGGCTGGCGCCCGAGGTCAGTGTTGGACAGCACCGCGGTGCTCCAGCGCGTGCACCAGGCGCGCCGCGGGATAGCTCAGCAGGAAATAGAGCAGGCCGACGAGCGTCAGCGGCTCCACGAAGCGGAACGTCCGGAAGCCGGCGTTCGTCGCCTGCGCTGTGAGCTCCATCACCGTGATCGTGGAAAGCAGCGCCGTCTCCTTGAACATCACGATGACGTAGTTGCCGAGCATTGGGACGGCGATCCGCATCGCCTGCGGCAGGACGATCCCGGCCCAGACGCGCCACAGCGGCAGTCCCAGGGTCAGACAGCTCTCCCACTGTCCGGCCGGTACCGCCTCGATCCCCGCGCGGAACACCTCGGACGTGTACGCGCTGTAGTACAGGCCCAGGCCCAAAGCGCCCGTCTGAAGGGCAGGCAGCGTCAGGCCGTACGTCGGCAGCACGTAGAACAAAAAGTACAGCTGCACAAGGAACGGCGTGCCGCGCAGAAACTCCACTAGCAGTTGGACCGCCGGGCTGACCACCGGAATGCGGCCGACCCGCACGATCGTCCAGCACAACCCGAGGAACAGCGCGATTATCGACCCGGCGACGGTTGCCTCGACCGTGAGCGAGAGCCCCCGCAAGAGGTCCGGGAGCACGGCCCACGCGGTCGCCCAATCCCAGCGCAGGCCGGTCACCGCGCGAGCACCGCCCAGGCAGGCACCG
This sequence comes from bacterium, assembly GCA_035280345.1. Taxonomy (GTDB): domain Bacteria; phylum Sysuimicrobiota; class Sysuimicrobiia; order Sysuimicrobiales; family Segetimicrobiaceae; genus DASSJF01. The sequence goes on along the minus strand of DATEGA010000021.1, from coordinate 32,136 downwards.
TGGACGCGCGGGCCCCCGCCGCGCCGGCTGCGGCGTGCGCGTCGCGGCCCGCCCAACGGTTGACTGCCCGCTCAAGTAGGCGAACCCCGCCACCCAGGATGATCGCCAGGCCAAAGTAGACCAGCAGCGTGACGCTGTAGGTGGCCGCGCTGGAGCCGATCGCGCTTCGGATCGCGCCGGCGCGGAAGGAAAGATCCTGAACGGTCACGAGCGACACGAGCGACGTGAACTTCAGCATCCCGACGACGGAGTTTCCAAAGGGCGGCATCATCACCGGGAGCACCTGCGGCAAAACGATGCGGAAGAACCGGTACCGCGCGGGAAGGTGCAGCGCGACCGCGGCCTCGAGTTGTCCGGTCCGGATCGATGTGAGCGCCGACCGCACGACCTCGGAAAAATAACTGCCCTCGTTCAGCCCTAACACGAGAACCGCCGCGGTGAGCGGCGGGAGCTTCACGCCGAAAAACGGCAACACGTAGAACGCCCAGAAAAGCTGCACGAGCGCCGAAGTGCCCCGGAACGTCTCGACGACCGCACCGGCACCCCACCGCGCCGGGGCCCACGGCGACAGCCGCCCAAGCGCGAGCGCGAACGCGGCCGCCACCGCGAGGCAGATCGCCAGCGCGGTGACTTCGAGCGTGACAGGAATGCCTCGAAGGAGCAGAGGCAGGTATGGCTCAAGCGCACGCATGACCGGCTCTCACGACGCCTTCATGCACGCCTCGTCCGCGCTCTCGTTGCGCAGTTCCTTCGGCACCTCGAAGCCGAACTGGGCCCGAAGCTTGTCGAGTTCGCCCGAACGGCTCATCGCCCGTAACTCGCGCTGGAATGCGACGTAGAGGTCAAGATCCGTCTTGCGGAAGGCCGGGCTTCCGCCACTTGGCGGATCATCGGGCAACGGATAGGACAGCTCGAACTGGTTGTTGCGCGCCTTTCGCAGGTCCCGCATCGCGGAGTAGGCCGCCAGAACAACCTTGACCCGCTTGGCAGTGAGGCCGTCGATGAGCGACGGATTGTCGGGGAACTGCTGCACGTTGGACGGAGCGACCCCGCGATCTTCAGCCCGCTGAATCAAGTAGCTGCCGCTGAGGATCCCGACCGTCAGCCCGAGCCGGCCGATGTCGGCGATGCTCTTGGGCACGGATGGGGTCTCCGATGGAAAGTACGCGATCGACGCACCGTCAAAGACGAGGGGATCGGCGTACAGCACCTGCGCGCACCTGGCCTTCGAAATGTTGAAGACCGCGCCGATGATGTCCCAACGTTGCGCCTGGAGACCCGGGATGAGGTTGGCGTACGGCGCGATGATGCCCTCGACCCTGGGGACGCCGAGCCGCGCCATGACCGTCTGTACGACGATCGGCCCGATGCCCGTCACCGTGCCGTCGGGCTTCAGCGCGCTGTAAGGCGGCTGATTCGCGAGCGCGATCCGCACAACTTTGGCCTGCCGCAGTGAGTTGAGCAGACCGCTGGGTGCGGCGGCCACTGGGGACGTGGACACAGCTCTCAGGGCACCGACAATCGGCAGGGTGATGCCAGCGAGGGCGAGGGTTTTCACAAAGATCCGTCGAGACAAATAGCCCGTCATCGTAGGGTCCTCCTCGCGTGCGAAATACGATATATCAAATATTGCCGTGCAGCCGAATGAACCCCTTCACCCAGAATCCAAGCGAGGAGGCGGCCAAACCTCAACGTGCGGTCGTCCCCCGGCAGCCGGTTACAAACGCGGGCGCTACTTCGCTCAGGAACAAATTGAACTGCCGGCGCTGCTGCCACGATGCGAGCCGGACGGCGATCTCCTGCACCCCGGCGTCGAAATATGCGTGGAACTGATCGACGCACTGGGCGGGCGTACCCATCGCGGTCCATGCTTCCACGAACGCCGGCGTGAAGTTGGCGGTGTAGTACTGGTTGAGGAACTTCGTGCTTTCCTCGAGCGCCGCGGCACGGTTCGCATTGATGTTGATGTTGTGGTAAAGCACGTTGCCGAGCGCCGCGGGATCGCGCCCCTCCTCGACCGCCATCCCGCGGATAGTCCGCCACTGGTCGGCGAAGACACGGGGCGGGATCTTGTTGGTCATCCAGCCGTCGGCGAGGCGCGCCACGCGCCGAAACGCCCGGTCGACGTTGCGCTGGTCGACTGCCTGCCCGACTTTGTAGGTCACGGTGGTGGGGTTGCTGGCGATCCAGATCGGCACCGGCTGCTGCACCGGCCGGGGCTCGATGGTCACGCCCTCGGTCCGGTAGAAGCGGCCCTCGTGCATGACGCGCTCCTCCGTGAACAGCCGCCGCAGCAGCACGACGCCCTCCTCGAGACGCCCGACCCGCTCTTTGGAAAGGATGCCCATCGTACGGTGCTCGAGCGCCTGGGCGGCGCTCATCTCGTCCGCCCCCCCGAGGCAGGCGATCAGAAGCGCCCGGCCGTTCGAGATGACGTCCAGACTGGCCCATTGGGCCGCGAGCAGGACCGGATGGCGCTGGGGAAAGGTCGCCATGCAGGCCACGCCGACCCGCACGCGGCGCGTGCGGCCCGCGAGCGCACCGAGCAGGACCACCGACTCGAGACGCGGTTTCGCCAGCAGGCTGTCACCCACCCAAAGCGACTGAAACGCTCCGGACCGGTCGGCAGCTTCCCCTAGATCGAGCAGCTCGTCGGGCCTCACGGCGCCCAGCAGCACGCCGCGATTGGCCAGCGTCAGACCGAAGGCTCCCATGGCCGCTCCTTCCCTACGCCACTCGCATTGCTAAGATGTGCGCATGGGCGATCTGTTCACGGGACTCCTCGACCGCGCGGTGGTTGTCGTTGAAGGCCCCGTCACGGACGAGCAGGACGGCCTGTGGCCCGAGGAGATGGCCTACCTGGAACGCGCCGCACCGAAGCGCCGCGGAGAGTACGCGACCGGGCGCCGGTTCGCCCACCAGGCGCTGGCGCTCCTCGGATTCGCGCCGGGACCGCTGCCGATCGGACCGGACCGCGCGCCCCGATGGCCGGAGGGCGTCACCGGCTCGATCACCCACGGCGCCGGCCACTGCGCCGTCGCCGCCGCGTACGCCGCGGATGCGGCCGCGATCGGGATCGATGTCGAGGACGTGACGCGCTTTCGTCCTGCACTCCTGCCGCGTGTGCTGTCGCCGCGCGAGTTCGACGCACGTCCTTTCGGCACGACGGGCGAACAGCGCCAACGGAGCGCCGCGGTGATGTTCAGCGCAAAGGAATCGCTGTACAAGAGCCTGCGCACCCTCTCCGGAACGCGCCTCCACTTTCACGACAGCGCGATCACCCTCGATCCCGGATCTCAAGGCTTTGAGGCGGGCCTCTTAGTCCCGGCGGCGCCGTTCGCCCCAGGCCACCGGTTCACGGGCCGCTTCGCGTTCGGCGGACGCCTCGTGGCGACGGCGATCGCCCTACCGCCGGGCGTCGGCCGGTAGGCTAGGCAACGCGCACCGCCGGATTCCGCAGGACGCCGAACTCATCGGCCTCGATCTCGATCACGTCGCCGGCTTCGCACGCGAACTCGTCCGGCGGCACGATCCCCGTCCCGGTGAGCAGCACCGTCATGGGCGGCACGTCGTTGGCCCGCCGGAGACAATCGATTAGCTCTCGCAGCGGCCGCCGAAGGCGCGACGTCGGCACCTCACCTGCGAAGACTTCACGCCCCCCGCGCACGATCCGGCATCGCAGCACGAGATGCCGCTCCAGCGGCCCGTCGGTCAGAACGACAACCGGCCCGAGGCTGCAGCAGGCGCGGTAAATCTTCGCCTGCGGAAGGTAGAGCGGGTTCTCGCCCTCGATGTCCCGCGCGCTCATGTCGTTGCCGAGCGTGTACCCGAGCACCGCGCCCGCGGCGTCGAGCACCACCGCCAGTTCGGGTTCAGGCACCGTCCATCGCGAATCGGCGCGCACGCCGACCGGCGCGTTCGGTCCGACGCACCGGGATGCCGTCGCCTTGAAAAACACCTCCGGGCGCTTCGCATCGTAGACCTTGTCGTAAATGCCGGCGGTGGTCGTTTCGGCAAGCCGCGCCTCGCGGCTGCGCTCGTAGGTGACGCCGGCCGCCCAGACTTCCGGTGCCGCCACGGGGACCAGGAGATGGGGCCGGTCGGGATGGGGCGCCCGATCGAGCTCGCGATACGAGTACGGCGGCGGGCCGCCGGCCATCGATCGCGCGACGTCGGCGACACGCGCGCGGGTCCGCGCCGCTTCGGCGCACAACGCGTCGAGCGACTCCACGGCCGTGCCACCGGCGGCCGCGAGGAGGCGGACCTCGGCTCCATCGCAGAGGCCGAGTGAGGCACCGCGCCCCGGCACCCACACGCGGGCGATCCGCACCGCCGAGCCGCCGGCCGTCATCCCGCCACCTCCGGCCGCCCCGCCGGCCCCTGCCACCCTCGGCCGACGGGATATTCGTACGCCTCGAGCGAGTCCGGCCGCATCGTGATGCTGAAGCCGGGACGCTCGGGCGGCATGTAGCGTCCCCGCCGGATGACGACCGGATCGATAAAGTGCTCATGCAGGTGATCGACGTATTCGAGCACCCGCCGCTCCAGCGAGCCCGAGACCGCGATGTAGTCAAACAGCGAGATATGCTGCTCGTACTCGCAGAGGCCGACGCCGCCGGCGTGCGGGCAAACCGGGATCCCGAACTTGGCGGCGAGCAGCAGTACCGCCAGCATCTCATTGACGCCGCCGAGACGGGCCACGTCGGCCTGGCAGAACGCGATCGCGTTCGCCTGGAAGTACTGCTTGAACATCACGCGGTTGTGCACGTGCTCGCCGGTCGCCACCCCGATCGGCGCCACCGCGCGCGCGATCGCGGCGTGCCCGAGGATGTCGTCAGGGCTCGTCGGCTCCTCGATCCACAACGGCCGGAACTGCGCCAGCGCGCGCGTCCGTTCGATGGCGGTCCCCACATCCCAGTACTGGTTGGCGTCCATCATCAGCGCGCGCTCCGGTCCGATCTCCTCGCGGATCAGCGCCGCTCGCCGCCGGTCGTCGTCTGGACTGACGCCCACTTTCATCTTGATGTGGGTCCAGCCCGCGGCGACGGCCTCGCGGCACAGACGGCGGACCTTCTCGTCCGGATAGCCGAGCCAGCCGGCGGAGGTCGTGTATGCCGGGAATCCGTCGCGGCGCATCTCGGCCTCACGCGCGGCGCGCCCGCCTTGCCGCCGGCGGAGCAGATCCCGCGCCTCGTCGGGCGTGAGCGCGTCGGCGAGGTAGCGGAAGTCGATTGCGGTCACGAGGGCCTCGGGCGAGAGATCGGCGAGCAGCTTCCAGAGCGGCTTTCGCTCCGCCTTGGCGTACAGATCCCACATCGCGTTCACCAGCGCGGCGGTCGCGAGATGGATCACACCCTTCTCCGGCCCGATCCACCGGAACTGGCTGTCCCCGGTGATCATCCGCCAGAACGACCCCATGTCGCTAATGCAGGCCTCGACGGATTGACCCCGGACCATCGGCGCGAGCGCGCGCACGGCCGCGACGCAGAGATCGTTGCCGCGGCCGATCGTGAAGGTGAGCCCGTGGCCCTCCAGCCCCGACGGATCGTCGGTTTTCAGCACCACGTAGGCCGCGGAATAGTCGGGATCCGGGTTCATCGCGTCGGAGCCGTCGAGGGCGCGAGAGGTCGGAAAACGCACGTCACGGACGAGTACATCGCGGATTCTGACGGGCATGGTGAACAACTGCCGCGCGGCCCGGCAGGTTCCCTGCTCACGGCCGGCAGCGTGGTACGGCGGGGCGGCCCCCGGCTTGGCGGCGGCGAGCTCGAGCTCAGTGTCCTTGCGAGCGCCGGCGTGTTCGGGCGATCACGCCGCCTCGCTCGGATTCTTGACCGCAGCGCTCGTTGTCTCCGCGGGTCGCGGCAACGGCTCGCGATCGATCCGCGCCCGCAGGCCGCGAATGTCTCGATCGAGCGTATCGAGTTTGACCCGGATGTCCTCGAGGGGCTGCCGCTCCTCGTCGTACGTCCGCGCCTTGACGCGGGCCATCTCGTCACTCATGACGCGCATCGTGCGCTCGTAGCGCTGCACTCGGCGGTCGAGCGCAGCGCGATCGATCAGCGCGGCGAGCCACGCGAGCACGAGCGCGCCGCCCGCGGCGATCATCAGGTCCCGAATCGTGACGACGACGGGCAGATTCGCCGTGCCGGGCGCGGCAAAGGTCAGCGCCGTCTGGAAGACAGACGGGTTCGTCAGTACGATCGCCCCGTCAATGATCAAAAGAATGACGATCACGATAGTCTGCAACATGCTGCCGCCTCCTCTCCCCGCCATTTTCCCCCGGCCGGGCCGCCGCGAATCCTTCACAGGAACGCCCCGGCGACCGCCGAACAGACCGGCCCGTGAGCATCTACCGGCGGTACGCGGAAGCCTACGCCAAAGCCGGCCAGGGCCGGTTCAGCCTGCAGCTTGTCCCGTGGGTCGCGGCCGTGCTCGAGCAGCACGGCGGCGGCGTGCGGACGCTGGCGGACGTGGCGTGCGGCGCGGGCGAGTTCGCGCTGGCGATGGCCCGGCGCGGCCTCACCGTCACGGGGATCGACCAGTCACCGGAGATGCTGGCGCTCGCACGCTCCGCCGCGGACCACAGCGGCCTGCGCGTCATCTGGCTCGAACAGGACATGCGCAACCTGCGCCTGCCGGAACCCGTGGACGCCGCGACCTGCCTCTACGACAGTCTCAACTATCTTGAAGATGAAGGTGAGCTGCGCCGCGCGATGACCGCGGTCGCGGGGGCGCTCCGCCCGCGGGGTCTGTTTCTGTTCGACATGAACACGGTACGCGGGCTCGCGACGCGCTGGGGCAACCGGGTCTGGATCATTCAGGATGCGGAGGATGTGTTCGAGGCCGATCAGAGCGAGTTCGACTACGATACCGGTATCGCGACACTGCGCGTCAACGCGTTTCTGCACCGGCAGAACAACCTGTACGAACGCGTCCGGGAAGTCCACCGCGAGCGGGGCTACCCGATTCAGACAGTTGACGCGGCGCTGGAAACGGGAGGCTTTGAGGTGCTGGGCCGGTGGAGCAGCCCGTCGTTCGATGCGCTGACGCCGGAGACGTCGCGCCTCTTTTACGCAGCGCGCCGCCGCTAAGAGCCGCCCTCGAGCAGGTCCGCCAGCGTCCGCGCGTCGCGCGCCATCGCGCCGCCGACGTGGTTGTTGAACATCGCGTAGAGCTTGCCCGCGCGTTCCGCGAGGCGTCGCGCCACGCCGGCCCAGTGCCGCAGTTCGTCGCCCGAGTAGTCGTAGTTGTAGCGCTGGTCGGTCGACGCGCCCACGCGCGCCCAGCCGTCCCGGTTGCGCCCGTGAAACCGGATCACCGCGACGTCGGAGGTGACCTCCTCGACCGGCGGCATCAGCCAGGGGAGATCGGGCAGATCCACCATCACGTAGGCGAGGCCGAGTCGGGTGAGTTCCGCGAGGACCTCGGGGTGCCGGGACCAGCTGCGATGGCGGAACTCGACGGCGATCGCGCGGCCGGGCAGCTCGTGCCGCCACCGGGCCATCTCCTCGACGGCCTCGGGCGCATATTTCGTGCCTGGCGGCAGCTGGAACAGGACGTAGCCAAGCTTGCCCGCGCCGGCCAACGGCGCCAAAAATTCGCGGTAGGCATCCCAGCAGGCGTTCCGGAACTCCTCGGGGACATCCGCACCCTTGACTTCCGCGACCTCCCGGAGCCCCACGGGCAGTAGGTTCGCGAAGCCGGCCGGCAGCCGCGTCACCGCGACGCCGTGTCCGGTGAACAGACCGAAAGCCTTCGCGTTCATGACAAACCCCGGGGGGGTCTCCTCCGCCCAGCGCCGGCTGTACGCCGGCGGCAGGAGCGCGAAGTACGAGGCATCAACCTCGACCGTCGGAAAGCGGCCCGCGTAATACCGCAGCCGGTCCGAAGCGGTGCGCACGCCCGGAGGATAGAAGTCGGTCTTCACAAACGACTTCTCCGCCCACGAGCACGTCCCGACGTAGATGCGGCCGCCGATGGGCAACGGAACGGACGGCGGCAGCAGCGAGAGTTGGCTAGCGGGAGCGCCGGAATCCTGGCTCATCGCGACGGCTGGGCGGGCTGAAGAACCGTTCCCGCACCCGCAGCGGCGTCCTGCGGCGACCGGCCGGGGCGAACCGCGCCGAGCGCGGCCAGCAGCGCGGCGACGTCGAGTCCCAGGTAACGCGGCGCGTAGGCTTCCAGCTTGGCGCGCGCCTTCGAGAGCAGCACCGCGGCCCCATGCGCGTTTCCCTTTTCGGCGTGGTAGCAGCCGGCCGCGGCCTGGACGAGCCCGTGGTAGAACGCCCGCTCCGGCGGGCGGCTCGCCCGCCACACATCTTCCCAGTACTCGTGGGCTTCGAAGCACAAGCCCGCGTTAAAGAGCGCGGCTCCGCGATGGACCTCGATCGGCATGCCCGGAGGCGGTGGTTCGGTGGCGAGGCGCAGTGCCCGGGTGAGCCGCGTCACCTGGCGCCGGAAGTATGCGGCGTGCGCTCGGTAGGGAGCCGCCAGCGCGACAACGTTCCCGTCCCCGGTAAACAGGCGAGTGTCCAAGAGTGCGCGCCCGACGGCGTCCGGACCTGCGCCGGCGTCCCGTGCCAGCAAGTCGATCGGGACCGCCCCTCCGGCGTTATCGCGCCGGACGTATGCCGCCATGGCCGTCACCGCGAGCGGCGTTGCGGGAGTGTCCAGCGACTTCAGAGCGATGGCCGACAGGGCATGCTTGAGCCGGACGTAGCTCAAGCCGTGACGCGCCCGAACGTCCGGATCGTCTCGGCGAGGGCGTTCGGCGATGCGGCCGGCGCGGCGCATTCGGTGGCCGTGCAGGCGTAGGCGCGCGGGCCCGTGGACGGCGCCCCGGCAGCGCCGTCTGTCACGACGGCCGGGAGGCGGCCCGCCGCGCCATCGCCGGCGGCCGGATCGTAAGTTTGCACCACGAGTCCGTGCCGGTACGTCCCGAGCGCCGCGGCGCGGAGCGCTTGGGTTCCCGGATCTTCGCGCGGCCCGACGATCACGACGTGTAGCGGCGGGGCGAGGTGCGTCTCGAGTGCCAGCGCAAGGGTGGCCGTGAACAGCCCCTGCTCGACGTGTCCCGGCGCGCAGGCGCGAAGGGCGCGCTCGGCCTCAGTGCGATACCGGTCCTCTCCGGTCAGCATCGCAAGGCGTTCGAGGACCAGCACTGCAACGCCGTTGCCCGACGGCGTGGGCGCGTCCTGCACGGGCACGTACGGCACGCCGAGGCCGCCGGGGCGCGGTTCGCGGCCGGTCGCGGCGACGTCGAAGAACGCCCCCGACGGTGCGCGGAACTCGTCGAGCACATACTCCGCCGTCTCCTTGGCGAGGCGCGCGAACCGTGGGGCGCCTGTGTGCTCGAACGCGTCGAGCAAGGCCGCGGCCATCTGCACTTGATCGTCGAGCAGGCCGCCGATGCCGTCGGACGCGCCGACGGCGTGGCGGAATCCGCGGCCCGCGCCGGGCATGTACGCGTCGCGGAGAACCCGCTCCAGCGCGCGCAGCGCGTCGCCGGCCGCACCCTCGAGCCCCGCCACGCGGGCGGCCGCGAAGAACGCCGAGATCATCATCCCGTTCCAGCCGGCGTAGATCGTGCGGTCGACGAACGGCGCCCGCCGCCCGGCCCGCGCGGCGAGCAGCTGCTCCCGCGCGTATCCCAGCAGGCCGCGGACCTCGTCGACCGGCCGGTTCATCAGCGCCGCGATGACGTCGGGATCCTTGTCCGCGTAGAGCACGTGGCGGCGGGGATCATGATGCATCTCGCCCGGGCCGTCGAGGTGGTACCGCAGCGCGGCCGCCGTCAGTTCGTCGGGCCCGAGCGCCGCGGCGGCTTCGTCGCGAGTCCACGTGTAGTAGTCGCCGTCGTCGTCCAGCGAGATATCGGCGTCCTGACTCGTATAGAAGCCGCCGTCCATGTCCATCAGCGTGCCGCGGGCATAGCCGACGATGCCCGCGGCGGTCTCGCGAAACAGCGCCAGGCCGGTCGCCCGCGCGGCGCCCGCGTAGGCGGCCAGCAGTCCCGCATTGTCGTACAACATCTTCTCGAAGTGCGGGACGATCCACGCGGCATCGACCGAGTATCGGTGAAACCCGCCGCCGACCTGATCGTGGACCCCGCCGCGCGCCATTTTCTCGAGCGTCCGGACCACGATCGGCAGCAGTTCGGCGTCCCCGGTGCGGTCGTGACGCCGCAGCAGCAATTCGAGCGCGCTCGAGTGCGGAAACTTGGGCGCGCCCCCGAAACCGCCGTTGACGGGATCGAACTGCCGCGTAATATCGGCAACGGCCGACGCGACGAGCGCGGGGGTGAGGAGTTCCCCGGTATCGCGAAGGTCGCCGAGGCGGTGCAGCGCCTGATACAGTTCGCCGGCGTACCCGTGAGCCTGGTCGCGCCGCGTGCGGTAGAACTCGGCGACGGAGCGCAGCACCTGTTTGAACCCCGGGCGGCCGTGGACGCTGTCCGGCGGGAAATAGGTGCCCCCGAAAAAGACGTGGCCGTCGGGTGTGAGGAAAGCTGTGAGCGGCCAGCCGCCCTGACCTGTGATCGCGCTAACCGCGTTCTGGTAGCGTACGTCCACATCCGGCCGCTCGTCGCGGTCCACCTTCACGGGCACGAACTCCGCGTTGATGACCGCGGCGGTTTCGGGATCGTCGTAGGACTCCCGGTCGATGACGTGGCACCAGTGGCACCAGACCGCGCCGATGTCGAGCAGGATCGGCTTGTCCTCGGCGCGCGCGCGTTCAAACGCGGCGTCGCTCCACGGATACCAGTCGACAGGCTGGTGGGCGGCGGAGCTGAGGTAGGCGCTGCGGGCGCCGGCGAGGCGGTTGGGCATACTCTTACGAAGATTATACCGGGCGCGGCGGTCTACGAAAAATTCGGGAGGCGCTCACCACCCCGGCGTCTCACCGTCTTCAGCTCTCGCCGCCGGTGCCTACCGCCTGCCAGCTGTTCTCCGGAGTTACCCCCGAAGTACGCTTGACCGGCTTTCGGCGTCCACGTGCGCGAGCGTTTGAGTCGGCTACTCTGGCCGGAGGGCTTGCGCCTCCAAAAAGATTTGTATCACACACCGTGTACGCGCGCAATCCGGAAACTTCGTTCGCACAAACTGAGGATAATGTGGACAACAAACGGTGGATAACCCGGTGGACAACTGTTCGACTTTCTGTGGGTGGCCCAAAATAATTCGGGAGGCGCTCACCACCCCGGCGTCTCACCGTCTTCAGCTCTCGCCGCCGGTGCCTACCGCCTGCCAGCTGTTCTCCGGAGTTACCCCCGAAGTACGCTTGACCAGCTTTCGGCGTCCACGTGCGCGAGCGTTTGAGTCGGCTACTCTGGCCGGAGGGCTTGCGCCTCCAAAGAGATTTGTATCACACACCGTGTACGCGCGCAATCCGGAAACTTCGTTCGCGCGAAATCTGGGTAATGTGGACAAGAACGTGTGGATAAGGCGCACCCGCGCCGGGCGCGCTATGACGTGCCGCTTTTTTCGACGAAATTCACGCGCAGCGTGGTGAGCAGTGCCTCGGTGTCGCGTAACGCCTGCCCCTCGAGCTGAGAGCGCATCGCCTCGAACAGTCCGGAAAACGCGTCGATCGCGACTTTCGCCTCGCCGAGATCTTTTTCGATCTTGCCGCTCGCGGGATTCGGGGTGAGACCCATGCCCTGCCATGCTTTGGCGCCGAGGACGCTGAGCATCCAGACGAGCAGTTCCCGCGTCGGAATCGCCTCAAGCGGAACCGCCTGCCGCGCTCCTTCCTCGCCGCCGGGCATTCCCTCGGGAGTCTCTTCGCTCATCGGTCGGCCTCCGCACCGGCGAGGCGCTCTACGGCGCGGCAGAGCACCTGGGCGCCCCGCGCGGCATCTTCCCACGACGTGCGTTCGTCCGGAGAGTGGCTGATGCCTCGCTCGCTCGGCACGAAGATCATCCCGGTCGGCACCCGCGACCCGAGAATCTTGGCGTCGTGGCCCGCCCAGCTCGGCATCGTCGTGATCGGCTCGCTCAAATCTCCGGCCGCCCAGGTGATCGCCGCGCGCACGCCGGCATCGAGTGGCAGCGGCGCCTCGGTCCGCCACTCGCCGACGTCGAGGTCGAGCCCGTGGTGGCCGGCGCAGGTCCGGGCCGCGTGCTCGAGGGCTGCGCGGAGCCCGCCGAGCACCAGACCATCGGCACTGCGGGCCTCGACGGTCATCTCGGCAGCACCGGGAATCACGTTGGTGGCGCCCGGCGTCACGGAGAGGCGGCCGACGGTCGCAACCGCGCGCCCGTGTGTTCCGCGGGCGAGAGCGCGCACCTGTCCGACCATCTCGGCCGCCCCCCACAGCGCGTCGCGCCGCGCGTCCATCGGCGTCGTACCGGCGTGGTTGGCCTGGCCGCGGAACGTGAAGACGGCACGGGAGATGCCGACGATCGCCTCCACCGCCGCGAGCGGCGCGCGCCTCGAGGCCAGGATCGGACCCTGCTCGATGTGCAGTTCGAGGTACGCGGCCATCGAGGGGGACAACGCGACCTTCGGGAGACCGGGGTTGAACACGCGGAGCAGCGACGCGACCGTCGTGCCGTCGCGCGCACGGATCGTCTCGGGCGCGGGCGCGCGCCCGACGACGCCGAGCGACCCGAGGCAGCCGACGCCGAACGACGTCCCCTCTTCCTCGGCGAAACCGAGGAGCAGCAGCGGCCGCTCGAGCGTGACTCCGGCGTCACGCAGCGTCTGCGCCGTCTCGATCGCGGCGACGACACCAAGGGCGCCGTCGAAGATGCCGCCGTTCGGCACGGTATCGAGATGCGAACCAGCGGCCACGGGCGCTGCCCCCCGGTCCGTCCCTGGCGCGAGGCCGTGGAGGTTGCCCCACGCGTCGACCGCCGGAGCCGCGCCTGCCTCGCGCATCCATCCCGCGGTGAGCTCGACGGCCGCCGCGTGCTCGGGCCGGTACGAAAGTCGCGTGACACCGCCCTGAGCGGTGCGGCCGATCGCGGCCAGCTCCTCCAGACGGCGGCGCAGACGCGCGGCGTCGACCGTCGCGGGCATCTCAGCGCGTCCGGGGATCCCAGATCTCGCGGATGCCGTCGCCCGCGACGTTCACCGCGAACACCGTGACCGCGATCGCAATGCCGGGCCAGATGGACAACCACGGCGCCTGGGTCAGGTACTGCTGCGCCGCGTTCAGCATCGAGCCCCACGACGGCGTGGGCGGCTGCGTGCCGAGCCCGAGGAAGCTCAGCGTCGCCTCGGCGAGTATCGCCCCCGCGACGTTCAGCGACCCCTGCACGACGATCGGCGCGACGCTGTTTGGCAGCAGGTGCCGCCAGATGATCCTTCGGTCCGCGGCGCCCAGCGCGCGGGCGGCCTGGATGTACTCCCGGCCGCGCTCCGAGAGCACCTGCGCGCGCATGATCCGCATGAATACCGGCATCAGGCCGACGGCGATCGCGATCATCGCCTTGCCGAGGCCGGGCCCGAGCACCGCCACTACGGTCAAGGCCAGGATCAGATTCGGGATCGAGAGCATGGCGTCGGTGAGCCGCATCAGAACGTCATCGAGACGGCCGCCGTAGAAGCCCGCGGCGAGGCCGAGCGGCACGCCGGCGGAGATGCCGAGGCCGACCGAGATCAAGCCGGCCTCGAGCGAAGCGCGGGAGCCAAAGATGATACGGCTGAAGACGTCCCGGCCCAGTTCGTCGGTGCCGAGAAGGTGCCGGCCGCCCGGCGGCTGCAGGTAGGCGGTGAAATCGGTCTTGATCGGCGAGTAGGGCGCGATCCACAGCGCGCCACCCGCGATCACGATCACCAGCGCGGTGACGAGCAGCCCGGCCAGCGCGAGCCGGTTCCGCGCGAACCGCCCGGCGAGGTGCCGGAGCCCGCGCTTCGCCGGGGCGCGGGGACGAACGGCCGGGAGCGCGCCGGCGACCGCGCTCACGACCGGCCACCCACAAGCGTGATCCGAGGGTCGATCAGCGAATAGACGATGTCAACGGTCAGGTTCACCGCGAGCACCGCGAAGGCGCTGAACATCACCACGCCTTCCAGCATCGGATAGTCGCGCGCGTAGATGGACTCGATCGCAAGCCGCCCGAGCCCCGGAATCGAAAAGATCGACTCTGTGATCACGACGCCGCCGAGCAGCGCGCCGAGCTGGATACCCATCACGGTGATCACGGGGATCACAGCGTTCCGTAGCGCGTGGCGGACGAGGACCGTCGCGGCGGCGAGGCCCTTCGCGTTCGCTGTGCGCACGAAGTCGGCGCTCAGAACCTCGAGCATGCTGCTGCGCAGCTGCCGCATCACGACCGCGGCGAGGATCACGCCCTGCACGAACGCCGGCATGATCAGCGTGCGGAGGTTGCGGCCGAGGTCTTGATTCGGCGGCACGTAGCCGGACGCGGGCAGCCAGTGAAGGTTGACGGCGAAGAGGTAGATCAGCATGATGCCGAGCCAGAAGTTCGGAATGCTGAGCCCGGTGAGCGCCGCGGCGGACGCGGTATAATCCGCGGCCGTGCGCCGGCGCCAGGCGGCGAGCACGCCGGCGGGGATCGCGATTGTCCACGCGATCAGCAGGCCCATCGCCGACAGCTCAGCGGTGACGGGGATCTTCTGCCACATGGTGGCGAGGACGGAGCGGTTGTCTTTGAACGAGTGGCCGAAGTCGCCGTGCAGCATGCCGCCGACCCACCACGCGTACTGGACCGGGAGCGGTCGGTCGAGGCCCATCTGGTGGCGCAGCGCGACGAGCGCGTCGGGCGAGGCCTCCTCGCCGAGGAAGAGGCGCGCCGCGTCGCCCGGGATCAGGTTGATGAGCGTGAAGACGATGACGCTGACGAAGAACAGCACCGGCACCATCTGGAGCAGACGGCGGGCGACGAAGCGGAGCATCGGATGTGGCGGCGGCCGGCCCCGGCCGGGGCGGCAGGCGCGGAGCCGCCCGCCGGCCCGGCGTGACACGTCCTCTTACCGCGCGACCGAAACCGCCTGGAACCGCATCATCCCGTCCGGCTGGTCCACGAAGCCCTTGACGCGGACGGAGACGAGCTTGTACTCCTTCGGGAAATACAGCCAGACGTACGGCAGGTCGTCCGCCAGGATCTTCGTCACCTCGCTATACGCGCGGCGCCGCTGGCTCATATCACCAAGGAGGCGGGCCGCGTCCAGAAGCTCCGTGACTTTCGGGTTCGAATATCCGGAGTCGTTGAACGACCCCATCCCGGACGGTGTGATGAACGGATAGATGTCGAAATCCGGATCCGGCCGTCCGCTCCAACCGAGCAGCGCAGCCTGGTGCTGTAGATGATCGGTCGCGTCGAGCAGCTGGCCGAATTCGATTAACGAGACTTTCATTTGAATCCCGGCCTCCGCCGCCATCGACTGGACCGCCTGCAGAATGGACTGGTTCACCTGTCCTGGCGTCGACAGAATGGTGAACTCAAAACCGCCGGGATGGCCCGCCGCCTGCAGCTTCTCCTTGGCCTGCGCGAGGTTGCGCGACGGGATCTTCCAGGTCGGATCGTACGCGGGCGTGCCGTTCGGGAAGAACGAGTAGGCCGGGAACACCGCGCCCTGCAGCACGACGTTCGCGATCGCGTTCCGATCAATCGTCGCGTTGAACGCCTGGCGTAGGAGCTTGTTGTCGAACGGCGGCTTAGTCACATTGAGCCAGATGCCCTGCCACGCGAATGCGCCGTGCTGAATGAGCTTGTACTTGGCGTCTGATTTGGCCGAGTCCGCCGTGAGCGTTTTGATCTGCGGCGCCGGGACGGTGTTGATGATGTCCACGTCGCCCGATTTCACGTTTGCGACGCGCGCGTTGTCGTCGGTGAACGGCCGGTAAATGATGCGATCGACGCGCGGCTCGCCCTTCACCCAATAATTCGGGTTGCGCTGCAGCGTAATGTGGTCTTGCGGAATCTTCTCGACGAACGAAAACGCGCCCGTCCCCACCGGGTGGAGCGCGAAGTTGGTACCTTCTTTCTGGGCCTGAACCGGCGAGACCATCATGCCCGCGCGGTCGGTCAGCACATAGAGGAGCGGGCTGTACGGCCTTTCAAGGTTGATCCTGACGGTGGAGACGTCGACGACCGTCACGCTCGTCACGGGCAGGATCTCGCTCCGCCGCGCGGACGGGAACTTCGGGTCTTTCATCCGGTCGAAGTTGTACTTGACAGCGTCGGCGTTGAACGGCGTCCCGTCGTGGAACTTCACCCCCTGGCGGAGCTTGAAGGTGACGGTCTTGCCGTCGGCGCTGATCGTCCAAGATGTGGCCAGGTCGGGGACGATCGTCAGACTCGGGTCGGTATCGACAAGCTTGTCGTAGAGGTTCTGGAAGACCTGGCGGTCCACCGCGGCGGTCGAGCGGTGCGGATCCATATTCGGCGGATCGGAGTCGAGTCCGACGCGCAGCGTGCTTCCCCCGCCCTGCGCCGACGCGGCTCCGAGCCCGGCCGCGAGCAGGACCGCGGCGAGCAGCAACGCGCTTGCTCTACGCATCATGCGACGCCTCCCTTGAGTGTCACCACGCTCGAAAAAGCGAACAGATATTCATGGACCGAAGTTTGAATCCTCTAGGGCGCGCGGCGTCCGACGCCGCGGGCGCGGCCCGCACCCGTTACCGTCCCGTGACGGTCCCCACCTGCGCCGGTCATCCAATCGGATTCGCCTTCGTGTGCGCGAGCTTGCCGCCTTCCAACAAGTAGTCCCGCTCGCGGCGGTTGAGCGCCACGTTCACCCGAAACGTCGTGCCCTTCGTCGTGTCACGGACGGTAAGCTGAGCGGCGCCCGCGTCGATCTGCGCGCGGGCGTCCGGAATCTCCAGCACGTCACCTTGGGCGATCCCATCGTAGGCGCCCGGATCGGCGAACGTCATCGGCAGGATGCCCCAGTTGATGAGATTCGCGAGGTGGATGCGCGCGAACGCCTTCACGATCACGCCGGTGACGCCGAGAAACATCGGCGCGATCGCGGCGTGTTCGCGGCTGCTGCCCTGGCCGTAGTTGCGGCCGCCGACGATGACGCCGCCGCCGCGGGCCTTCGCCCTGGCGACGAACTCAGGATCGAGGCGGTTGAACACGTAGTCCGCCAGTTTCGGGATGTTGGACCGGAAGCGGAGGATCTGCGCCCCCGCCGGCATGATGTGGTCGGTGCTGATGTCGTCGCCGACCTTGATCAGCACCTCGCCCCGCAGCGCCGCCGAGAGCGGCCCCTTGAGCGGGATGCCCACGATGTTATCGCCCTTGATGACCACGAGGGAAGAAGCCTCCGCCTCCGGCGCCGGGGGCACCAGGCTTGCATTGTCCTGCGGGAGGCGGCGCGGCGTCTCTTGGGCCGGCGCCGGGATGCCGAGCGTCCGCGGATCGGTGATCACGCCCGCGATCGCCGAGGCCGCGGCGACCTCGCTCGACGAGAGATAAACTTCGTCGTCTTTCTGTCCGGTGCGGCCCTTGAAGTTGCGGTTGATGGCCCGAAGCGATTTCATGCCCTTCGCCGGCACGTGGCCCACGCCGATGCACGCCCCGCACGTCGCCGCCTCGACGTTCACCCCGGCGGCGATCATTTCGGTGAGCAGGCCCTCCCGCGCCAGCACCTCGACGTCGAGCCGGCTGCTCGGGTGGACGAAGAACGTCACGTCGGGATGCACGCGCCGGCCTTTCACGATCTGCGCCACGGCCTTGAGGTCGGTGTAGGACCCGTTAGTGCACGACCCCACCATCACCTGGTCCACCTTGATCCCCGCCGCCTGGCCGACGGGCACGGCCTTGTCCGGGTTGCTCGGCATCGCGACAAGCGGTTCGATCGCGCCGAGGTCAAGCTCCATCGACTCGTCGTAGGAGGCATCCGGATCGGGCAGCACCTCCCGCCACGCGTCGCCGCGGCCGACCGTCGCAAGATAGTCCCGCGTGACGACGTCCGACGGGAAGATCGAGGTCGTCGCGCCGAGTTCCGCTCCCATGTTGCAGATCGTGATGCGCTGCTGCACGTTCAGCGCGTGGACGCCGGCCCCGACGTACTCGAACACCTTGCCGAACCCTCCGCTCGCAGTGAGCCGGCGCAGCATCTCGAGGATCACGTCTTTCGCAGTCGACCACGGCCGCAGCTGTCCGGCAAGCTCCACGCGCACGACGGCCGGCATGTCGAGGTAGTACGGGCCGCCGCCCATCGCGACCGCGACGTCGAGGCCGCCCGCGCCCATCGCGTACACGCCCATGCCGCCGATGTGCGGCGTGTGGCTGTCCGCGCCGAGCGCGGTCTCGCCGGGCATGGCGAAGTGCTCCTGTTGAATTTGGTGACCGATCCCCGCGCCCGGCTTCGCCCACCAAATCCCGTACTTGCGCGCTGCCGACGCCAGATAGACGTGGTCCTCGGTGTTCTCCTCGCTCACCTGGAGCACATTGTGGTCCCCGTAACAACACGCCACCCGGCAGCGGATACGGTGAAGCCGCATCGCTTCGAAGTGCATCATCGCAGCCGTGCCGGTGATGTCTTGGATGAGGATCTCGTCAATCTTGATGCCGATTTCTTCTCCCGGCGTCATCCGGCCGTCCACCAAATGCGTCCCGAGGATCTTCCGGGTCACGTTGTCGCCCATCGTCTGTCCCTTCTTCGCGCCCCTACCTTATATATTGGCTTAGACGGGCCCGGCGGCAGGCCCCCTGGAAGCCGCCCACCGCATCTCAGGCTTCTCGGGCGGCCGCCAGCGCCGCCCGGATGTTGGCCTCCGGCGTATCGATCGGCATCACGCAGCCGGTGGTGACGATGTGACCGCGGCCGCCGGTCTGCGCGACCGCGTCCCGCACCTGCGCCGCGACGGCCTCCGGCGTGCCCTTCGACAGTGTGTTCCACGCGTCGATGCCGCAGGCCAGACACGTCGAGATGCGTCGCCGGGCCTCAGCAATCATCGGCGCGGTCTCGCGCGCGTGCCAGTTTACGATCTGGACCGGATAGTCGTCGAACAGATCGAACATCACGTTGACGCCGTGGATGTGCAGAAACACGATGCTCGCTCCGGCCTCGTCCAGCATTCTCAAGTCATACGGCCGCCCGAACTCCTCGTACTCCTCGCGGGTGAGAAGATCGTTCGTCGCCATCTGGCTCGAGAAGAAGAGGCCGTCGGCGCCGGCGGAGAGGACGTTCCGCGCGAAGGCGATCTGTACGTCGGTGATGATCTCGAGCCCCTCGTGAAGGGCCTCGGGATTCTCGCGCAGATAGCGGACCGTCGCCTGCTCGCCGGCGAGCGTTCGGGCGACGCTGAGCGGGCTAAACACCGTCTCGAGGACGGGCACTTCCGCGCCGACGGCGTCGGCGACGAGGCGGATCGCCTGCGCCTCGCGCCCGTAGACGCCGTGGCTCGTGTCGAGCCGCCGCAGCCTGCCCCAGTCCGCGGGCTTCTTGATCGGACGGTCGTTGATTGACCGCGTGCCCTCGCGGTTCGGCTTGTAACCGGCCCGCAGTCCCCAGTCATCACCGTAGTAGCCGCTCGCCGGCGTGACTTTCAGTAGATCAGGCTCGTAGGCGCGGTAGAACGCGAGGTGCGCCTCGGCGAGACGCTCAGCCTTCTGATCGTGCTCCGGAAAATGGCGCCACAGCGCCGCCGGCACCTTGTCGGGGCGCTTGCCGGAGATCGCGGTCTCGATCCGCTCGCGGTGCGTCACGCCTTCCCACCCCTCCCCCGCAGCATCGCGGCGACACCGGCAACCCGGTCGCGATCGGCATAGAACTCGCTCAACTGCTCGACCGGGATGTTGCCGCCGCTCAGAATCAGCACGACCGTTTTCCCCTGCAAGCGCTCCCTGAGGCGGAGCGCCGCCGCGGTCGAGGCCGCGCCGGCCCCCTCCGCGGTCTGCCGCACGGCCTCGCCAAGCAGCACGACTGCCCGGCGCAGATCCTCGTCGCTCACCAGTACGACTTCGTCGAGAAGACGGCTCATGATCGTCACCGGCAGCGCGAACGGCACGCGCGTGGCGATACCCTCCGCGAACGTATCCATCCGGTCGAGCGAGACCATTCGGCGCTCGGTAAGCGTCCGGTAGACGGGCGGTGCGCCCTCGGCCTGCACGCCGATCACGCGGACCCGCGACGACAGCGTCTTGGCGGTGATGCAGTGCCCGCAGGCCCCGCTGCCGGCGCCGACCGGGGCGATAATGACATCGGCGTCCGGGAGGTCTTCCATCACCTCCAGGCTCAGCGTCCCGACGCCCGCGATCAGCAGCGGCTCGTTCGCGGAGTGGATGTAGCGGTAGCCTTCCGCCTTGGCGGTCTGTTCGACCCACTCGCGGGACTCGTCGAAGTCGCGGCCTCGCAGCACCACCTCCGCCTCGAGTGCGCGCATCGCCGCGACCTTGAGGGGGTTGGCGCCATCCGGGGCGCCGATGATCGCCGGCACGCCGAAGAGCCGCGCGGCGTAGGCGATGGACTGCCCGTGGTTGCCGGTGCTGGCCGTGATGACGCCGCGCCGCCGCTCCTCCGGGGTGAGCCGGCTGATCAGGTTGATACCGCCGCGCACCTTGAACGCGCCGGTGGGCAGCGTGTTCTCGCACTTGACGTAGACCCGCGCGCCGAGGATCCGGTCGAGCGCCGGGGCATGGATCAGCGGCGTGCGGTACAGATGAGGAGCCACGATCCGTCGTGCCGCGAGCACGTCTTCGATCGTGGGGATCGGGCCCGTCCAAATGCCGTCGAGCGGGGTACCCGCCATGACCTGGGGTATCTTGGCCGCCGCCTCGTGCGGCCCCTTCGCTATCTCACGTCGACCGGCGCGGATCGGCATGCCTGCACTCGGTCGGGCCGGAGTTCGGTCCCCCACGTCGAAGCTAGGAATATCGTTATGCCGGCATTCTCCCCAACGGCCGTCGCCGCTCTCCGTGCCGCGCACGCGGCGGGCGAGGTCCACCGTCGCTTCTTCCGGCGCATCGAACACGTCGACTACAAGGGCCCCAACGACCCGGTCACTGAAGCCGACCGCGCCGCCGAGGCTGCGGTGGTCGGCATACTCCAGGCGGCCTTTCCCGCCCACGCGATCCTCGGAGAGGAAGGCGGCCTGCGTGGACGGGCGGCGCAGACCTGGCTCGTCGATCCGCTCGACGGCACATCGAATTTCTCCCGCGGCATCCCCTGGTTCTGCGTCAGCATCGCGCTCAGCGTAGAGGACGCCGGGATCGTGCTTGGCGTGGTCTATAACCCTATCGCCGGCGAGATCTACGCGGCCGAGCGCTGCCGGGGCGCCTACGCCGCGTCCGTGGGCGACCTTCCCGCCCCCCCGGACGCCTGGGGTGACCTCACGCCGTGGCGACGCCTGCGCGTGTCGGCCGTCTCGTCGATGCGGCATGCCGGATTCAGTACCGGCTTCCCCCACAACGTCGTCGAATCGCGCATCAACATCGACCATTTCGTGAATATCCGGCTCGAGGCGGCAGTGGTCCGCGCCATGGGATCCGCGGCGCTCGGGCTGGCGTTCGTCGCCGCCGGTCATCTCGAAGGGTACTGGGAGATCGGCCCCAAGGCCTGGGATTTCGGCGCCGGTATGCTGCTCGTCGAGGAAGCCGGCGGACGCGTGAGCGACCTCCGCGGCCGTCCACTCCCGGGTCCCGGCGCCGGCCTGATCCTGGCGACCAACGGCCTGATCCACGAGGCCGCGGTCGCGGTCTTCGCCCGCGGACGGAGCGGCCTCGGATGAAGTCCGGGGCAGACTCGGTGCGGGTGGTTCTCGACATCGACGGAGTGCTGGCCGACTTTATCCTCGGCTTTACGACGCTCGCGAGCCGGATGTTCGGGACGCCCGTCTATACGACGCTCGACCAAAAGGCGTGGGACTCCTACGAGGGCCTCACGGACGACCAGTACAGGCAGGCGCTTGAGGCCGCGAAAGTAAGCCCCACGTTCTGGCAGGATCTCGCGCCGCTTGCCTCGCCGGAGGAGTTGGCGCAACTCGCCTCCGCGGCCCGGGCGCACGATTTCTATTTCGTCACCAACCGATTCGGCGTCGGCGCCAAAGTCCAGACTGAGACCTGGCTTCGCCACCACGGCGTGTCGTCGCCGACCGTCATCGTCTCCGGAGCGAAGGGCGAAATCGCCAAAGCCGTGCGCGCGGACGTCCTCCTGGACGACAAGGCGGGCAATGCCGTGTTCACGCAGTACTACTCGCGCGCCACCGCCGTGTACCTGATCGACCGCCCCTACAATCGATTCGATCCCGCGGTCCTCGGCAGCAAGATCGTCCGGGTGCGGACGCTGCTCGAGTTTTTCGACCGGAGCGGACTCGGCTAATCGGCGGCGGGCCGTTCGCCTCGCGGTCTCAGACGATGTGCACGTCGCGCGGCAGCGCGCTCAGCCGATGCGCGCCCGCGCGGCCCACGTACACGATCTCCTCGAGACGGATCCCAAACTCCCCGGGCAGATAGACGCCGGGCTCGACGGAAAAGACAAACCCCTCGTCGATCGGCATCGCGTTCTCGTGCGTGACGCTCGGCAGCTCGTGGCCCGAAATACCGAGCCCGTGGCCGACGCGGTGGACGAAGTACTGCCCGAAGCCGCCGCGCTCGATCACGCCGCGTGCGGCGAGGTCCACCTCCTTGAGCGGCACGCCCGGCTTGATGATCTCGATCGCCGCCCGCACCGCCTCATCCACGATCGTGTGCACCTGCCGGTACCGCGCTGACGGCGCTCCGAGAACCGCCATCCGGGTGATGTCTGAGGCGTACCCGTTCAAACGGCCGCCGATGTCGATGACTGCGGCGTCGCCCGAGGCGAGGCGCCGCGGGCCCGGACTGTGGTGCGGAAAGGCGCCGTTCGGTCCCGACGCGATCACGGTGAACAGCACCTCCTGGGAGCCGGAGCGGCGGAAGGACGCCGCCGCCACCTCCGCGAGTTCCAGTTCTGTGGCGCCCGCGCGGCACGCGGCCCAGACATCCTGAACGGCGCGGTCGGCGTGCTCGGACGATCGCTTCAGGGTCTCGATTTCGTCCGCGTCCTTGCGCATGCGCACCGGCGCCGTGGCCTCGGACCCGAGGGTGAGGCGCGCATCCGGGTACGCCGCCTGCAGCGTCAGCACGAAATCCGCGCGCATGGTATCGTCCACGCCGAGCCGGCGTGGCGAAAGCTCCCCGGCCTTGGACCGCGCCGCCGCGAGGGCCGTCGCCGGTCCTTCCGCGTCGGTATATGTGAACAGGGGCAACTGCACGTGCTGCTCCGCCTGCGCGGCGTTGAGACTCGGCACCACGAACGCCGCGCCCCCGCGCGAGAGCAGCAGGTAGCACGGCCGCTCGTCGGCGTGCGGCGTGTAACCCAGCAGATAATGAAGGTCGTCCCCCGGCGCGACCGCGAGAAGGTCGATCCGCCGCTCCTGCATCGACTGCCTGACACGATCCAATCGGCCGGCAACGTTCATGCGGACCACCTCCTCGCCCCGCGCTTTCAACGGCGCGGCGGGCCCCTCCTTGACAGAGATGGCAGCGCTGGGGTACATCGGAAACCGTGGCCAGCAGGTCTCCGGCACCGCCTAAGGAGAGCTGTGCCGCGCGCGCACGACGGGCGCGGCAGATCGCCGCGCGGTTGGCGAAGCGGTACCCGCACGTCGCGATCCCGCTGCGCCATGGCAACCGCCTCGAGCTGCTGATCGCGACGATCCTCTCGGCGCAGAGCACCGACGCAATGGTCAACCGCGTCACCCCCGCCCTCTTCGCCCGGTGGCGCACGGCCGCCGACTACGCCGGCGCGGCCCCGAGCGAACTCGAGAAGATGATCCACAGCACCGGCTTCTTCCACGCGAAGGGGCGTGCGATCCAGGGCATGGCGCATGCGCTGCTCGAGCGCCACGGCGGCGACGTGCCCGGCACCATGGAAGAACTGGTGGCCCTCCCGGGCGTCGGCCGCAAGACCGCGAACGTCGTACTCGGCGCGGCGGGCGTTCCCGGCATCGTGGTGGACACGCACGTCCGGCGGCTGTCGCGCCGGCTCGCGCTGACCGCTAACGACGATCCTGACAAAATCGAGCAGGACGTCATGACCCTGTTGCCGCCCAAGGAATGGAGCGACTTCTCGCTGCGGCTGATCTTCTTCGGCCGCGAGCTCTGTACGGCGGCCAAGCCGACGTGCCCGGAGTGTCCGCTGCGCGACCTCTGCCCGTCGGCGCGCTATCTCGGCTCGCCGCCCTGGATGATGGGACGCGCGCAGCGCGGCCCCGCCGCGGCGAAACGGAAGACGGGACGCGCACAGCGCGGCCCCGCCGCGGTGAAACGGAAGACGGGGCGCGCCGGGCGCCGGCGCACCACGACGACGCGGAGGGCGGCGCGATGAGCGGCTTGCTTACGGACAAGACGGCGATCGTGATGGGCGTGGCCAACCGCTGGAGTATCGCCTGGGCGGTCGCGCAGGCGCTCGCCCGCGAGGGCGCGCGGCTCGTCTTTACGTTCCAGGGCGACCGCCAGGAAGAAGACGTCCGCGAGTTGGCCGGGACGCTCGACGCGGCGCGCGTGCTGCCGTGCGACGTGACCCAGGACGAGTCCCTCGCCGCGCTGGCGAAGACCCTCGCCGCGGACGGGGTCGCGCTGGACGCGATCGTCCACTCGATTGCCTTCGCGAACCGCGAAGACCTCGGCGGCGCGTTCGTGGACACCTCGCGGGCCGGCTTCGGTCTCGCGCTCGACGTGAGCGCGTATTCGTTCGTCGCGGTGGCGCGCCATCTGCTGCCCCTCCTGCGGCCGGGCGCGAGCCTCGTGACGCTGACCTACATCGGCTCGACGCGGGTGATGCCTAATTACAACGTGATGGGGGTCGCAAAGGCGGCCCTCGAAGCGAACGTCCGCTACCTCGCCGCGGATCTCGGACCGCGCGGCTATCGCGTCAACGCGATCTCCGCGGGCCCGATCAAGACCGCGTCCGCCCGCGCGATCCAGGGGTTCAGCCGGATCCTCGACGTGATGAAAGAACGCGCGCCGCTCCGCCGCAACACAGACCCCGGCGAGGTCGCCGACGCAGCGGTGTTCTTGGCGAGTCCGCTCTCGCGGGGCATCACCGGCGAGGTACTGTTCGTCGACAACGGCTTCCACGCCACGGGGCTGTAACGCTACATCGGATAGGACGCGCAGACTTTCGCCAGCGGACAGGCGTCGCAGCGCGGCCGGCGGGCCGTGCAGATCGTCGCCCCGAGATCCATCAGCGCCTGGTTGAAATCGTACGTCCGCCCGCGCGGCAGGAGCCGCTCGGCCAACTCCCACAGGGCACGGTCGCGAATCGGCTCGTCGCCGCCCACCCAGACCCGCCGCAGGACGCGCCGGACGTTGGTGTCGAGGATCGCCGCGTCCTCCCCGAACGCGAAGCTGAGGACCGCGCCAGCCGTGTAGGCGCCGATGCCTTTGAGCGCCAGCAGGCCGTCGCGGCTGCGCGGCAGGCGGCCGCCGTGCCGCCGGACGACGGTGCGGGCGATCGCCCGAAGGCGCAACGGGCGGATGTTGTAGCCGAGCGGGTACCACGCTTCGCGCACGTCGCCCGCGGACGCGCCGGCGAGGACATCCAGCGACGGATAGCGGTGAAGCCATTCGCGGTACTTCGGAATGACGCGCGACACCTGCGTCTGCTGGAGCATGATCTCCGAGACAAGGACGCGGTAGGGGTCGCGGGTGCGCCGCCACGGCAGGTCGCGGCCGCAGCGCGCATACCACGAGAGAAGGCGCCGGCGGAACGCCCGGCGGGCCCGCGGGGGCGCCGCGATGCTCTGCGGCCCCGGGCGATGAGCCGGCCGGATGCGCACGGTGGTTACGGGCGCGCGGTCACGCGCGCGAAGTACACCGCGGCACCGGCCGTCCCGGTGTGCGTCCAGATCACGTCGAGCGCGCCGGCGTCGGCGAAGACGCTCGGGTAGGCGTTGTCGGCGTCGGCCGTGAGCCGCAGCGCCGGACCCCAGCCGTTCTTGAACCGGCGCGCGTAGATCTGGCCGTCATCGGCGTCCCAAGCGGCCCAAATCGCGCCGGTGGCGTCGGTCGCCACCGAGGGATGGTATGCCGGCGTGACAGCGTCAGAAAGCGCGGCGGGCGCACCCCACGTCCCGCCGGTCCGGCGCGCGTAGTCAATCGTCGAGCCGCGCACGTCGTGCTGCTCCCAAACGAGGTTCAGCCGTCCCTGGCCGTCGGCCGCCACGTCGGGGTTGAACTCGTCACTGGACGTGCGCGAGACACCCTCCGGCGCGGCCCACCCCGATGCGTACTCCGCGTACCGGATCTGGTACACGCGGCCGTTGTACTGGTACCAGACCGCGTGCAGGCGTCCCGCGAAGTCCGACGCCAGCGCGGGATTGATCGAATCCGGCACACCCGACGAGATCAGCGCCGCCCGCGACCACGCGCGGCCGTCGAAGCCGGTATAGAGAATCTCGTAAATCGACCCGTGCTTGGTCGGGACGGGAGTTTGGCCTTCGCGGATCCCGTACCAAAGAACCTGCGGACGGCCGGCGCGGTCGAGGGCGATCGACGGAAATCCGGCGTAGTTGTTGCCGGGAGATATGCGAAGTTGCGGCGCCTCCCAGGTACCGAGGCCGCCGCGAACCGGCGCCCACTCGCGATAGTAGATCTTGCCGACGCCGCCGTCGTAGCGCGTCCAGACGACGTGCAGATGTCCGGACCCATCGACCGCGAGCGCGGCGAGCCGCGACGGCACGCCGCCTTCGCTGGCCTGCGCGAGCGGCGACCAGCGCGCGCCACCGTCTCGCGACGCGGCGAGAAGAATCTGCGGTGTGCTTCCCGCCCCGCCGGCGTACGCCGCGACGAGCAGGCCGCCCGTGCGCAAGAGCTTCACCGCGTTGTTGGAGGCCGTCGCATCGCTGGTTGCGCCCCGCGCGATCATCACCGGCGCGCCGACGACAAACGCTGGGCCAGACGCTGCGGACGCGGGCGACACCTCCGTATGCTCGTCGACCGCGAGCGCCGCGAGCAGCGGAAGGATGAGGGCAACGGCGGGCGCGGTGGGCCAGCGCACGGCACAGAGGATTGGCGTATACCGGAGCGCTTCCTTCCGCACGACCGAGGTGATCGGCGCGCAGCAGTCTAATAACAGGCGGGCCGATCGGCCATCGGATGTCAAACGGAGCGCGCAACATGGCGGAGTGGAAACAGGGACGCAGCGCGGTGCTCGCGCGCCGCGGCATGGTGGCCACCGACCACCCTCTCGCGTCGGCCGCGGGACTCGCGGTCCTCGAGCAAGACGGGAACGCGATCGACGCCGCGGTCTGCGTCTCCGGCATGCTCGGCGTGGTCTGTCCGATGATGAACGGCGCCGGCGGCGACACGTTCGTAACGTACTACGACGCCGCGGCGGGAAAGGTCACCACGCTGCTCGGGAGCGGCGCCGCACCGAAGGCCGCGACGCCGGCGTGGTTCGCAGCGCGCGGACACACCGTGATGCCGCTGCGGGGCATGCTCTCGCCGTCTGTGCCGGGCGCCGTCGACGCGATGGCGATGGCGCTCGAGCGGTGGGGCAGCGGCCGCTTCGCGCTCGACCGCCTACTCGCGCCCGCGATCCATTACGCGGACTCGGGGTTCCCGGTGAGCGAACGGCTGGCGGCATGGTTCGCCGAGTCGGCGGACCTGCTGCGACGGTTCCCGTCGTCTGCGCGCGTCTATCTGCCGGACGGCCGCCCGCCGCGGGTGGGCGACATCCTCGTGCAGCGCGATCTCGCCCGCTCGCTCGAAACGATCGCCGCGGAGGGACCGCGCGCGCTGTACGACGGGCCGCTCGCGGAGAAAATCGCGTCGTACATGCGCGGGCACGGCGGGCTCATGACGCGCGAGGATCTGGCCGCGTACCGGTCCGAGATCGCGGATCCGGTGGCGGTCCGGTACCGCGGCCTCGTCGTGCATACGACGCCCCCGCCGTCGCAGGGCTTCGCGCTCCTCGAGATGCTCAACATTCTCGGCGACGACGATCTCGGCGCGCTGCCCTGGGGCTCCGCCGACGCGGTGCACCTCGGCGTCGAGGCGAAGAAGCTCGCCTTCGCGGATCGCCTCGCCTACATCGGGGACCCGCGCTTTCGCTCGAATCCGCTCGACCGTCTGCTCGATCCGGCGTATGCGAAGACGCGGCGGGCCGCGCTCGATTCCCGCCGGGCGATCGACGCCGCCGCGCCCGGCGCCCTCCCCGAGGCCGCGGGCGACACGAGCGCGTTTGCGGTCGCCGACCGGCACGGCAATGTCGTGTCGTGGATCACCAGCATTTCGTCGATGTTCGGGTGCGGCGAGGTCGTGGACGGGACGGGCATTTTGTTGAACAACCGCGGGGGCCGGGGCTTCAGTCTGGTGCCGGGCCACCCCAACCAGATCGCTCCCGGCAAGCGAACGATGCATACCCTGATGGCCTTTGTCGCGACGCGCGGCGGACGGCCGGCGCTCGCCTGGGCGACCCGCGGAGGAGACGCCCAGGCCCAATGGGACTTCCAGGTGCTGATGAACCTCACGGCCCATCGCCTCAACATCCAGGACGCGGTGGAGCGGCCGCGCTGGTTCAGCTTCCCCACGACCGACCCCGAGTCGGTGGACGCCCCGTTCGAGTTACGAATGGAAGCCGGATTTCCCAGCGAGACCTACGAGGAGTTGCGACGCCGGGGGCACCGCGTCGTCACGCCCCGCCCCGGGACGGGCGGCGTGCAGGCGATCCAGGTGGACGCGGAACGCGGCGTCTACGCCGGCGGGTCGGACCCGCGCGCGGACGGCTGTGCGATCGGTTTCTAACTCACGGAGGCGATCATGGCCGACGTCCGACACGAACGCACCCTGATCCTCGTCAAGCCCGACGGAGTGCAGCGCGCGCTGACCGGCGAGATCCTGGTCCGGTTGGAACGGGCCGGGCTCAAGATCGTTGCGCTGCGCATGTTGCGGGCGGAGCGCGCCACCCTCGAACGCCACTATCCGTCCAATGAGGACTGGGTGCGGACCATCGGAGGAAAGACGAAGGAGGCCTTCGAGACGTACGGCTGGGACGTCAAGGCGCGGATGGGAACGGACGACGCGCTCGAGATCGGACGGCGCGTGCGCGCCTGGCTGATCGAGTTCATGATGACGACGCCGATCGTCGCGGCAGTGCTGGAAGGCGTCCACGCCGTCAGCGTGACCCGCAAACTCGTCGGCGCCACGCTTCCCGTTTTTGCCAATCCCGGTACGATCCGGGGCGACTTCTCGACGGACGCTCCGACGGTCGCCAATGAAGCGCAGCGCCCGGTCCGCAACCTGATCCATGCTTCGGGGACGGTGGAGGAGGCGGAGCACGAGATCGGCCTGTGGTTCACGTCCGCCGAGACCTACCGCTACCCGCGTGCCGACGAAGCCGCGATGTTCGGCCCGTCCGGAGAGTAGTCGGGCCGGACCGCGCTCCCCTTCATCCTATTTTGTCTGGGCCGCCGCCAGCGCCGTCGCGACCGCTAGCTTCGTAGACGCCTCGAGGAGCGCCGGCGACACCCGATCCACCGTGTCGCGCGGCGTATCGTAATACTGGTCGTCCGGGCGGAAGACAAACACGACCGGCACTCCGGCCCGCTCGAAGTTCACGTGGTCGCTGCCGCCCTCGGCCGTGTGGACCTCAACGGGAATGCCGAGGTCCCCGGCTACATGCGCCGCGGTCCGAACGAGCGTGTCGTCGCCCTTACCAGCGAGGATCAGCCGCTCGCCGACGCCCTCCATGTCGAGGTTGATCATGCCGGCGATGCGCCCGCGCTCGAGGTGCTTGACGTACTCCGCCGACCCATAGAGTCCGTCTTCTTCGGCACCGAAGAAGACGTACCGGACCGTGACAGCGAGCGGCACGTCCTTCAGCACCTCCGCCGTTTCGAGCGTCGCGGCAACGCCGGAGGTGTTGTCGTTCGCGCCCGGCGCTTCGGCGACGGTGTCGCGGTGCGCGCCGATGATCAGAATCTTTCCGGGATCGCCGCCGGGCGCGCGGCCCGAGGCGGCCTTCGTGCCCACGATGTTCCAGGTCGTACGCCGCTCGTTCACGGTCTGCACGTCGAGATGCACGATCGTGCGGCCCGAGCGGACCCGGTCGAGCAGCCGCTGGCCCTCGGAACCCGACAGCGACACGACAGGAATGCGCGTCGACCGTCCCAGCGTGCCGTAAATCTGGTCCGGCTGGGAATTGTAGACGATCATCGCCGCGGCGCCCGCGGCGGCGGCGTTCTCCGCCTTCTGCCGGAACGTCATCTCACCGCGCCGCGCCAAAGCGATCTTGCCGCGCATCGGCACCCCCGCCGCAGCCTGGCCGCCGAAATCGCCCGGCCGCCCTAGCCCCGCGTCCACCAACTCCGCGTTGAGCCCGGCCTCCGGCGTGGACGCCGAGTATTCCATCGCGCGTGGATGCAGCGCGGGACCACCGTCCGGAACTGTGAGCGCGACGCGCCGAACGTGAAAGTACGGGAACGTGAACTCCTGCCACTCGACGGTGCATCCATCCCGTGTGAGTTGCGCGGCGATGTACTCGCCGGACGTACGGTCTTCCGGCGTACCGCCGGGGTGGGGCCCGATCTTCTGCGAGAGCACGAGCACGTGCTGGTACGCGCGCTCGCCGGACACGCGCGCCACCGGGCCTTGTGACGCCGCTCCGCGGGCGGCCCCGCCCACCAGCGCGGCGACGAGCGCGGCAACCACGACGCCGCCGGCGGTGGCAAAAATCTCATTCCGCTTCACGTTGCCTCCTCGTCTCAGGCCTCCGCGGGGGAGGCCGGCACCGATCGTTCGTCGAACGAGCACCGCCTGTGAACCGCCGCGTTCTCTTCCAGTTGAGCTACGGCCACTTCGCGACCGATCTGTCGCAAGGCGCACTGCCCGCGCTGCTGCCCCTGTTTAAGGCGCAGTACCATCTATCCTACACGGATGTCGGCATCGTGGTGCTCATGGCTAATATCAGCTCCTCGATCGTACAACCCGCATTCGGCGTGCTGAGCGATCGCGTGCGCATGCGCTGGCTCATGCCCGCCGGGGCGCTGATCTCGGGCACCGGCATGATCTTCGCCGTAGCCGCCCACCACTTCGCGGTCATGATGGTGATGATCTTCGTCTGCGGGCTCGGCGTGGCGGCGTTTCATCCCGAAGGATACCGGTGGGCGGGACTCGCGAGCGGCGAGCGGCGCGCGACGGGCATGTCGTACTTTTCTGCGGGGGGAAACGTCGGCTACGGTTTCGGTCCCGCCGCCGCGAGCATCGCGCTTCACCTCGCCGGCCTGAGGGGCCTGCTCTATATGCCGGTGTTCAGTATTCCGGCCGCCGTGATCCTATGGCTGGTCGGCTCGCCGCGCCGGCGCAGCGAGCTCGAAGCGGAGTGGCACGAGACCGCGCGTGCGATCGCGCCGGAGGAAGCGGGTAGCCGCACGTCCGCCGTGCCGGCGGACCCGCCGACTTTCCGGCGGGCAACCATGAAATCAGAGCCACCTGCCGGGCGGTGCGCACGCATGAGCGCCCCCACCCTGCTGGGCCTCCTGGTTACTTTCGTGATCCTGCGTTCCTGGATGTCGACCGGCGAGTCGAGCTTTATTCCGCTGTACTTCGCCGGGGTCCACCTCACGCCCACGTATGCGGGCCTCCTGGTCAGCGTCTTTCTCGGTGCGGGCTCGGTCGGCACGTTGCTCGGCGGTATGGCCGCGGACCGCTGGGGACGCCGGCGCATGCTGCTCGTCTCAATGGCGATCCTGCCGCCGCTCTTGTGGCTGATGCCGCGCGCGGTCGGCCCGCTCGGTCTCGCCGCGGCGCTGATCGCGGGCATGGCCGCGGTCAGCACATTCGCCGTCGTCATGGTTATGGCGCAGTCCGTCATTCCGGGGCGGATCGGTCTCATTTCGGGCCTTATCATCGGCTTCGCGGTGGGCACCGGTGGCATCGGCACGACCCTCCTGGGCGCGATCGCGGACCGTTGGGGCGTGCTGCGGGCGCTCGACGTCACCGCGCTGCTGCCGCTCGCCGCGCTCGCGATCGCGCTGCTGCTCCCGCCCGATTCACCGGGGGCACGGAACCCAGATGTCGAAACGACCCGTACTTCTGTACGTGGCGCGCACGCCAGCGCCGCCGGAGGCTCCTGATGCAGAACGACAACTTCGGCAAGGACGCGCGCCTGGGCCGCCGGCGCTTCTTGGGCACTCTACTCGCCGGGGCCGCGGGGACGCTGCATGCCGGCACGGCTGCCGCCTGGCCG
>DATEGA010000020.1:0-3405 GCA_035280345.1 bacterium | reverse complement strand
CGCCCGCCCGACGCGCGCCTTGGCCCGTTCGGGGTTCGCGTCGACGGCCCGGGCCGCGCCCTCGAGCTGGAGGGTGATCGCAGTGAGCGATTGGGCCAGCGTATCGTGGATCTCGCGGGCGATCCGCGTGCGTTCCTCGGCGCGGGCGAGGCGCGCGCTGCGCTCCGCGAGCCTGGCACGCTCGATCGCGATCCCAACCTGATAGCCGATCGTCGAGAGGAGCCGCAATTCCTCAGCCGTCAGGCGCCGCCAGGCGGGGCCCGTCACGTTCATGATGCCGAGCGGCCGGTCCTGAAAGTAGAGCGGGATGCTGGCGTGGTAGGCCAGACCGCGCGTCAGCTCGGTGGCCTGCTGCCGGACCGCGGGGCGCAGCCTGCTGCACTCGATCACGTCGATGTTCTTCGGCGTGAGCTCGCCCTCGCCGAAGCTCTCAATGCACCAGCAGGAACGGCCCGCCATGCGGACCGGCTTCCGAAGGTAGGGCGGGAGATTCTGCGCCGCCGCGTTGTACCAGCGGCCCGATTCGGGGTCGATCAGCCACACCCAGCCGGTGCGGAGGCCGAGAAGATCGGCCACCATCGCCAGCGTGCGCTCGAGTGCGCGCTCGACGTCCGGCGCACTGTTGAGCGCTTCCGCGATCGACGCCAGCACGCGCAACTGGCGGACCTCGCCCGGCCGGCGGGGGGCTGCCGCGCGCTTCCGGCGTGGCGCCGCGGGAGTCAGCCGATCGCCACCAGCCGCTCGACGGAACAGGCGCCGCGCACGCGGATCTCCTCTGAGCCCTCGACCGCGTA
This sequence comes from bacterium, assembly GCA_035280345.1. Classification (GTDB taxonomy): domain Bacteria; phylum Sysuimicrobiota; class Sysuimicrobiia; order Sysuimicrobiales; family Segetimicrobiaceae; genus DASSJF01. The sequence goes on along the minus strand of DATEGA010000020.1, from coordinate 2,611 downwards.
GCGCATTCGCCGGAGCGCCTCGAGCGTATCAGTTGCGCCGGCGGGTCGCGTGCCGGCCCTCGTGGTCGCGATTGGCTGTGTCATGTTCAACCCTCCGGCGAGCCATGCGGCGTGAGATTGACGCCCGCCGGGCCGCGCCTGGGCTAACCGGCCCTATGCGGCAAAACGGCGCCGCGCGCCGGATTATTGCGCCGGACGGACGTCGAGGAAGGTGCTTTGGTACGTGGCCCCCTCGCCGATGTCGGTGTACCGGTCGGAACAGAGCAAGTTGACCGTGCCGTGGTGCGCCTCGCTGGTCGGCCGCTGGCCGGGCACCAGCACAATCCCGGCGGGGACCTCGTCGCTCACCCGCAGCACGAGGCCGACGGCGCCCCGGTCGTTGTAGAGTTCCACCGCGTCTCCGTCGCGCAGCCTCCGGCGCTCCGCGTCGGAAGGGTGGAGAACCGCCACCGGGGGGCCCTGGCGGCGGCGAAGCCGTTCGTTTCCCGAGAACGCGGTGTGGCTTTGATAGTACCCCGGCGCGGTGAGAAGCCGCAGGGGCCAGCGCGCCGCGTCCGCCGCTTCGCCGGCGTCGGGCGCCCAGTCCGGCATCGGGGGGAGGCCCTCCGCGGCGAGATGGGACGAGAAAAACTCCAACTTGCCCGACGGCGTGGCGAAGCGCTGGCCGCCACCGTTGGCGTGGATCTTGATCGGTCCGGCCCCGCGAACCGACGCGGGGTCCACCGCCGCCGCCGGACCCTCCGCGCCGCTCCACAGCGTGCGCAGCAGTTCGTCGGTCGTCATCGAGAAGACGGCGTCCCGCAAACCGAGGCGCCGCGCGAGTTCCTGCGCCAGCCTCGCGTTCGGCCACGCCTGACCGACCGGCTCGATCGCCCGTGGTCCGAACTGCATGTAGTAAGCGCCGTACGCGCGGTAGAAATCCTCGGTCTCGAGGAAGGTCGCGGCCGGCAGCACGACGTCCGCGTACCTGGCGGTGTCCGAGAGAAACGGCGCGTGCACAACGGTAAACAAGTCGTCGCGTGCGAGCCCGCGACGCACTGCGCCGGCGTCGGGACAGGTGACGGCGGGGTTGTTGCCGGCCACGAACACGGCGCGGATCGGCGGATTGTCCAGTGTCAGCAGCGCCTGGCCGAGGCGCGAGTGGTTGACCATGCGCACCGACTCGGGACCGGAGGGCTTGCGGATCGGATCGAGCGAGAAGCCGAAGCCCCCCGACGTGCTCAGCAGTGCACCCCCACCCGGCCTCGCGTACGCGCCCGTGACGCCGGGGAGCAGGGCGACCGCGCGGATCGCCTGGCCGCCCTGCACGCTGCGGGACATGCCCCAGCCCAGGCGGATGAACGGCGCGCGGGCGCCGCCGTACATGACGGCCAGGCGCTCAATTTCCGCGGAGGGGATGCCGGTGATCTTCGCGGTGCGGTCCGGCGAAAACCGCGGCAGCACGTCGCGCTCGAGCCGCTCGAAGCCCGTCGTTTCGCGCGCCAGGTACTGCCGGTCGCACAGTCCGTCGCGAACGAGCACGTGCATCATGCCGAGGGCCAGCGCGGCGTCGGTCCCGATCGTGGGCGTGAGGTGCCAGTCGGCGTGCGCCGCGGTCCGGCTGCGGCGCGGATCGATCACCACGAGCTTGGTCCCGCCGCGACGCGCTTCTTCGACCTTCGCCCAGAAGTGCACGTTGGTGGTCACGAGGTCCGCGCTCCACGCGATCACGAGATCCGACAGGTGCACGGACTCGGGATCCGCGCCGCCCACCGGGCCGAGCGTCGCATCCCACGCCTGGTCGGAACATGAGTCGCAGACGGTGCCGGCGATGAGGCGGGTCGTGCCGAGCGCATGGAACAACGCGAGCAGCAGGCCGCGGTTGAAGACACCCTGGTGCGCGCTGTAGCAGTAGCCGAGGATGCCGAGCGGGCCGTCGCGCTCGATGATCGCGCGCCACTTCGTCGTGATCTCGTCGAGCGCCGCGTCCCAGGTAATGGGCGCGAACGCACCGCTTCCTTTCGGCCCGGTCCGGCGCAGCGGCTGCGCGAGCCGCTCGGACGAGTGGACAAGCTCGTGCTCGCGGCTGACCTTCGCGCAGGCGAAGCCCGCCGTGAACGGCTGATCTGGATCGCCCTGCACACGCGTGATGCGCCCGTCTTCGACATGGACGAGCAGCGAGCACATGTCGGGGCAGTCGTGCGCGCACACGGTCCGGATGACGGCCTTCATCGTCCGCGCTCCCTCCTGTTACTGCTCCCTATCTAACCTCGGCAGCGGCGACCGGTCAATATTCCTAGGCGCGCCGCGCGTGCCGGTGAACGGCGGCGGCCCGCCTACCGCAGCAGGCCGCGGACCAACAGATTCACCGACGCGACGAACACGATACCGAGCACAATGCGGCCGAACACCTCGGGATCCAGGCGGTCCTGGAGCACCATACCCGACCAGGTGCCGATCGCCATCGGCACGCAGCCGATCAGGGCCAGGGTCAGAACGGACCCGGCGTATAGGCCGAGGTGCGCGTAGCTCGCGACTTGGACGACGTTGCTCACGAAGAACATGATCGTGATCCAAAAAACGAAGTCGCGCTTCGCCATGTGCAGCAGATGGAGATAGCTCGCGAGCAGCG
>DATEGA010000019.1:0-4521 GCA_035280345.1 bacterium | reverse complement strand
CTCGGCGATGTCGGCGCGCAGCCGCACGCGGCGCGGCACCGCCAGCGGCGCGAACGCCTCGACGATCGACCGCACGAGCGGCGCCATCCAGGTCGGCTCCGGCGCCACGCGGTGCGCCTGCCGCTCGGACCGCGAGAAATGCAGCAGGTTCTCCACGAGGTGCGTGAGCCGCCGTGCCTCCTGGTCGATGATCTCCAGCGAGCGGCGCCGCTCGGTGTCGCTGCGCACGCGGCCCAGCAGCAGCGTCTCGCCGAACATGCGGATCTGCGCCAGCGGCGTGCGCAGCTCGTGCGAGACGCCGGACACGAAGTCGGTGCGCAGCCGCGCGAGCTCGGTCTCGCGGCGCAGCTGTACCAGGGCGGTGACGATGAGGCCCGCCGTGAGCAGGAGCACGCCCAGCACGAACGGCAGGTGCGAGCGGGGCAGGCCGCCGATGACCAGCTTGTTCGCGATATCGGGCCGCAGCGTCACCTGGACGGGCAGGCCAGCCATCATGGCCTCCATGGTGTCGCGGCCGGTGAACATCGGCTCGTACCGCACCGGCGAATGGTACAACTCCCGGCCCCCGAGGTCCGTGACCTCGAGCGAGCCGAGCGAATCGTAGATGACCCCGCCGGTCAGCGGGCGCGGGAGCAGCGGGAATTTCTCGGCGCTCATCGTGTAGAACGGCACCATCGCCAGCGGGTCGATGTCGACCCCGAGCACCACCGGCTTCGCGCCGGCGCGGTCGGGCTTGGCGACGGTGTACACGACCAGTCGCGTCTTGCCGTCCACGGAATCCACCAGCGCCGCCACGTGCTCTTCCTTCATATAGACTGCGCTGATGTGACCCGGGATCGTGTCGCGCAGCCAGCGCCGCACGGCGGGACTCGGCTGGCCGCCGGCGCTCGTCAGCTTGCCCGAGGCGAGGTCCAGCCTGAACGAGTAGCGCGCGTGCCGCACGAACGCCGCGGACACACTGTCCAGACCGCCGGCGATGGCTGCGGGCGCCGGGAGCTTGTGGGGGTGGTCCGCCGCGCCGCTGCGCGCGAACGCCTCGACCACCGGCCAGCACGCCATGTAATAGAGGTTCTGGGCGGTGCGCTGGGCGAACCGGGCGGCCGCCAAGCGGGCGTAGTCCTGCAGCACGCGCTCGGCCGTCTTGCGGTGATCGCGGAACGTCGCCTGGGCGTTGAACGCCAGCAGTCCGGCGAGCCCGAGGGCGAGCACCAGCATCACGGAAATCAGCACCGCGCGGGGTCGCGGACGGGGAGGAGCCGCCATGGCTTAACGATTCACCGCGTGACGGGCCGGGGGCAACCGCGGCCGTTCCGGCCCTGACCGGTTCCTGACAAGAATGTGGCGCCGCCGTGACTCTTCGGCGCGGAACCCGGGGTAGTATTCCGCGCAGTCGGTCGCGGTCGAAGAGTGACGGCCTCTTCGCCCGGCCCGCCGACCCGGGGAGCGGTTAGCCCCGGGTTTGGTGTTTCAAAGAGCGTTGTCGGTTCTCACCGTCTCGCGGCGAGATCCGTGTACAGGATCTCCACGAACAGCGCCGGCGTGATCCTCCCATTCCCCCAGACCGCGTCGAATTCCGCGGTCGGCTTCGCGGCCTGCACTTGCTCGAGTGTCTGCCCCGCCGCCACGGCCTGGCGGATGCGGTCGCGAATCGTGGCCAGCATGTTCCGGTAGGTCTGGAGCGCGGCGCGGTCGCCCAGCGGGCCGTGGCCGGGGATGATCTTGGTGTCGGCGTCAGCGAGCGCGAGCACGCGATCCACGGCCCCGACCATGCCGTCGATCGATCCGCCGTTCGACAGATCGACCAGCGGGTAGCGGCCGTTGAAAAACGTGTCGCCCATATGGATGACGTTGGCGCGGCGGAACCAGATGATCGCATCGCCGTCGGTGTGCGCCGGGGCGACGTGGAAGACGTTGATCGAATCGCCGTTGAGATAGAAGCTCAGCGCGTCCGTGAACGTCACGACCGGCAGCCCCGCGACCGGCGATGGCGGGACGCGTTGTTTGAACGCCGCCACGAATTGCTCGGTACTCAGTCGGCGCCGCACGTTGTCGTGCGCGACGATCACCGCGCCGCTCTTGGCGAAATTCTCGTTGCCGCCGTTGTGATCCCAGTGCCAGTGCGTGATGAGGACGAACCGGATCGGTCCGCCGAGTGCGGCGACGGCCGTTTTGATCTTGTCCGAGAGCGGAGCGTACTGGTCATCGACGAGGACCGCCCCGTCGCCGCCCACCGACAGGCCGATGTTACCCCCCGCGCCCTGCAACATGTAAACGCCTTCGCCGACCTTCACCGTGCGGACCTGCACCGTGTCGTAGTTGACCTGGGTGGCGGCCGCCGGCGCGACCGCGAAGGCCAGAGCGAACGACAGGGGAAGACGGCGCATCACTGGACCTCCGCGTCGAAGACGCCGGTGAGAATACGATGCTGGCGTTTGACCTGCACCCACAGCCGGTAATGGCCCGGCTTCGGGAAGGCGTACGGGAACGAGACGGTGCTGCCGACGCTCTCAGCGGCCATCTGTCCGCTGCGTTCCATTTCCGTCAACCGCAGCCCCACCGTGCCGAACACCGTGTCGGCCGGGCCGCGCAGCAGGAACGTTTGCTGCGATGCCCAGGAAATCGTGCCGAGCGGGTGCAGGTGCACGAATACGGAGCCGTCGTCGCGGGTGAGCAGGAGATGGCCGGCCATCCCCATGTACGGTTCGAGCGCGGCCGGCCGGCCGTCGGGCGCCCGGACCGTGAATCGCAGCGGAGCGTCCTGCCCCGCGATCAGCGCCGGGTCCCCGCGCTCCCAGCTCATGTGCGACCCGTCCTCGAGCGTCTTGGAGTTCTCCGTCCACCAGGCGTCGTCCGTATCCGTCGGCCGCCAATTGCCGGCGATCCCCGCCAACACGACGGTATCGGTCAGCGTCTCGGCGAAGCCGCTCTCGCGTGTGATGTCGGCGTACACGCGGTAGCGGCCGGCGGGGAGCGGCGGCAGCGTCGCGTCGAAGGTGTTGGAATCCACGAAGACGGGGTGAAGGTGGGCGAAGGCGCCGAGATCGTCGCGCACCATGAACAGGTGCACCAGGTGTCCGTGGTCGGGGATGAGCGGCGTCACGCGCCGCTGGATCCAGTTCGAATCGACGATGCTGAACCGCAGCACCGGCCGCCCGCCGTCGGTCCGCACCGCCGTCGTGGATGCGAGCGGCTTGTAGATTTGGCGTGTGAAGGCCGCGTCCACCCCGTTCCACCACTTCCACCCGCCGAGCACGCCGGCCAACAGCAGGACTCCCCCGACGCCGCTGGCGATCCGGCTGCGTCGCACCCGGGCGGGATCCGGCTCCACCCCGGGGGCGAGCGGCGCCTCGCGGACCGCCGCCGCGATGATGGTCAGCGCCCCGATGAACAGGAACGCGCCGAACGCCGCGAGACCCACCGCCACGGGTTTCTGGAGCTCCAGCCGCCGCGTCGCGATCGCCTGCACCGGTACGATGGCGGTGCCGTGGCCCAGCGAGCCCGTCACGGTGACTTGCACGCTGTACGAGCCGCCGGTCATTAGCCACAGGGCGGCGCCGTAAAGCGAGGGATCTCCCGAGACGATGCGGGCGGTATCCGGTGGCGGCGGCACGGCGACGCGCGGGTCCCAATAGACGGGGAGGACTGTCACGACGCTCGCGGGGCGACCGTCGAGCAATCGGACCGTGATCTGGGCCAATCCCGGGACCACGCCCGGTGCGCGTACGATCACGCGCACACGGTACGGACCGGCCAGGCCTTCGTAATAGGTGTCGGGGCTGCCGATGTGCGCCGAGGCGGCGAGAACGACCGCGGCCAGCGCGGCGAGGCTCGCGCCGCGGTTCACCGCTTGACCCGCGCGAGCGCGTTCCCGAACCACAACCCGATGCGCGTGGACGCCATCGCCAGCACCGCGGCAAACCCCAGCGAACCGACTGTGACGGGGTTGTTGCGGATGTTCCAGAAGGTGTGCTCGAAGCTGCCGGGGAGGCTGTTGTAGTTCCAGCGGTTGGCGCCGAACAGGAAGGTCTCCGACGCGGGTGAGATCAGGTACATCGTCGCGAACCACTGCGTCCCGAGCAGCACCGCGAGGAACCCCAGGCCGACCAGCGCCGCGAGCCGCCAGTCGCGGCCGGTCCCGAGCCGCCGCATCACGAGGTCCGCGGCCAGCGCCGGCACGACGAGCAGCAGCGGGAACGGCGGCGGCACCATGTGCGTGAGGGGCCGGTACACGGGCGCCAGCTTCGGGGTCGCGGGGAACAACGGCAGCACCCACAGCATGACCAGCGTGACGCCCATGTACACGATTGCCGCCGTGGTCGCGGGCCACCGCAGACTCGACGCGCGTGCCCCGGCGACGAGCAGGATGGGGAAGATCGAAGCGCAGACGAGATAGTAGAGAGCGTTGTGGGCGTCGTTGGGGAAGGCGATCTGTTCGAACCCCATGATCGCCACGTTGAGCACCAGGATGCCGAAGCCGTAGGCGAGCAGTAGGCCGTACGCGCGCCGGTCGGAGTCGGCGGC
>DATEGA010000018.1:0-14978 GCA_035280345.1 bacterium | reverse complement strand
TGTGGTTCCCACACACGTTGTTGACACTCACGGTAGCTGGAACCCGTCCTTCTAGCGCCGTGTGAGGGCGATGATGATTGTAGTAGTGGAGCCATTTCGGAAACGCGGTTTGGCGCTCCTCGTTCGAGCGGTACAGCCGTGCATAGGCCCACTCGCGGAGCAGGGTCTGGACGAACCGCTCCGCCTTTCCGTTGGTCTGGGGGCGATAGGGACGCGTGATCTTGTGACCGATCCGCAGCCGTCGAGTGACGGCCTGGAAGCGCGGGGATTGCGTGTAACTCCAGCCGCGGTCCGTCATGATGCGCTGAATCCGGATCCCATGCTCGGCAAAGAAGCCGACAGTGTCGGTGAGGAACTGGACGACCGTGGGGGCGCGACCATCCGGTCGAATCTGAGCAAAGGCCAGCCGCGAGGCATCGTCGATCGCTACGTGGATCACTTCATAGCCAGCACGCCGGTGCGGATAACCTGGACCGCGGCCCAAGATCCGATGGCCGCCACCCTTTGGAACCCGTGCCAGAGGCTTCATATCGAGGTGGAGCAGCTCGCCCGGATGCTCTCGGACATAGCGCACCGGCACGCCCGTGGACCGGTCCAGATCGCGCAGCCGCGTCATCCCATGCCGCGCCAGCACAGCATAGATCGTCGAGCGGGGGCGGCCCACCAGTGGGGCCAAGCGATGCGGCCCCCATTTCAGGCGGCGTCGCAGCATCAAGATGCGACGCTCCACCACCGCCGGCACCTGGCGGGGCGAGCGATGCGGGCGGCTCGACCGGTCCTCCAACCCGGCCGGGCCTTCGGCGCGACACCGCCGCAGCCACTCGTAGGCCGTTTCACGCGAGACTCCCATCGAGGCGGCTGCCTGGCTCACAGGCCACTGAAGCACCGTGACTCGCTGCACCAGCAGCAGCCGTCCCACCGGTGTGAGCTTGCCACGCGCACGGCCCATGAACGCCTCCCAGAGTGGGGCTTATCCGCTCTGCCCCACAAGAACGCTGGAAGGCTTTCATGTGTCAACAACCTATCTGGGAACTACAGCTAGTGGCGGTCCTCGTCGGCCGGCAGACCCGGCTGCTCGTCCAAGGACTCACGGGCTACCAGGGTGCGTTCCACGCCAAGCAGAGTCTCGACGCCGGCACGGCGGTCGTCGCCGGCGTCACGCCCGGCAAGGGCGGGGCGCGGGTCCACGACGTTCCGGTGTTCGACACCGTCGACGAGGCGGTGCGCGAGACCGGCGCCAACGCCTGCGTCATCTTTGTGCCGGCGCGGTTCGCGCGGGAGGCCGCGCTCGAGGCGATCGCAGCGCGCCTCGACCCCGTCGTGATGATCACGGAAGGCATGCCGGTGCACGATGCGATCGACGCCGTCGCGTACGCCCGCCGGCGGGGCGTGCGCCTGCTCGGGCCCAACGGGCCGGGCGTAACGACCGCCGGCCAGTGCCGCGTCGGGATCATGCCGTGGCATCTGTTTACGCCGGGGCCGGTCGGCGTCGTCTCGCGCAGCGGCACCTTGACCTATGAGGTCGTCGCCGGCCTGACCCGCGCCGGGCTCGGGCAGACAACGGCCGTTGGACTCGGCGGCGATCCCGTCGTCGGGACCTCGTTCGTCGAGGCGCTGGAGTGGTTCGGCGCCGACCCGGAGACCAAGGCGATCGTCCTGATCGGTGAAATCGGCGGCAGCGCCGAGGAAGACGCGGCCCTCTACATCGCGCGGTCGCTCAAGAAACCCGTCGTCTCCTATATCGCGGGCCGCACCGCCCCGCCGGGCAAGCGGATGGGGCACGCGGGCGCCGTCATCTCCGGCACGGAGGGCACCGCGCAGCATAAGGTCGCGGCGCTCGAAGCGGCAGGCGTCGCGGTCGTGCCGCTCGTCAGCGAGGTGCCCGCGCTCGTGCGTGCCCGGCTCTAGCCGCCCGGCAGCAGCCTACGCCCGGCGGATCGGGTCCATCGTCGGGGGCCCGGACGGGAGGGGCGAGCGGCGCCGTTCCGGCGCGGCCGGGTGCGTCCGGCGGCGGGGCGGGGTGCCGGGCCTGCTATAATGGATGAAATATGGGATTTCTGATCCGCTGGCTGATCAACGCCGTTGCCTTGTATCTCACGACGCTGATCGTGCCCGGCGTCCGGGTTCCCAGCGTCGCCGCTGCGGTGCTGGCCGCGCTCGTGCTCGGAATAGTGAACGCCGTGCTACGCCCGATTATCCTGCTGCTGACGCTGCCGCTGAATATCCTGACCCTCGGCCTGTTCACCTTCGTCGTCAACGCCTTCATGCTCTGGATCGTCGCCGTCACGACCCACCAGCTCGTGCTGGCGAGCGTAGGGGCCGCGCTCCTCGGGGCCATCGTCCTGAGCGTGATCAGCTTTATCCTGTCGCGCCTGGTGGCCGACGCGTGAAGTCGCTGCAGCCCGCGCCCGGAACGCCGCAGACCGCCACCGACGACGCCGAATTCCTGATCGTCACCGGCCTGAGCGGCGCCGGCAAGTCCCAGGCCATGCACGCGCTCGAGGACCTCGGCTTCTTCTGCGTCGACAACCTGCCCCCGGCGCTCGTCACGAAGTTCGCGGAGATCGTCCGCGAGTCGCAGGGCCGTATCCGGCGCGTTGCCCTGGTCATGGACGTGCGGGGCGGCGAGTTCTTCAACTCGCTGGACGCGGCCCTCGCGGCGCTGGCGGGCATGGGTATCCGCGCCCAGATCTTGTTCCTGGATGCTTCCGACGAGGTGCTCGTCCGGCGCTTCGAGGAGACCCGGCGCAAGCACCCGCTCGGCAGCAGCATTCTCGACGGCATTCGCAGCGAGCGCCGCCGGCTGCAGCCCCTCAAAGAACGCGCCAACAAGGTCATCGATACGACGGCGCTGACCGCCCGTGAACTGCGCGAGGAGCTCGCCGAGGCGTTCGTCCGGACGGACGCCCAGCGAACGCTGACCGTCGGCGTCACGTCGTTCGGATACAAGTACGGCATCCCGCTCGACGCGGATCTCGTCTTCGACGTGCGGTTCCTGCCGAATCCGCATTACGTCGAGGCCCTGCGGGCGCTGCCGGGCAGCAGTCCGGAAGTCCGCGAATACGTGCTGCGCTCGGATGACACGCGCGAGTTCCAGCGGCGCCTTCACGATATGCTCGGCTACCTCCTGCCGCGGTACACGGCCGAGGGGAAGTCGCACCTGAACGTGGCCGTCGGCTGCACCGGCGGCAAGCACCGGTCCGTGGTTATCGGCGAAGACCTCGCGCGCTTCATCCGCTCGCTCGGCTATACCGTCCGTCTGAAGCATCGGGACGTGCGCAAAGAATGAGCCTCAACGGCGGCGACGGCCGCGCATCCCCGGGTCTGGTCCCGGACGGGAGGAGCCCGTCGTTGGGATCCCGGGCCCGTGTGCGCAGCGCGCTGCGGCAATGGGTCCGCTGGCTCGAGCCCGGGCTCGGCGTCAAGCGCTACATCCTGCTCATCGCGGTCGGGGTGCTGTTCGTCAGCACCGGCGTGGCGCTGATCGTGGACATCAAGCTGCTCGGCGTGCTCGAGCTCGCCATCATCCGCGCGGTCGACGTCGCCTACGCGGTGACCGGGCACGTGCTGTCGCCGGTGATGGGCGGGGCCGCGCTGTTGCTCGGTGGCCTGGCGCTCATCGTGTACGGGCTGCGCGCGACGATCCGCTCGATCGTCGACGTCTTTCTGCCGCGCGGCGATCCCCGCCTCGTCGAGCTGCTCGTGCAGCAGCGCGCGTTGCAGCGCGGGCCCAAGATCGTGGCCCTCGGCGGCGGGACGGGTCTGGGCACGCTGCTGCGCGGCCTCAAGAAAGTGTCCACCAACATCACCGCGGTCGTGACGGTCTTCGACGACGGCGGCTCATCCGGCCGGCTGAGGCGCGAGCAGGGGATCCTGCCGCCCGGGGACATCCGCAACTGCCTCGTGGCGCTGGCCGAAGCGGAGCCGCTGATGACGCAGCTCTTCGAGTACCGCTTCAAAGGCGGCGAGCTCGACGGGCACAGCTTCGGCAACCTCTTCATCGCCAGCATGTCGCAGGTCGCGGGCGATCTCGAGACCGCGGTCAAGGAGAGCGGCAAGGTGCTCGCGATCCGCGGCCGAGTGCTGCCGACGACGCTGCACGACGTGACGCTGTGCGCCGAGTTCGAGGACGGGACCGTGGTGGAGGGCGAGTCGGCGATCACGAAGGCCGGCCGCACCGTCCGCCGTGTGTACCTCAAGCCGCCGTCGGTGCCGCCGCTCGCCGACGTGCTCGAGGCGATCGCGGACGCAGACATGGTCGTGATCGGCCCGGGCAGCCTCTACACGAGCCTACTGCCCAACCTGCTGGTCGAAGGCGTCGTCGAGGCGATCCGCCGGTCCCCCGCGGTGAAGGTCTACGTCTGTAACGTGATGACGCAGCACGGCGAGACCCGCCGCTTCAGGGCGTCGGACCACGTCCGCGTGCTGCTCGAGCAGGGCGGGCGGGGGCTCTTCGACGACGTGCTGGTCAACACGCGGCGGCCGCGCAGCCCGGAACTGCTCGCGCGGTACGCGCAGGAGCACGCGGAGCCCGTGGAGGCCGACGTGGCGGCCGTCGAGGGGCTGGGCGTCCGCTGCGTCGCCGAGGACCTGTTGAGCGAGGACGGACTGGTCCGGCACGACGCCCGCAAGGTGACAGCGGCGCTGCTGCGCCTGCTGTCGACCGTCTCACCCGAGCTCCGCCGGACCGTGGCGTCGCTGTAGACGTCGCGAACGGTACGAGGTAAGAGGTCCGGGCCCCCGGCGAGTGAGGAGCGGGGCGGCGAAGCCGCCGGGCCGGCAATGCAGGGTTGACACGCTTCCGCGACGGATACTACCATCAGCCACGGTTCATCGCCACCACTTCGAAGCGCCGGCGAACAACTGCGAGAACCGGAGTCGCGCCACGCGTCCACGCCGCACGACGCTCTAAGGGGGGTCGACGATGCTGCTCGATTGGGGCTACGTCGCCATCTTCGCGCTGGTCGGTGCGGGGATGGTCACGCTCCCCCTGCTGATCATTTGGCTGATCTCGCCGCGCAGCGACTACCCGCAGAAGTTCGAAACGTACGAGTCCGGCGTGCCGACGATCGGCCAGGCGTGGTCGCAGTTCCACGTGCGCTACTACCTGTTCTCGCTCGTCTTCGTCGTGTTCGACGTCGAGATCATCTACCTGTATCCTTGGGCCGTCGTGGCGCGCAGCCTCGGGACCCTCGCGTTCTGGGAAATGCTGGTGTTCCTTGTGATCCTGGTGCTCGGCCTCGCCTACGCGTGGCGCCGCGGCGCCCTGGAGTGGACGTAGGGCGGCGATGGATTGGCTCTGGGACGTCCTGCGCGCGCTCGTCGGCACGATCATCATCTTTTCCGCGGTGGCGTTCATCGCGGTTATGTTCGGCGTGCTGCTCGAGCGCAAGATCAGCGCGTGGATGCAGAGCCGCCTCGGGCCGAAGCACGTCGGACCGCAGGGCCTGCTGCAGACCGTGGCCGACACGATCAAGCTCCTGCAGAAGGAGAACATCGTCCCGAACCGCGCCGATCGCCTCATCTTCGCGAGTGCGGTGGTCGTGGTGCCGCTCGCGGCGCTGCTCGATTACGTCGTCATCCCCTTCGGCGTGACGCGGTCCGGGCCGTTGATCTTCCGCGACCTGAACATCGGCGTGCTGTATTTTGCGGCGACCTCGTCGCTCGTCGTGATCGGCATCCTGATGGCGGGATGGGGATCGAACAACAAGTACGCGCTGCTCGGCGGGCTGCGCTCGGCCGCGCAGATGGTGACCTACGAGATCCCGATCGGGCTCGCGCTCGTGACGGTCGCGCTGATGGCCGGGTCACTGTCCACCGTGACGATCGTCAACGGGCAGGCGCGCCTGTGGTACATCGTGGCGCAGCCGGTGGCGTTCCTGATCTTCCTCATCGCGGCGATCGCCGAGGTGAACCGCGTACCGTTCGATCTGGTCGAGGCGGAGAGCGAGTTGGTCGCGGGTTACTTCTCCGAGTACAGCGGGATGCGCTTCGCGCTGTTCCAGCTCGGCGAGTACGGTGAGATGTTCGCGATGGCGGCGATGGCCGTCACGCTGTTCCTCGGCGGCTGGCGCGGCCCGGTGCTGCCGCCGGTATTGTGGTTCGTCATCAAGCTGTACGCGCTGATCTTCGTCTTCATGTGGGTGCGGTGGACGTACCCGCGTTTCCGCATCGACCAGATGCTGAATTTCTCCTGGAAGATCCTGATTCCGGTGTCGGTGCTCAACCTGGTGGTGACGGCGTTCTTCGTGGTGGTGGCACACCGGTGACCGGCGAGGCCATCGTTTTCTACCTGCTCGCGGCCGTCACGCTCGGCGCGGGCGTGGTCGTGGTCACGAGTGGCAACATCGTCCACAGCGCTGCGGCCCTGGTGCCGGCGTTCCTCGGCGTCACCGGCCTGTACATTCTGCTGAACGCGGAGTTCGTGGCCGGCATCCAGGTGCTGATCTACGCCGGCGCGATCACGGTCCTGATCCTCTTCGCGATCATGCTCACCGAGGGCGGCACGGGGCTCGGCGGCCGCCAGCGCAACGAGCAGGCCGCGGTCGGCGCCGCGGTCGCCGCGGCGATGGCTGCGCTCCTGATCGTCGTCGCCGTGCGCACGGGCTGGCCCGCGGGGAGCGGGACCCTGCCGCCGTACACGCCCGGGGCGATCGGGCAGAGTTTCCTCGGCCAGAACATCTTGGTGTTTGAAGGCACGTCGATCGTGCTGCTGGTTTCGCTGATGGGCGCGATCATGATCGCGCGGCGGGAAGATTGATGCCGGGGCTGTCGCACTACCTCGTTGTGAGCGCGCTCCTGTTCGCGCTGGGGCTGTACGCGGTCGTGACGCGCCGCAACACCGTCGCGATCCTGATGGGCGTTGAACTGATGCTGAACGCGGCGAACATCAACCTCGTCGCGTTCAACAAGTACGCGGCGCCCTCGGCGATGCAGGGCCAGATCTTCGCGCTGATCGTGATCACCCTCGCGGCGTGTGAGGCCGCGGTCGGCCTCGCCCTCGTGCTGGCGGCGTACCGGACCCTGGAGACGATCTACGAAGACGAGATCAACGTGATGAAGTGGTGATCGCGCGATGACGCAGCTCGCGTGGATCATTCCGCTGCTGCCGCTCGCGGCGTTTGTGGCCATCGTCGCCGCGGGCCCCCGCCTGCCGGGCCGCGGCGCCTACGTTTCGATCGCGGGCATCGTCCTGGCGGGGATCGGCGGGCTGGTCGTGCTTGAGGAGGTGCTCGGCGGGGCGCGCGCCGACATCACCTACACCTGGGCGGTGCTGGGTACCCGGCCCATCACCGTCGGCTTCATGGTCGATCCGCTGAGCGCGATCATGCTCGCGATGGTCGGTGTGGTCGCGTCGCTCATCACGATCTATTCGGTCGGCTACATGGCCGGCGACGAGCACTACCCGAGGTTCTTCGCGTACCTGTCGCTGTTCCAATTCTCCATGCTGTTCCTCGTCCTGGCCGACAACTTTCTGTTCATTTACGCCGGCTGGGAGCTCGTCGGTCTCTGCTCCTACCTGCTGATCGGGTTCTGGTTCGAACGGCCGGCCGCGGCGAAGGCGGCGCTGAAGGCGTTCATCACGACCCGCGTCGGCGACTTCTCGATGATGATCGGGATCCTGATCATCTTCCTGTACACGGGCTCGTTACGGTTCGACGAGGTGTTCAAGGGCATTCAGGGCGGATCGCTCGCCGGACCGCTCCTGACGGCGGCGGCGATCCTGGTGTTCGGCGGCGCTGTCGGCAAGTCGGCGCAGGTCCCCTTGCACGTCTGGCTGCCGGACGCGATGGAGGGCCCCACGCCGGTCAGCGCGCTGATCCACGCCGCGACGATGGTGGCGGCCGGCGTCTACCTCGTCGCCCGCACCTATCCGCTCTTCCTGCTCACGACGGGCCACGCGGGACTGACCGTCGTCGCCTGGGTCGGCGGCATTACGGCGCTGGCCGCGGCGACGATGGGTGTGGTCGAGAACGACATCAAACGCGTGCTGGCGTACTCGACCATGAGCCAGCTCGGCTACATGATGCTCGGCCTCGGCGTCCTCGGCTACACCGCCGGCATGTTCCACCTGATCACGCACGCGTTCTTCAAGGCGCTACTCTTCCTCGGCGCCGGCAGCGTGATCCATGCCGTCGCGACCAACGACATGAAGCAGATGGGCGGGTTGGCCCGGTACATGCCGTGGACCACCTGGACGTTTATCGCCGCGACCCTCGCCCTCACCGGCATCCCGCCGTTTGCCGGCTTTTTTAGCAAAGACCAGATCCTGGCCGCGGCTTTCGCGCACAACCGCGTCTTGTGGGCGCTCGGCGCGGCGGGCGCGTTCCTGACCTCGCTGTATATGGGCCGGCTGATCTGGTACACGTTTGCCGGAACGTATCGCGGCGGCGACCCCCAAGCGCAGCCGGCGCACGCGCACGGGCACGCCGGCCCGCACGAGAGCCCCGCGGTGATGGTGGTGCCGCTCGCGATCCTCGCCGTCTTCGCGGTTTTTCTCGGCTGGGTCGGCGCCGAGTCGCTCGGCAACCCGTTTGAGAAATTCATCCACTTCGCGGGCGTCGAGCCGGCGCCGCCGAACTTCGGCCTGCTCGTGGGCTCGATCGCAATCGCGGTGGCGGGTTGGGCCGCGGCCGGGGCCATCTACGTCTGGCGCGTCGTGCCGTCGGAGTCCCTCCGGCGGGCGCTGCCGTGGGCGTACACGCTGCTCGTGCGGCGCTACTACGTCGATGACCTCTACGCCTGGGTGTTCCTCGAGGTGGGCGGCGGCGTGATGCGGCTCGCCGGGCTGTTTGATCGGTACGTCGTCGACGGCCTCGTGAATTTGACCGGCTGGCTGGCGCGGCAATTCGGGCTCGGCCTGCGCTACCTCCAGACGGGCCGCGAGGAGACGTATTTGCTGATCGTGTTCCTCGGTGTCGTGCTCATCGTCGTGGTGAGGTTGGTCTGGTGAGTCTGCTGAGTTTCGTCCTGTGGATCCCCGTCGCCGGCGCGCTCGCGCTGCTCGCGGTGCCGCGCGAACAGGTGCGGACGATCCGGACCGTGGCGCTCGTCGCGGCGATCGCCGATCTGTTCGCGTCGGTGTGGGCGGCCGCCGCCTTCGACTTCGGGCACGCCGGGACGCTGCAACTGACCGAGCGGGCGCGGTGGATCCCGTCGCTCGGCGTGACGTACCATCTCGCGGTCGACGGGCTGAGCCTGCCGCTCGTCGTGCTCACCACGCTGCTCACGGTGCTGTGCGTCGTCTACTCGTGGCGCGTGGATCTGCGGCCGAAGGAATACATGATCCTGTTCCTGCTGCTCGAGACGGGCATGCTGGGCGTCTTCCTGGCGCTGGACTTTTTCCTGTTCTACGTCTTCTGGGAGGTCAGCCTCATCCCGATGTACTTCATCATCGGCATCTGGGGCGGACCGCGCCGGGTGTACGCGGCGATCAAGTTCTTTCTCTACACGCTCGTCGGGTCGCTCGCGATGCTGCTCGCGATCCTGATCGTGTACTTCCACTCGTCGCCGCGGACGTTCGACATGGTGGCCCTGTTCCAGCAGAAGCCGCTCGCTGCGGATCTCCACCTCGCGATCCTGGCGTTTTGGGGGTTCTTCCTCGGCTTCGCGATCAAGGTGCCGATGTTCCCGTTCCACACCTGGCTCCCCGACGCGCACGTCGAGGCGCCGACCGCGGGCAGCGTGCTGCTGGCGGCCGTCCTGCTGAAACTCGGTACCTACGGGTTCGTGCGGATCGCGCTGCCGCTGCTGCCGGGCGCGTTCCACACAATGGCCTGGATGGTGGCGGTGCTCGCCGCGATCGCCGCGGTCTACGGGGCGCTGGTGGCGATGGCGCAGACAGATCTGAAGAAGCTCGTCGCCTACTCGAGCGTTAACCACATGGGCTACGTGATGCTCGGCGTCGCCGCGGCCGCGGCGGCCGAGGGCCAGCCGGCCCTGCGCAACGCGGCGGCCATCGCGCTCAACGGCGCGACAATGCAGATGCTGGCGCACGGCGTCATCACGGGGGCGTTGTTCTTCCTGGTCGGTGTGATCTACGACTACAGGGCGCACACCCGAGGCGTGAACGACTTCGGCGGCTTATGGGAGCGTCTCCCGGTCTACACCGGGCTGACGATGCTCGCGATGCTCGCCTCGCTCGGTCTGCCGGGGTTGATGGGCTTCGTGGCCGAGTTTTCGATCTTCCTCGGCGCCTACCAGATCTACCCGGCGCTCACGGTGGTGTCGCTGGTCGGCGTCGTGATCACGGTCGCGTTTTTCCTCTGGACGATCTACCGCATTTTCTGGGGGCCGCCGAACGCGAAGTGGGGCGGGCTGCCCGATCTCGACGGCCGCGAAGCCTGGACGCTCGCGCCGCTCGCCGCGCTGATGATCGCCATCGGACTCTATCCGGCGCCGGTCGTCAACACGATCAACGCGGCGATGCTGGGCATCCTCAGTCTCGTGCGGTGAGGACCGGCCGGTGACGGGAATCGACCTGCGGCCGCTGCTCCCCGAGATCACGGTGGGGGTCCTGGCTCTCGGCCTGCTCGTGCTCGACCTGCTGATCGCGCCGGAGGACCGGCGCATCATCGGGTGGACGGCGATCGTCGGTCTCGTCCTCACGCTCGGCTCGTCCGCCGTGCTGATCGGCGGCCCGCGCTTCCTCGCGGTGTTCAATACCTACGCGGTCGATCCGTTCGCGGGGTTCTTCAAGTTGCTCGCGATCGTCAGTGCGGTCCTCGTCATCGCGGCCGCGATGGACTTCTTCCGGGACCATCCGACGGCGCACGAAGGCGACATCTACGTGCTGATCGTGTTCATGGTGCTGGGCCTCTTTGCTATGGCCGCGGCGGCCGATCTGATCGTGTTGTTCCTCGCCATCGAGTGGGTGTCGCTGATCTCGTACGTGCTCGCAGGTTCGTTGAAGGCGGACCGCAAGAGCAGCGAGGCCGGCGTGAAATACTTCTTCTACGGCGCCGCAGCGTCGGCCGTGATGCTGTACGGCTTCACGTACCTGTACGGAGCGGCCGGCACGACGAATATCTACGCACTGGCGTCGCGTCTCGCCACGGCGCAGCCGGGCTTCCTTGTGGTCGCCGTCGTGCTGATTCTCGCGGGGTTCGGGTTCAAGATCTCCGCGGTGCCGTTCCACCAGTGGACGCCGGACGTGTACGAGGGCGCGCCCACGCCGATCGTGGCGTTTCTTTCGGTGGCCAGCAAAGCGGCCGGCTTCGCCGCGCTGCTGCGCGTGCTGTACGTGGCGGTGCCGCCCGTTGCGTGGGTCGGCATCGTCGCGGCGATCTCCGTGCTCTCGATGACGTTCGGCAATCTGCTCGCGCTCTCGCAGACGAACATCAAGCGGATGCTGGCGTACAGTTCGATCGCGCACGCCGGCTACATCCTGATCGGCGTCGTGGCGGTCTCCGCCGCGCCCGGAGTCCTGGCGTCCGGCGTCCCAGCGCTCCTCTTCTATCTGCTGGCCTACGTCTTCACGAACGTCGGCGCGTTCACCGTCGCGATCGCGGTGGCGCGCGCGAGCGGCACGGATGCGATCGCTGGCTACGCTGGGCTCAGCCGGCGGTCGCCGTTCGCGGCAACGGCGATGGGCGCGTTCATGCTCGCGCTTACGGGTATTCCCCCCACGGCGTTGTTCTGGGGCAAGGTGTTCATCTTCAGCGCCGCGATACAGACCGGGTTCCTCTGGCTGGCCGTGGCCGGCATCATCAACAGCGTCGTGTCGCTGTACTACTACGTGGGTGTGATCCGGGCGATGTGGCAGATGCCGCTGCCCCAACTGCCCGCGGCCGAGACCGTCGCGCCGCCGGCCGGGGAGCCGCTCGCGGGGCCGATCGAGACGCCCCTGCTGCGGGGCGTCCTGGCCGTGACGACCGCGGGCGCGCTGGTGCCCGGGTTCTTCCCCGATGCACTGATCCGTTTCGCCCAAGCGGCGTCGCTGCTGTTGAAACTCTAGCATGTTGAAACTCTAGCATTGACACGGTTTTGGGGGGTTGTTACGATGTTGGCCGCAGTGGAGCGCCAACGTCCGCGGGCCGGCGCGCGGCTCAACCTCGGTCTACGGACGGTATTTTTTTGTTCCACGCAGGAGCGCGCGAGATGACCGCACACGATTCCCCCGGCAGGCAATCGGGTGAAGCCCTGCTCCGCGAGATCGCGCAGCGGGAACAAGAACTTCAACGACAGGTAGCGGACGCCCGCGCCGAGGCGGCCCGCCGTGTCGAGCAGGCGCAGCAGCGGGCGGACGAAATGCGCGCGCGCGCCAACGATCGCGCCCGCGACATCGCCTCCGGCGCCTCCGCCGAGGCCTCGCGGGAGGCCGAGCAGATCGCGAAGGAGATCGTCGCCCGCGCCGAGGCCGAGGCCGCGGCCACCCGCACACAGGCGGAAGAACACCGCGCCAAGGCGGTCGAATTCGTCGTCCGCGAGGTTCTCGGGGGCCAGGGATGATCGTTTCGATGAGCCGGGTGACCGTCCTGGGACCCCGGCGGCTGCAGGCGGACGTGGCCGAGGCGATTCAGGGTCTCGGCAGCCTGCACATCGATCACATCCGGCCGGTCGAGGACGGCATCGCGCCCCGGCCGCTGGACGCCCGCGATCAGACGGCGCGTGAAGCGATCGACGCGGTGCGCACTCGCGCCGAAGCGATTCTTGCACTGCTGCCCGCCCTCGAGATTCCGTCCGTCGCCACCGAGCCATACGACGCGGAGTCGCCGGACGCGCTGCGCGCCCGGCTCGACGCCGTCGAGACGCAGGCCAAGGGCCTCACCCGGCGTCTGCTCGAGGCGGAGGAAGAGCAAGAGATTCTTCAGGCCTACGGCCGCGCGATCGAGATCCTCGCGCCGCTGCTGGCCCCGCTGCAGGGCAGCCGCACGATCGAGGCGACCGGCTTCCTGCTCGAGGCGAAGCCAGGCGCGCTCGAGTCGCTGCGAAGCGAACTCACCGCCGCGACGCAGGGCCGCGTGGAACTCGTGAGCCGCATACTCGACACGCACCGCCTGGCCGTGGTGGCGGCATTTGCTCGTCGCGACGCCGAGGCCGTGCGCCCGGTGCTGACGCGCGCGGGCGCGAGCGAACTGCGCCTCCCGGCGAGCGTCCGCGAGATGCCGCTGGCGGAGGCGGTGCCTCACCTCGAAGCGAGGGTGCGAACGCTGCCGGGCGAGATCGAAGGCCTCCGGCGCGAGCTGATCGAGCTGAGCCGGCGGCATCGCCCGGAAGTGACGGCGATCGCCGTGGTGGCGCGGGACGCGGTCCACCGCTACGAACTGATGGCGCAGACGCCGCAGTCGCGCTACGCGTTCGTCCTGTACGGCTGGGTGCCCACCGCCCGCGTCGGCGGGGTGCGCGACGGCCTCAAGAAGCGATTCGGCGACGGCGTGATGGTGTTCGACGAGCCGGCGCCGGTGCACCATGCCGAGAACGTACCGGTGCTGCTCGACAACCCCGGCTGGCTGAAGCCGTTTGAAATGTTCCTCGCGATCTTCGATCCGCCGAAGTACGGGACGCTCGACCCGACGATCTTTTTCGCGATTTCGATGCCGTTGTGGGTCGGGCTTATCATCGGCGACGTCGGCTACGGCCTCTTCCTGCTGGCGATCACGCTGTGGCTCGCCGGGAAGGCGCGCGCGGGGAAGCCGTGGCGCGTCGTGCTGGCCGGGATGGACTTCGGATTTACGCTGACGCCGCTGGTGATGCGGCGCGTCGTTGCGCTTCTCACCTGGATGACCTCGTTCACGTTCCTGTTCGGCATTGTCTTCGGCGAGTTCTTCGGCGACCTGCCTCAGCGGCTGCTCCCGGGGTTCCATCCGATTTTCGACCGGCTGGAAGGGATCAACACCTACCTGTACCTGTCCGTCGGGTTCGGACTCGCTCAGGTCTATCTCGGCCTGTTCATGGAGATGGTGAAGGCGGTGCGCCACCGCGAGCGCACTGAGTTTCTCGAGGCCGTGGCGCTGTTCGCGGGTGGATCGACGGTTTTTCTGTGGCTCGCGACGCAGGTTCACGTGCTGCCGCCGTCCTTCTTCAGCCCGGTGATGCTAGGCTGCGCGGTGATCTTCCTCCTCTCGTTGTTGCTCTCGTTCAGCTTCGGCAGCGCGATGTGGATCATGGAGTCGGTGTCGACGTTCGGGGCCATCATCTCCTACGCCCGAATCTTCGCCGTCGGCGTGGCGTCGCTCGCCCTTGCGATCGTCGCGAATACGATCGGCGGACGGGTCCCAGTGCTGATTCTCGGGATCTTCGTCGGCGCCGTTGC
Source organism: bacterium (assembly GCA_035280345.1). Lineage (GTDB taxonomy): Bacteria > Sysuimicrobiota > Sysuimicrobiia > Sysuimicrobiales > Segetimicrobiaceae > DASSJF01. The sequence continues at coordinate 724 of DATEGA010000018.1, read as the reverse complement.
GCACATCATGTTCTTCGGGCTGACGATCATCGGTCATATTCTGCAGCCCGCCCGACTCAATTGGGTCGAATTCTTCTCGAAGTTCAAGTACTACCAGGACACCGGTCGTCCGTACCGGCCATTTCAACGCAGCGGGGGTGGAGCGTGAAGTCTAAGAAAGTGTGGAAAGTGCTGGGTCTGACGGCCGCGGGGCTGATGCTGCTGGCGATGGGGGCGGGCGCGCAGCAGGCCGCGCAGGCGGCGGGCGCCGGCACCGGCGCAGGCCTCTTGGGTGTCGGCGCGGGCCTCGCAATCGGTCTCGGGGCGGTCGGTACCGGCATCGCACAGTCGCGCATCGGCGGAGCGGCGGCGGGCGTCATCGCCGAGCGTCCGGAGATGTTCGGCACGATGCTCATCTTGCTCGTGATTCCTGAGACGCTCGTCATCTTCGGATTCGTCATCGCGTTCTTCCTGTACGGCAAGATCTGAGACGAACGGAGCGGGCGCGTGGGCACACAGTTGATGCAGCTCCTCGAGCAGGAAGCGCGGGTCGAGAAAGACAGGGCGCTCGAAGAGGCACAGGCCAAGGCCGAGGAGATCCTCGCCGCCGCGTCCCGTGAGACCGACGGGATCGAGGCGGAGGCCCGCCGGCGCGTCGAGGCGGAGCAGGCGCAGGCCCGGGCGCGGGCGACCAGCACGGCGAGCCTGCGTGCCGCGGCGCTCGTGCTGGCCGCGAAGGACGAGG
>DATEGA010000017.1:0-6007 GCA_035280345.1 bacterium | reverse complement strand
CGCCGCCAGACCGATCGACGATCTCCCGGGCATCGCCCTCGGGCAGCGCGGCCACGACGGGCCGGGCCAAGCCGAGGATGCCCGCGATTTTCGACGGCACGACCGGGGTCGCGACCGACGCCTGAAGTGTGACGAGGCAGCAGTCGGCGGCGGCCACAAGGATCGGGTAGCGCTCGATCGGCTGGAACGGGAGGAAGCGCACGTTGCTGAGCGCGCGCCCGCGCACAAGCGCCTGGGCCTCCGCGCGGCGCACGCCGTCGCCGGCCAAGAGGAAAACGATGCCGGAATCATCGCGCAGAAGCGTCGCCGCGTCCACGATGACGTTCATGTCTTGCGCATACCCCATCACACCGGCAAAGAGGACGGCGACCCGGTCCCCGAGCGCAAGGTCGACGCGGTAGGGGTTCGGATCGGGGACTCCGGCCTGGCCGGTGTCGATCCAGTTCGGCACGACGGTGATCTTGGCGGGGTCGACGCCGCGGGCGAGCAACAGCCGCCGGTTGCCGTTTGAGTGGACGGTGAGCGCGGCGGCCCGACGGTAGGCCCGCCGCTCGAGCCAGCGCAGCACGGCGAGGACGAGCGGGTTGCGCGCCAGTCCGAGGTCGATGAGCGCCTGCGGATAGATGTCCTGTACGTTCACGACGAGCGGGACGCCCCAACGCCGCGCCAGGATTTCCCCTGCGAGCGCGAGCGGCAGCGGCGGCGAATACACCACGACCGCGTCCTGGCGCCCGGCCCGCAGACCGGACCAGACGATCGAGCCGGCAAGCGTGAAATGGGTCATGGCTCGCACGGCGCGGGGGACTTTGACGAACGGCAGCACCGGGACGCGAATCACCCGCACCCCCGCCGGGCCGGCGCGTCCCGGCCGCGGCGTTCCCGGCGCCTCGTCCATGCGGGACGGCGGGTGCGGCGCCAGCACCGTGACTGCGTGCTCGCCCATCGCGAGATCTTCCGCGAGTTGCGACATCAGCACCGAGACACTGCGAATCTCGGGCGGGTAGTGCGGTGTGATGAGCAGCACGTTCATGAGACGCTCGCCACGCCCGCTCCGATGAGGCGCGCGTAGGCCGCGGCGGCGCGGTCTCCGTACGCGTCCCACGTCCAACCCCGCGCGGTCTCGGCCGCGGCCAGCCCCATCGCGCGACGCCGGGGCTCGTCCTCGTACAGCGACAGCAGCGCCTCCGCCAGGGCCGGGGCGTCGCCGGGCGGGATGATCAGGCCCTCGCGTCCGTGCGTGATCAGATCCCCGGCGCCGGTGTTGGGCGTCACGATCACCGGCAGCCCGCTTGCGAGCGCCTCGAGGACCGAGAGCGCCATCCCCTCCTCCACCGACGGCAGGACGAAGACCGATGCGCTCCGGTACAGGGCGGCCAGTCGGGGCTGGGACAGGGCGCCCGTCAGGCGCACCGCCGCGCGCGCTCCTCGCACAACGGCCGCGACGTCGGGTGCGACCGCGCCGGCGAGATACACCTCGATCTCGGGCCCGCCGCGACCGCCCGTGATCCCAAGCCGCGCGGCGGCGTCGAGGAGATAGGGCGTGCCCTTGCGCAGGCTCAGCCCCACCGTCACGATTCGAAACGGGCGGCCCGGCGAAGGGCCCGGCGCAAAGAGGCGCGTGTCGGCGCCGTACGGATTGCAGAGCAGCCGGCCGGCAGCCACGCCGCGGTCGAGAAAGCTCACCCGCGCAAACTGGCTCGGGACGCTGATGTACTCGGCCTCATCGTACTCGCGCACTTGCCGGTCGACGAGCCGGCGGTCGACCGGCGGGGCGGAATACCCCCACCGCCGGTACTCTTCCGCGACGAGGGCGTACTGTGTGAGGATGTGCGTCGAGCCCCGCTCGAGGACCGTCCGCGCACCCGCGCGGCGCGCCGCCCATTGTGCGCGCAGCGAGAACACGGCAAAACCGACCCAAACGTCGCAGCCTGCCGTGTAACGGGCGGCCCACCGATCGAACGCGATCGCCTTGACGTAGTCCCCGGCGCGCCACGGCAACCCGACGGTCCGGGGGGCCCGCATCACAATTTCGGGCCACGGGTTCACGGCCAGGCGGCTAGCCGGCACGCGTTCACCACGCAGCGGGCGGTGCGTGGTCACCAACCGGTGCAGCAGGCCGCGGGCCTCGAGCTGCTCCGCTAGACGGAACGCGTGAAACGTGCCGCCGACGGAGACCGTCACCTTCACCGCGGATCGTCTCCCAGCGGCACGGTACGGCCGCCCCGTCCGTCCGCGGACGGCTCTGGCGTCACCGGCGCCTCGGCCCCGTTCGAGATCGCCGGGAACCCGGCCGGCGTCTCGCCGCGGAACCCCGACAACAGCGCCGCGAGGTGCTCCTGGAGCTGCGCCCGGTCGATCACCAGCAGGCACGCAAAGTACAGACCGGCCGAGGCGGCGAGATTGGCGGCGTATCCGACGCGGCCGACCCACGGCAGCATGTGGAGGGCCCGCAGCGCGGCGACGCTGCCGCCGGCGAGCACCGCCGCCACCCCGGGCCGCCAGTACGCGTCGAGATAAAGATCCGTCACCTCGCGGCGCAGGGCGCGGTAGCCCGCCCACAGCCCAACAATTTCGCTCACAAACATCACGGCGCCCGCGCCGTACGCGCCGCCGAATTTAATCGCGGGAAACAGTAACGGTACCGCGACGGCCGCCTGCGTAAACCGCATCCACATCGCGTCGCGCAACCGTCCAATACCGGTGAGCAGCGTCTTGATATTCTCCGAAATCGGAAAGATGAACCCGAAGGCGGCGAGCCACGGCAGGATGGCAGCCGTCTCGGCCCACCGCACGCCGGCGCCGTAGAGCAGGCCGACCACCTCGCGCGGAAAGAGCGCAAGCCAGATGAGCGCCGGCAGCATGAACCGGACGAGCAGCCCGTGCGAGAGCCGGTAGGTGTAGGTCAGCGCCTCGCGGCGGCCGGCGAGGCTCGCGTAGACGGGAAACGCCACCTGCACGGCGGCGAACGAGACGACGTAATGGCCGAACTCTGCGAGGTAGCGCCCGCGATCGTAGAACCCCAGCGTCACCGTGCCCGCGAGGATGCCGAGGAGCGCCGTATCCCCGCGGTACCAGATCGTTTCCAGCGCCCGGGTGACGAACATCTGCCAGCCGAAGCGCCAGAGGTTGCGCGCAGTTTCGGGGTTGTAGCCGCCGCGGTGATACCGCCAGCCGCTAAACGCGCGGAATCCGACGAGCGTCACCGCCGACAAGGCGAGCTCTCGTCCCAACAGACTCCACACGCCTGCGCCGGCCCGGGCGAGCGTTAGCGCCACCACAAGCGACACGATCACCGACGAAAGGCGCACGCGCGAAATCGGATTGTATTGGAACGTGCGCTCGAGCGTCGCGGAGTAGACGTACGAGATCACGCTGAGATTCCGGATCGCGAACAGCGCCAGGAACAGCGGGATGAAGACGCCGGGGAAGTGCGGCCGCAGCGCGGCGGCCAGGGCGACGCCACCGATCAGGAGCGTCGCATAGAGACGGACGCTCAGGACGTAGGCCGTCTCGACGATGCCGGGCGCGTCCTGCATCTGGATCACGGCCTGTGAGAAACTGAATCCCGTCACCAGCGACAGGATCTCGGCCAGCGATCCCGCCAGGGCGAACTGTCCGAAGTCCTTCGGGAACAAGAGCCGGGCGAGCAGCAGGTTGAGTCCGAAGTTCAGCAGGAACGTGAAATATCCAGTAGCGCTGAGCCACACCACGCCGAGCAGCGCCCGCCGGATCGGGCTCCCCGTCATGAGGCGATCCCCAGCCTGGGGCGAGCCGCCACGCGGCGCAGCGCCTCGAGGATGCCGGAAACGTCGGCGTCGTACGAGAACCCGGCGACGATCTCTCGCGAGCGCGCGCCCATGCGCGCCCGGAGGGCGGGATCGGCGAGAAGCCGCCGGAGCGCGTCCGCGAGCGCCGGGACGTCGCCCATCGGATACACGAAGCCGTTGTCCTCGTCGTGCACGAGATCGGGGACCGCGCCGACGGCGTCGCTCGCGACGACCGGCAGGCCGAAGCACATCCCTTCGTTGAGCACGAGGCCCCACGGCTCGTGCTCACTCGGCAGCACCAGTACGTCGGCCACGGCATAATAGCGTCCGATCTCGCTCTGATTCACAAAGCCGGTGATGACCACGTGGGGCAGACCGTAACGCGCGGCGGCGGCCTGCAGGCGCGAACGCTCTACCCCTTCTCCGAGCATTACCACGGCCGCCGGGTGGTCCGCGGCGATCCGGGCGCATGCCTCGAGCACGTCGAAGGGCCGCTTCCGCGGGATGAGCTTGCCCGCATACAGCAGGACCGGCAGCTCCGGCGGGAGGCCGAGCTCGGCGCGCAGCGCGGCACGGGACGGCTGCCACCGCTCCGCCTCGCCGCGAAACCGGTCGTTGTCGACGGCGTAGGGCACCCAGAAGATCCGGTCGGCGGGCACCCCGTAGGCCAGGTAGAATTCACGGTTCAGGGTGCCGATCGCGAGCGCGGCGTGGATCCGCGGCAGCAGCAGCGAGCCGACCGTGAACCGCTTCACGGCGGCCAGCGCCGGCGACCGCCGGCCGAGTAGCGTCGATTCCCCTCGCAGCAGAATCGGCGTCCTTGTCCGCCGGGCCCCCCAAAACGCAAGCCACTCAGTCAGGTGCGCGTAGCCGTGCACGAGAAGCGCATCGTACCGTTCGCGCCGAAGCACCCCGAGGATCTCGGGATGGACAAACCGGAGGGCGGTGTCGGCCGCATGCAACGGAGAACGGTTACGAAGCAGCGTCCAGGCATAGCCTTCGCGCATCGGGATGTCCCACTGCACCGGCATCCCGAACTGATCCTGCCGGCGGTCCACCCCCTGATCATCCATATAGTAGACGTGCAGGAGGATCTCTGGATGGGCCGCGAGCCGTTGAAGCAGCGGGACCTGATACTGGATCGGATGCGACACGAGATAGGCAACCCGCCGCCGCGTGCCCGCACTCACGGTTTCTGGCCAACCGCGCAAAGGTTGGCCGTGAACACGCCGCTCCCCGCGACGCCCTGCTCGATCAGCAGATAGAACCGGATCAGGACCTTGACCACCTGCCACAGCGCCCAGCGCGCCGCGCTCGGAGCGCCGTGGACGTGTGGTTCGAGGGGGGCCACCTGAATCTCCGTGAAGCCGGCCGCCCGGAGTACCTGACGGATGCTCGACGGCGTGTAAACCGTTTCATGGGTGAAGTCACCGTACCGGATCCACGACGCGTACGGGCTGTCGCCATTGGGCGTCCGCAGCAGAATCTGTCCTCCGCTCTTGAGTGCGCGAAACACGCGATCGAGAAACTCCAGGGCTTCGTCTTTGGTAAAGTGCTCCAGGACGTCGAGCGCCACGATTAGATCGTAGGTGTCGGCGTGCTGGCCCAGGTACGTCAGCGCCTCGGCGGTCTCGGCCTCAGTAATGCCAAGGCCGCGGGCGACCGCGACCTGCTCTTCGCCGAGATCAATGCCGCGAATCCGGCGGTAGCCTTCCTCGCGAAGAAAGAAAAGGAAGCTCCCGGTGCCGCAGCCGACCTCCAGGATCTGGGCGTCCTTGGACGCCGGCAGAAACCGCCGGTAAAGAGCGCGGAAGAGGCGCCGATCGCGTTCGAGCCCGGCCCGGGTAACCGGCCGGTACGTCCCTAAGTGCGTCGACAGGTACGCGCGGTAGAGCCGGTCCCGGTAGCCGATGCGACTACTCACGCGGCAAGAAACTTCCGCCCAATCCGGTGATCTCCTCCGATGATTAAAGCACATGCATGCGCTAAGCGGCGCGTCGTGATGCCTCAAAACTAAGCGTTACCGAAAGCCGCGTGATGCCTCAAAAGTAGGGTTACCGAGAGGCTAGGGTCGGTCCTGTTTTGGTGTTGCCCGCGGTGGGCCCATCGGCGAGGCGCCAGAGGCGCTGCAGGCGGTCCTGGAGCTCCGTCCGCAGGGCCACGGGATTGAGGTCGTAATACTGCGCGGTGAGCGCCTGACGCTGCGCGGTGGTGAGGACGTTTGAGGCGAGCAGACGCTG
>DATEGA010000016.1:0-18207 GCA_035280345.1 bacterium | reverse complement strand
TACCTCCTCCGCCGGTTGTTCCTCGCGGCGCCCACGCTCCTCGGCATCACGCTCGTGACGTTCCTCGTGTCGCACCTGCTTCCGTCGGATCTCGTCCTGATCAACCTCGGCGACCGGGCCACGCTGAGTCCTGACCTCGTCGGCGCGTTCCGGCATCGCTGGGGCCTCGACCGGCCCCTCGCGGCGCAGTACCTGGTCTATCTCGGTCACCTGCTACGCGGTGACCTCGGCATCTCCATCACCACCGGCCGGCCGGTTCTCACGGAGCTCGCTCTGTCGCTGCCGGCTACGGTCGAACTTGCCACGGTCGCCCTCATCGCGGCGGTGCTCGTCGGTGTGGCGCTCGGCGTGCTCGCCGCGGTACTGCGAGACTCCGCGGTCGATTTCACGGTGCGCGCCGTGTCCACGATCGGGGTCGCGGTGCCGCCGTTCTGGCTGGCGATTCTGCTGGTCTCGATCGTATACTTCCGCCTTGGCTGGGCGCCGCCGCCGGGACGGTTGTCCGCCGGTGTGAACCCTCCCGACTCCATTACGGGAATGTACCTGATCGACAGTTTGCTGCGGGGCCAATCCGCGGTGTTCGCCGACGCCGCCGCCCACATTGTGCTGCCGGCGATCGTGCTGGCTACGGTGGGCCTGGGGTTCGTCGTTCGCATCACGCGGACCAGCATGCTCGCGACGCTCTCGCAGGACTACGTGCGCACGGCACGCGCGAAGGGCCTGACGCGATGGGTCGTCGTGGTGCGCCACGCCTTCCGCAACGCGCTCGTTCCCATCATCACGATTGGCGGCACCCTGTACGCCGGACTAATGTCCGGCACGGTAATGACAGAGACCATCTTCTCGTGGCCCGGCCTAGGGCGGTATGCGTTCTCCTCGGCGGGAAGCCTCGACTTTCCGGCGGTGATGGGCGTTGCCCTGGCGATCGGCGTCATCTATGTCCTTATCAACTTGTGCGTGGATGTACTGTATGTGCTCGTCAATCCGAGGATTCGTTATCAATGAGCCGCGCCGTCGCCGTCGACTTGCGCGAATCCGCGTCTTCGGGTGGGACTCAGGTACGGCGGCGTCTTCGGCATTGGCGGCGCCGGTTTGGACTCGTGCTCGGCATTGCCGTTGTGGCGGCCGTGGTCGGCGTCGCCGTCGCCGCCCCGCTGCTCTCCCCGTACGGACCGAACGAGCAGCATCTGGAAGACTCGCTCCAGGCGCCGTCTCTCCGGCATTTCTTCGGGACCGACGACCTCGGTCGCGACGTGTTGACCCGGGTGTTCTACGGGGGCCGCTACACTGTGTCGGTTGCGCTTGGTGTGGTCGTGCTCGCAGGCGCCGCTGGTGTGCTGGTCGGAGCGTTTTCCGGCTATCTCGGGGGATGGCTCGACGAGGGTGTGATGCGCGCGACCGAGCTCGTCATGGCGTTTCCGCCCATTATTCTGGCGATGGCAATCGTGGTGGCGCTCCGGCCGGGACTCATCAATGCCGGCCTGGCCATGGTTCTGGTTTGGTGGCCGCCATACGCCCGTCTCGCCCGCGGCGAAGTGCTCGCGGTGCGGAATCTGGAATATATTGAGGCGGCCGTCGCCGCGGGGCAGACGGTGGGAGGCATCTTCCGCCGGGCGATCCTGCCCAACATTCTGCCCGGCCTCGTCGTGTTTGGGGCCGTGGACCTCGGGTCGGCGATCGTCGCCGCCGCCGGCTTGAGCTTCCTCGGGCTCGGCGCGACGCCGCCGGCCCCCGAGTGGGGGGCGATGGTCAGCGCCGGCCGTGAACTGCTGCCGCAGTGGTGGATCGCGACGTTTCCAGGGCTGGCGATCTTTGCCACCGTCGTCGGGTTCAATTTCATCGGCGACGGCATCCGGGATCTCCTCGACCCTCACCGGTATCTGCGCTCGTGATGGAGGCGTGATGCGGGCCATTGTGATCCGCGAGCACGGAGGGCGCGAGCAGTTGCGCCTCGAGACCAACGTCGCGGCACCGCATCCCGGACCGGACCAGGCGGTCGTCCGCGTCCACGCCTGCGGGCTCAATCATCTCGACATCTTCGTCCGCCGCGGGATGCCGGGGAAACACACGCCGCTGCCGTTTATCTCGGGCGGGGACATCGCCGGGGTCGTCGACGCGGTAGGGCCGGCGGCCGCGGGCGTGGCAGTCGGGCGGCGCGTTCTGGTCGATCCCGCGGTGCCGGGAGGCGCGATCGGCGAAGATGCCCCCGGCGGGCTCGCGGAGTACGCGCTCGTACCCGCCGCGAACCTCATCCCGCTGCCCGACGGAATCTCCTTCGACGAGGCGGCGGCCCTCCCGATCGCCTACGGCACCGCCTGGCGGATGCTGCTCACACGCGGCGCCCTGCGCGCCGGCGAGCGGATCCTGATCCTCGGCGCCGCAGGCGGCGTCGGCACCGCCTGCGTCCAGATCGCGAAGATGGCGGGCTGCACCGTATACGCCGCCGCAGCCCGCGAAGACAAACTCGGCAAGCTGCGCGATCTCGGCGCCGACTATCTCATCAACTACCGCGAGGTGGAGTTCGACCGCGAGGTCTGGCGCCTCACCGACAAGCGCGGCGTCGACGTCGTCGTCGACTATACGGGCCGGGAGACTTGGTCCCGGAGCCTGCGCTCCCTCCGGAAGGGCGGCCGGCTCCTGACCTGCGGCGCAACGACCGGTTTCGAGGCTCGCACCGACCTGCGCTATGTGTGGGCGCGGGAGCTGACGATCCTCGGCTCGGACGGCTGGATGCGCCAGGACCTCGACGCGTTGCTGCAGGCCGTACAAGCCCGCCGGATCCGGCCGGTGATCGACCGGGCGCTGCCGCTCGCCCAGACCGCGGAGGGGGAGCGCCTGCTCGAAGACCGCGAGGTGATCGGGAAGGTGATCATCCATCCGCTCGAATAGCGGCCCGAAGATGAGCACGTTCTCCGAGGGCAACTTCGGCGACCTGGCGTACGTGCCGGTGCGCGCGTTCCCCGACCGCGCGGCCGTCATCCAGGGTGACATCACGCTGACCTACCGGCAGCTCGACGTCCGCATGAACCGCGTTGCGGGAATGCTGCGCGCGCTCGACGTGCGGCACGAGGCGCGCGTGGCGCTCTTGTTTCCGAACGAGTGGCCGTTTGTGGAGGCGATCTTCGGCGCCATGCGCGCCGGCGCGGTGCCCGTGCCGCTCAACGTTCGGGCCGGCTACGACACACTGCGGTACTGCGTCGAGCACTGCGACGCCGAGGTGCTCCTCGCGTCGGGGACGCTGCGCGACCTGGCGGAACGCCTGCGTGCGGATGTGCCCCGCCTCCGCGCGCTGGTCTCCACGGGCGACCCGCCCGCGGGCGCGCTGCCGTACGACCGGCTGCTCGCGGACGCGCCGGAAACGTTCGACGGCGCCCCCGTTGCCCCCGACGATGTCTGCATGCAGCCGTACACCTCGGGGTCCACCGGCCGGCCGAAGGGCGTCCTCCTGACCCACGCGGGACAGTTCTGGAACGGAGAGATGGTGCGGCGCGTCATGATGCTCGACGAGACCGACCGCGCGCTCGTCGCGGTGCCGCTTTACCATAAGAACGCGATGGCGGCGGCGGTGAAGCCGATCCTGATGGCGGGCGGCGCGCTGGTGATCCTCCCGGGTTTCGACCCCGCCGAGGTGATCAAGGCGATCGCCCGCTACCGCTGCACGTACATCACCGGTACCCCTGCGATGTTCCGGCTCGTCCTCAACCAGAAGCGCCTGCTCGCGGAGTACGATGTGACATCGCTGCGCTGGGCCGCGTGCGGTTCGGCGATGGTGCCGCCCGATCTGCTGCGGGAGTTCGAGGAGACCTTCGGCGCGAGCATCAGCGAGGGGTACGGCCTCACCGAAGGCGGCCCCGTGGTCTTCGAGAGCCCGCGGTTTGGTCCGCGCAAGATCGGCAGTTGCGGTCTCCCGCTGCCGGGCTGCGAGATCCGGGTTGTCACCGCGGCCGGGCGCGACGCCGGGGTGGGGGAGCCGGGCGAACTCTGGACCCGGAATCCCGGCCTTGCCCGCGGGTATTATAAGGCCCCGGACCTGACCGCCGTCAAGTTCGACCGCGAGGGCTGGCTGCACACCGGCGATCTCGTTCGTGCCGACGAGCAGGGCTACTACTATATCCTCGGGCGCGTCGACGACATGATCAACGTCGGCGGTGAGAACGTCTACCCGAAGGAAGTCGAGGACCTGCTGCTGCTGCATCCCGCGGTCCGCGAGGCGTTCGTGGTGCCGGTGCCGCACGCGGTGAAGGGCGAGGCGCCGGTCGCGTTTGTCGTGCTGCACGAGGGGCGGTCGGCGACCGCCGACGAGTTAAAGCAGTTCTTTCTCTCGCGCGGACCGGCCTACGCGCACCCGCGGGAAGTTTTCTTCGTCGACCAGGCGCCGCTCGGCAGCACCGGCAAAGTCGACCGGCGGACGCTTTGGGCGCGTGCTATCGAACTGGTCGGGACGCTCAAGGGAGGGGCCTAGTGTCGATCTTTCCGCTCGCCACGCTGCCGGAAGTCCTGCGCCGGTCTCCCTACGCTCGGCTGCTGCGCCTGGAGATGATCCGCGCCGCCGCCGATGGCGTGGTCGTCCGCATGCCGTTCCGGGACGACCTGATCGCCGGCGACGACGAACTGGCGCAATACGTGCACGGCGGGGCGATCGCGTCGCTGATCGACATCGCCGGTACCTTCGCGATCATTGCCGCCGTGGGGCACGACGTTGTCACCGTCGATCTTCGGATCGACTACCTGCGCCCGGTGAAGTCCGGCGATCTCGTCGCGAGCGCGAAGGCGGTGCGCGTCGGCCGCTCGCTGGCGGTGGCGGATATCGAGGTGATGGGCGCCGACGGGAAGCTCGCGGCGGTGGGGCGGGGACTCTTCAAGCCGTAGGCTCGCGGCGGTAACGGGCACGCCCGGCGGGGGGTCTTCGTCTAGACGATGGTCAGGGTACCGCCCGGCGTATCCAGTTCGACGGCGACAACGCCGCTTGTCGCCGCGCGCTCGAACGAGACGTTGAGCCCGTCCCCGAATAACTCTCGGAACCGCTTGGCCGCCGCGTCGGGATTCGGGTCGCCGAGCCGCACCGTGCGGATGCCGCGCGCTTTGGAGGGATGCTCAACAGACGCTTCGGCCGGATGTTGTCCGGGCGGCACCTGCCACTCGATCACAAACGGCAGCACGCTGGGGTCTCCCGGGGTGACGAGCATTTGGCTCCGCCAGCGTAGGATCACGCCGTCCGGGCGCTGCCGCGCGCCGGCGATCGGCGCGGCGAGTTGGAGCCGGGAAGCGAGTAGGTGCTCGCGCAGCGGATCGAGGTCGTCCGTGCGCACCGCCCACGTCGCAAACGTCCGGCCGTCTTCGACCGCGCGGCTGATCCGGCGGGTGGTTGGTGACCGCTGCCCCTCGGCCTGGTCCACGACCGCGATCAGCTCGAGGTACGTGGATCCGAGCGGGATGATCATGTTCGCGGTGCCGACGCCCGGGTGCCGCCCGCCTTGAAGGGCGCGCAGCCCATATGTGGTCTCGAACGTGCGCGCAGCCTCGGCGAGGTCGGCGACGGCGACAAGAATATGGTCGGTGGAGACGCGCGGGCGGGACCCGGCCATGGAGAAGTCGCGTTCTCGCCGGACGGACAGGAGTCCTCCGGCCCAAACTGAATGAGACAGACGCCGCCGAAGGCCGGCGCGGCATCGGGAGTGTGCGGATGGCGAAGATCGCGTTCTTCGGCGTGGGAATCATGGGCGAGCCCATGGTCAACCACCTGCTCGCGGCCGGCCACGACGTGGCCGTCGTGGCACACCGCGCACGCGCGCCGATCGACCGCGTCGTCGGAAGGGGCGCGGTCGAGGCCGCGAACGCGTCGGGCGCGATCGGCCGGTCACAGATCACGATCACGATGATGCCAACGGCCGACGACGTGGAGACCATTGTGTTCGGCAGGGGCGCCGCCCCGATGATTGGCTCAGGACACACCGTCATCGACATGGGCACGAGTTTTCCCCCGCAGACGCGGCGCCTGGCGGCGCGGGTGCTCGAGGCCGGCGGGCGGTTTCTCGACGCGCCGGTCACGGGCGGTCCGAAGGGCGCCCAGGACGGCACGCTGACGATCATGGTCGGCGGCGAGGCGTCCACCCTCGCCGACGTGCGTCCCGTGCTCGCCGCGATGGGCGCACACATCTTTCACTTCGGCCCGGTCGGCGCCGGGCACACCGCGAAGCTGATTCAGAATATGATCGGCATCATCGCGAGCGCGGGCATCGCCGAGGGGTTCGCCTTCGCGGCGGCGGCCGGAATTGACGTGAAGCAGTTCTTCGAGATGCTCGCGTCCTCCACGTCGAACAGCCCGGCGCTGCAGGGCATGGTGCCGAAAGTCTTCGCAGGCGAGTTCGAGCGGGTCAACTTCCGCCTGGACCTCGCCTACAAGGACATCCGCCAGGCGACGGCGCTCGCGCGGGAGATGACGGTGCCGCTTCCGGTGGCGAACGGTGCCGTCGAGCTGATGCAGCTCGCGCGGGCGTTCGGATATGGATCGCAGGATTCATCGGCGATGATTCGCGGCCTCGAGGCCGTGCTGCGCGTGGACGTCAGGCCGCACAAGAAATCTTAGGCGACAGGAGGCATTCGTAATGGCGAAGCGTGCAGGCGCAATCGTCCTAGCGATGCTGCTGGTTGCGGGAATCGGGTGGGTGCCGGCGCGCGGTCAAGGGCCCGCCCAGGCGGTCATCGCGATGTGGGGACTGCCGATCCGTATCCTCGGCAGCAGCGAGGCTGTCACAGCGTACGTGAGCCTGCTCATCAACGATTCGCTGACGACCGTCGACGCACAGGGCAACGTGGTGGGACGCCTCGCCGCCCAATACCCCGTGTCGCCGGACGGCAAGACCTACCTCGTCACGCTGCGGGACGCGAAGTTTTCGGACGGCACGCCGATCACCGCGCAGGATGTGAAGTTCAGCTACGAACTGTACCTGCACCCAAAGTACCCAACCACGCCGCCCGCGCTGCTCGAGATCGCCGGCGCGCCGGAGTACAAGTCGGGAAAGGGCACCTCCGTCACCGGCATCACGGTCGTCAACCCGAAGACGGTGCGGTTCATCCTGAACCGGCCGTACCCGTTCTTTTACGAGCAGATCGGGAACGCTCCGATTCTGCCGGCGAAGGCGCTCGCCGGGCTGGACGTCGGCCGTTTACAAGAATCGCCGTTCACCCGGAAACCGATCGGGGCGGGCGCCTACCGCCTGACCGACTGGCGCGAGCGCGAGAGCATCACGTTCGATGCCTCGCCGAGCTACTGGGGCGGGGCGCCCGCGCTGCCGCGGGTCGTGCTAAAGCTGATTCCGGAAGATGCGACGGTCCTCGCCGAGCTGCGGTCGGGGAACATCGACGCGGGCCGCATCTTGCCCGAGGCCTACCGGACCTTCCAGCGGGACCCGCAGGTCAACGCGATCCGGGTGCCGGGCGACACGTACTACTGGTTCGCGCCGAACCTCCGGATGCCGCTGTTCCAGGACGTCCGCGTGCGGCAGGCGATGGCGTACGCGATCAACCGCCAGGAGATGCTGCGCGCGCTCTACCAGGGCCTCGGCTCGATCCCGCAGAGTCCGATCCATCCGAGCCTTTGGCAGTTCGACAAATCGATCAAGGGCTATACGTACGATCTGGCCAAGGCGAAGCAGCTGCTCGTGGAGGCGGGGTGGACCCCCGGCCCGGACGGGATCCTCCAAAAGGGCGGCCAGCGGTTCACATTCAAGTACGGCTTCCTCGCCGGCAAGGAGTACCAGAACCAGGCGCTGCTGGTCCAGCAGTACCTGCGCGCGATCGGCATGGACGCGCAAGTGGAGGCGCATGAGCGGGGCGACTTCTTCGGCCGCTACTTCACGGAGAGCGGCCACATCGAAGTGGTCGGTATCGCGTGGTTCAACCTGCTGTTCCCCCCGCAGAGCGAGCTCGAGGACAACTTCAAGAGCACGGGCGAAGATTCGAGGCTGCTCGGGTACAGCAACCCGCAGCTCGACAAGCTGCTCGACGACGCGATCCTGACGCGCGACCGCGCCCGGCAGAAGGCGATCTACTCCCAGATTCAACAGATCATTATTCAGGACGTGCCGCGGGTCATGACGATCCGGCCGGACGTGATCTGGGGAGTGCGGAAGCGCTTTGCGCTGCCGAATGGGATCGACTCCCTGCGCGGGTTCTTCGGCTCCGTGCCGCGCTGGACAGCGCACTAGGAACGGAGTGAAGACACCCACGGCGCGTACGGCTGCGGCGCTGCTCGTTCTTGCCCTGGCCGGGACGGTCACCGGCGTGCCCGCGCGGGGCCAAGCCCCGGTGCAGGCCGTGGTCGCGATCTCCAACCTCCCGCCCCGTCTCCTCGGCGTCAGCCTGGCGGTGGCGGCGCAGATCGGGCAGTTGATCAACGATTCGCTGACGGCGGTGGATGCGCAGGGCAACGTGACCGGCCGGCTCGCGGCGCGGTATCCCGTCTCGCCGGACGGCAAGACGTATCTGGTCACGCTGCGCGATGCCAGGTTCCAGGACGGCACGCCGGTCACCGCCCAGGACGTCAAGTTCACGTACGAACTGTACTTGCACCCGAAGTATCCCACGACGCCGCCGGCGCTGCTCGAGATCGCGGGCGCCCAAGAGTACAAGGCGGCCAAAGCGCCCCACGTGTCCGGCATCACGGTCGTGAACCCAAAGACCATCCGGTTTATCCTCAACCGGCCGTATCCGTTCTTCTACGAGCAGATCGGCACGGTGGCGATTCTTCCGGCCCACGCCCTCGCCGGCGTCGACGTGGGCCGCCTGCAAGAAGCGCCGTTTACGCGCCAGCCGATCGGCGCTGGACCGTACAAGCTTATTGACTGGCGCGAGCGGGAAAGCATCACATTCGAAGCGTTCCGGGGTTACTGGGGTGGCGCACCGGCGCTGCCGCGGCTCGTGCTGAAGGCGATTCCCGACGACGCGACCGTCGCCGCGGAACTGCGCGCGGGCAACATCGACGCGGGGCGCCTTATCCCCGAAGGCTACCGGACATTCCAACGTGATCCGCAGGTCACCGTCCTGCGCGTCCCCGGCGATACGTACTACTGGTTTACGCCGAACTTCCGGCTGGCGATCTTCCAGGATGTGCGCGTCCGCCAGGCCATGGCGTATGCGGTCAATCGCCCGGAGATGCTTCGCGCGCTGTACCAGGGGCT
The DNA here is from genome assembly GCA_035280345.1 of bacterium. Classification (GTDB taxonomy): domain Bacteria; phylum Sysuimicrobiota; class Sysuimicrobiia; order Sysuimicrobiales; family Segetimicrobiaceae; genus DASSJF01. Next base: position 9,028 of record DATEGA010000016.1, on the reverse strand, counting down.
GGGTACCGTCGCGCAGAGTCCCATCCACCCGAGCCTATGGCAGTACGACAAGAACGTACGCGGGTACGCTTACGATCCGGCCAAGGCGAAGCAGCTGCTGGCGGAGGCCGGCTGGGCGCCCGGGCCGGACGGGATTCTCCAGAAGGGCGGGCAGCGCTTCGCCGTCAAGTACGGATTCCTTGCGGGGAGGGACTACCAAAATCAGGCGCTCTTGATCCAACAGTATCTGCGGGCCGTCGGCATCGACGTTCAGGTCCTGGCGGTCGAGTTCGGCGACTTCTTCAGCCGGTACTACACGCCCGCCAGCAATTTCGACCTGGCCGGGCTCGCGTGGTTCAACCTGCTCATCCCGGTGCAGGCCGAACTCGACAACAACTTTCGCAGCAGCGGCATCGGCGCCCGGACCATCGGATACAACAACTCGGAGATGGACAAGCTGCTCGACGAGGCGATCTTGACCCGCGACCGCGCCCGGCAGCAGACGGTCTATGCGGAGATCCAGCAGCTGATCATCCAGGATGCGCCGCGCGTGATGACCGTGCGCCCCGACGTCCTCTGGGGCATCCGCAAGCGCTTTATCGTGCCGGGAGACATCGGCTCGCTCAGCGCCTTTTTCAAATCGCTGCCCCGCTGGAAGGAACGCTAGGGGGCGCGCCGGGCCCCGCCGCGGTTTGTGGCCGGCTATCTCGTTCGTCGCTTCATCGCGCTTGTTCCGCTGGTCTTCGGCATCACCGCGATCACCTTCGCGCTGCTGGTGCTGGCGCCCGGAGATCCGGTCGAGTTTTTGATCCCGCCGGAGCAGCGCGGTTCCGCCGACATGGCGCAGTTCCGCCACGAGCTTGGGCTGGACCGTCCGCTGCCGGTCCAGTACGTGTCGATGATGGCCGACCTGTTCACCGGCCGCCTGCGCAGCTTCAGCGACAGGCGCCCCACGATGCGGCAGGTCGAGGAAGCACTGCCGACGACGCTCATCCTGACGCTCACGTCCTTGGCCCTGACCGGAGCGCTCGCCCTCCCGATCGCATTTCTGTCGGCGACCCGCCCGTACAGCGTGATCGACCACGCGGCGACGCTGTTTTCGCTGCTCGGGATCTCGCTGCCGACGTTCTGGTTTGGGCTCGTGCTGATCTTCGTTTTCACGGAGCAGCTGGGCCTCCTGCCCGCGAGCGGGATCCGCCCGACCGGCGTCTCCGGGTACTCGCCGTTCGTCATCTGGCGCTTCCTCATCATGCCGACGGTCGTGCAGGCGCTCGGGATCCTGCCGGTCCTCGTTCGGTACACGCGGTCGTCGCTGCTGGATTCGCTGAGCCAGGACTACGTCAAAGTCGCACGCAGCAAGGGCCTCGCGGAGCGCACGGTGCTTCTCAAGCACGTGGCCCGCAATTCGCTGCTCCCGGTTGTGACGATTACGGCGCTCCTGCTGCCGTTTCTCCTCAGCGGTTCGGTGATCGTGGAGTCGATCTTCGCCCTGCCCGGGCTCGGGCGCCTTGCGGTGGGCGCCGCGCTCTCGCGCGACTATCCCACGGTGCTGACGACGACGGCGATCGCGGGGATGCTCGTGGTCGTCAGCAACCTGCTCGCCGACCTCGGGTACCTGTACCTGGACCCGCGGATCCGCCACGGATGACGGAGCGTGCCGCGCCGGTGGGCCGCCGCCGCGGTCCGTGGCAGCGGTTCGTGCGTAATCCACGCGCGATCGCGGGCGCGGGGATCATGGTGTTCTTCCTGCTGGTCGCCGCCGGCGGGCAACGGCTCGCGCCGTACCCGCCATCCGCGCCGCACGTGCTCGACATCCTCCATGCGCCCGACGGGCGCTATCTGCTCGGCACCGACGACCTGGGGCGCGACATCCTCAGCCGTGTCGTCGTGGCATCCCGCGTCTCGCTGGCGATCGGCGTGCTCTCGATGCTCGTGTCGATCGTCGCGGGCGTGCTCGTCGGGACGCTCGCGGGGTACGCGGGCGGCGCGGTGGACGACGTCTTGATGCGGGTCACCGACGTCGTGCTCGCGATCCCGGTGTTCTTCCTGACCGTGGCCTTTCTCGCGTTGTTCGGCCCGAGCGTCGGCCGCCTGATCTGGATCATCGGCTTGACCGCCTGGCCGCCGGCCGCGCGCCTCGTCCGGGCTGAGATGCTCGGGCTGCGGTCCCGCGATTTCGTGACGGCCGTCCGCGCCACCGGCGCGTCGAACGGCCGCATCATCATCCGCCACCTGCTGCCGAACGTGGTGCCGGTGATCGTGATCTCGGCGACGCTGCGGGTCGGGCTGGCGATTTTGACCGAAGCCGGTTTGAGCTTCCTTGGCCTCGGCGTGCAGCCGCCGCAGCCCAGCTGGGGCAACATCATCGCCGACGGCCGTGAGTACCTCGGCGTGGCGTGGTGGGTCTCGCTGTTTCCCGGGGCGTGCGTCTTCCTCGCGGTGATGGCGTTCAATCTGGTCGGGGACGGGCTGCGCGACGCGTTCGATCCACGACTGCAGATCTAACGACGAGGGCGAGGAGGGTCACGCGATGGCCCGGTTGATATTACGGGGAGCGCGAGTATTCGACGGGACGGATCGCGGGACGCCGCAGCGTCAGACGGTGGTGATCGACGATGATCGCATCGTCGATGTGCTCCCGGAGGGCGCGGCCGGCGACGGCGGATCCGCCCGCGTCATCGACCTGTCCGGCTGCACGCTGCTGCCGGGTCTCATCGACCTGCACGTCCACCTCGGTTGGGGTGCGCGAGCCGCCGTTCTCAACGTAGCCGTCGTGGCCCTCGCGGCCGCCCGCAACGTGCGGACCGCGCAGGCTGCCGGCATCACGTGTCTCCGCGACGTCGGCACGCAGGGCGGGGTGGGGATGGCGATCCGGGACGCCGTCGCCGGCGGGGACGTGCCCGGCGCGCGCGTGTACCCGTGCGGCCAGATCATCTGCATGACGGGCGGCCACGGCTCCGAGCCGCCGGCGCCGCCCGGTACGGCGCGCGAGGCGGACGGCCCCGACGACTGCCGGCGCGCGGTCCGGGAGCAGGTCAAAGCCGGCGCCGACTGCATCAAGGTCACGACCAACGGCCCGCTGAACGTCGTGGAGTTCACGCAGGCCGAGATGGACGCGATTGTCGACGAGGCGCACCGGCTCGGCCGCCGGGTGGCGTGCCATGCGTCGCTCCTCGAGTCGACCAAGATGGCGATCCGCGCCGGCGTCGATACGATCGAGCACGGCTGCGATCTCGACGAAGAGACCGCCTCAGCGATGGCCGGCCGCGGGATCACGATGGTGCCGACCCTGCTGGTGTCGAAACTGATCATGGACCGGTGGGACGAGTACAAGACGGTCCCGATGATGCGGTCCATTCCGGTCCGCGCGAAGCGCCACGTGGAGAGCTACCAGATCGCCATGGCCGCGGGAACGGACATCTTCTTCGGCCTCGGCCGGTTCGAGTCGCTGCCGGACGAGCTGGCGTACATGGTCGAGTGCGGCATGAGCGCGTCTCGGGCGCTGGTTGCCGCGACGCGGCACGGGGCGGAAGCGCTCGGCGTCGGCGACCGGCTCGGGACCATCGCCCGCGGCAAGCTGGCCGATCTGATCGCGGTGGAAGGCGACCCCACCGCCGACATCACCGCCCTGCGGCGCGTCTCGCTTGTCGTGCAGGGGGGCCGCTCGCCGCGGGTTAGCGCCCGCGTGCGCTGAAGGAGCGCGCCCCGCGGCAGCGTACCCAACCGGCATGCGCATCGACGTCGCGACGCATGTCCTTCCGGCCCGGTATTTTGAGCGGCTGCAGCAGATCCCGGGCTTCTTCATGGCCAAGCGCGTCAAGGGCATTCCCTGCCTGTTCGACCTCAACGTCCGGTTCAAGGTGATGGACGCGTTCGGCGAGTACCGGCAGATACTCTCGCTCGCACTGCCGTCGATCGACCGGCTCGGACCGCCCGAGGTCACGCCCGGCCTCGCTCGTCTGGGCAACGATGAAATGGCCGAGCTCGTTGCGGCGCATCCCGACCGGTTTGCGGGCGCGTTCGGCGGCCTGCCGCTGAACAATTCCGAGGCCAGCCTGCGCGAGTTGGAGCGGCTCGCCTCCAATCCGGCTTTCTTTGGCGTGCAGATCCACTCCAACGTCGCGGGGCGGCCGCTCGACGAGCCGGCGACGCTCGCCGTCATCGAGGAAGCGGCGCGCCGGCGCATGCCGATCTTCCTGCATCCCGCGCGCGCCGCCAACTTTGCCGACTACGTCACGGACAAACAGTCCCTGTACGATGTTTGGCAAATCTTCGGATGGCCGTACGAGACGACCGTCGCGATGGCGCGCCTGGTCTTCACGGGTTTGTTCGACCGGCATCCCGATGCGGTGATCATTACGCACCATCTGGGCGCGATGGTGCCGTACATGACCGGTCGGATGAACGGGGGATGGGAGCAGTTCGGCACGCGGGGCGCGGAAGGACAAACCGAGACGCTGCCGGTGCCGCTCGCACACCCGCCGGCCTGGTACTTCCGGCGGTTCTACGCGGACACGGCGCTGTTTGGCTGCCCGCAGGGAGTCCGCTGCGGGCTCGCGTACTTCCCGCCGGATCGCGTGCTGTTCGGGAGCGATACGCCGTTCGACCCGGAAGGCGGCCCGCGCTACATCCGTGACACCATCGCGGACCTCGACGACAGCGGAATCTCCGCGGAGCACCGTCAGATGATTGACGAGGGGAACTTCCGGCGGCTCGCCGCCGAGCGCGCCCGCTTGCGGCGCTAGCGCCCATCCCGTGAACCGTCGATTGTTGTCCGCCGTGCTCTGCGCGGCGTTCGCCGCCCTCGGCGCCTCGCCCGCGCTCCCGGCGGCGTTTCCGGCAATTCATATGGGCTACCTCGGCCTGGCCGGAGACGCCGGCATCTTTATCGCGCTCGATAAAGGTTACTTCAAGACGCAGGGACTCGACCTCGCGCTGGAGCGCTTCGGCGTCGGGGCGGATCAGATGGCGCTGCTGGGGGCCGGCCGTCTCGACATCGCGAGCGGGGCCCCGAGCCCGACGCTGTTCAACGCGCTCGCGCGCGGTCTTCCGGTCACGGTGGTTGCGGACAAGGGGTCGCTTCGCCGCGGCTTCGGGTTCAACGTCCTCGTCGTGCGGAAGGCGCTCATCGACGGGGGGCAGTTCAAGGGGCTCGCCGACTTGCGCGGCCGCGTCTTGGGCTCCGCCAGCCCCGCCTCGATCGTCGCCTTCGAAAACTACCTGATCATGAAGAAGGCCGGGCTCACCGCACACGACATCACGGTCGAGTACGTCCAGTTCGCCGATCAGCCCGCGGCGATGGCCAACGGCAAGATCGACGCCGCCGTGATGGTCGAGCCGTTTGCCACCGCGGCCGAGTCGCGGGGTATCGGCAAGATCGTGATGCCGCTCGACCAACTCCTGCCGGATTTCCAGACCGCGGTGATCTTCTATAACCGCGATTGGGCGCGGGCCCACGCCGAGGAGGCGCGGCGCTGGATGGTCGCCTACGTCCAGGGGCTCCGCTACTACAACCGGGCGCTGCGCGACCGGACGGTCCGCGACGACGTGATCACCATCATGGCGGCCCATACGCCGATCACGGACCGCGCGGTCTGGGACAAGATGATCTGGCCCGGCCTGAACCCCGACGGCGCGGTGACGACGCGGACGATCCTCGATTACGAACGTTGGCTTCTGAACGAGCATCAGATCGGCCGATTCGTGACGGCCGCCGGCTTCGTCGATCCATCGTATACGGCGCACGCAGTCGCGGTGCTCGGGCCCGCGCCGCCCTAGGACGGGGATCCCCGGCATGATGCCGCGCGTCCTCGTGTTGGGTATCGCGGTCTTGGACCATCGGTTCTGGGTCGCGGCGTGGCCGCCGGCCGGCGGACGGACGCCGGCGCGCGCGTACGCGGAAGATCTTGGCGGGCAGGGTGCCGTAGCGGCCGCGGCGATCGCCCGCCTCGGGGGCGCGGCCGTGTACGCCGGATCGGTGGGCGGAGACGCCGCGGGGACGCGCGTAGTCGGATTCTTACATTCGCACGACGTTGATACGCGGCACATGCAGGTCTTTCCCGACGGACGGACGGCGGTCTCCTCAGTCGCCATCGCGCCCGGCGGGGAGCGGTTCATCACGGCGTATCCGGGCGAGGGGCTGCCCGATGGGCCCGACCTCGCACCGATCGGCGCGGTCACCGAGGCGCACGCCGTCCTTGTGGACAGCCGGCTCCCGCGCGCAGGTACCGTACTCGCCGCGGCGGCCCGCACACGCGGCCTCCCGGTCGTCGTCGACTTCGACGCGGACAATCCGGCGGTGTGGGCGCTCATTCAGACCGCGACGCACGTCATCGCGGACGAAGAGGTGGCGACCCAGCACGGCGGCGCCCAGGCGCTGCTCGGTCGGTTGCGCGCGCACGGCGTCTGGGGTGCGGTCACGCTTGGGGCGGGCGGGGTGAGGCATGCCGGCGGGCACCAGCCGGCCTTTCAGGTAGCGGCCCGAGACACCACCGGGGCGGGCGACGTCTTCCACGGTGCCTTCGTACTGGCGCTGGCGGAGAGACAAGATCCGGAAGGGGCGCTGCGGTTTGCCTCAGCCGCGGCGGCGCTACGCTGCGAAACGGGCGGCCTGCCGGATCGCCGGGCGGTGAACGAACTGCTGTCGAGGTCGACGGTGCGCGGCTAGACCCGCGCGCCGCCTCTTGCCGGCGCGGGTCTGGCCGCGTACTGCTCCGCAAAGAACCGCTCGCACGCCGTCACACCCGCGCCGAGCGGGACTGGAATGCCGGCCATCGTGCAGGCCAGTTCGCTGCCCGCGAGCGTCGCGAGAATCTCCAGTTCATTGAGCGCGCCGAGGTGTCCGATCCGGAAGACCTTGCCCTTCACGCGACCGAGGCCGACGCCGAGCGAGAGGTTGAGTTTCCCCGCCGCCCGCACGACGGCGTCGGAGTCCGTAGTCTGCGGCACGACCACCGCGGTCAGGCTGTTGGAGTACCATTCGGGCCGCGCGCACAGGTTCTCGAGGCCCCAGGCGGCCACGGCCCGCCGTACGCCCTCGGCGAGGTGCCGGTGGCGCTCGAGGACGTTGGGCAGCCCTTCCTCAAGCAGCATCCGTACCGCCTCGCGGAGGCCGTAGAGGGTGAGCGTCGCCGGCGTGTACGGGAAGTAACCGCGCTGCGTCTCCCGGATCACGGGCCGCCAGTCGAAGAAGTACCGGGGCAGCGCCGCGCGCTCCGCGGCGTCGAGCGCCCGGGGCCCCGCGCAGAGGACGGCCATTCCGGGCGGCAGCATCAAGCCCTTCTGGGTACCGGTCAGCGCGACGTCGAGTTTCCACTCGTCGAATCGCAGTTCAATGCTGCCGAGCGCGCTTACGACGTCGACCATGAACAGGGCCGGGTGGCGCGCGGCGTCGATCGCCGCGCGAATCGCGGCGAGATCGCTCGTCACCCCCGTCGACGTCTCGTTGTGTACCATCAGCACGGCCCGGTACCGGTGTTCGGCGTCGCGCGAGAGCCGCTCGCGCACCTGCTCCGGCGGCACACCGTCGCCCCACGGCACGTCGACGGCGTCGACGGTAAGCCCCAGCCGCCGCGCACATTCAGCGTACAAGTGGCTGAAGTGGCCGTTGACGAACACGAGCACGCGGTCGCCGGGGCTGAGCGTATTGACGAGCGACGCCTCCCACGCCCCCGTGCCCGACGCGGGATAGAGCACGATCTCGCCGCGCTGCGTCCCGAACACCTGCCTCAGACCGGCGATCGCTTCGTGCACCACCGCGGGAAGGTCGGGGCCGCGGTGATCGACGACTGCGCGGTCCATCGCGCGCAGGATCCGCTCGGGCACGTTCGTCGGGCCAGGGATTTGAAGGAAGTGGCGTCCCGCCATGGTCCGGTGCGACTTCGCAGAGCGCGCCGGCGTTCCCTGCGGCCGACGTGCTGACGGCAGGTGATTGTCTCCGAGGTCCGGAAAACGTCGGCTATTCAGCGGACCAGAACCGAGGAGGCCACGATGCGCGCCGGCCGCGGTGAACACACGTACGAGGTGCAGGACGACTGGGGCCGGCTGCCCGACGGCTGGTCGTACCTCGAGGTCTCCGGCGTCGCCGTCGACCGGCAAGACCGTCTCTACGTGTTTAGCCGCGGCAAGCACCCGATGATCGTGCTCGACCGGGACGGCAAGTTTCTGGGCTCGTGGGGCGAGGGGATGTTCACCCGGCCGCACGCGGCGACGATGGCGCCGGATGACACGCTGTGGCTGGTCGACGATGGCGATCACACGATCCGGCACTGCACGCTCGACGGCAAAGTGCTGCTGACGATCGGCACGCCGAACCAGCCGGCCCCGAAGTGGAGCGGCACCCCGTTCAACCGGCCGACGCACGTTGCCTTGGCCGCGGACGGCTCGCTGTACATCACGGACGGTTACGGGAACACGCGCGTGCACCGGTTCACGGCGGACGGGCGGCATCTCGGCTCATGGGGCGAACCCGGCACCGACCCCGGCCAGTTCAATCTGCCGCACAACGTCGGTGTGGACCGGCAGGGGCGCGTCTATGTCGCCGACCGGGAGAACTTCCGCGTCCAGATCTTTGATGGCGCCGGACGTTTTCTCGGCCAGTGGAACAACCTCTACCGGCCTTGCGGCCTCTTCGTCGACCGGCAGGGCGACGAAGACCGGATCTACATCGGCGAACTGTGCTCGAGCATCGGCGTCAGCGAGGGAATCCAGAACCTCGGCGCGCGCCTCCAGATCTTCGCGCCGTCCGGCGAGCGCCTCGCGCGCATCGGCACGCCGCTGCCCGGCAGCGGTCCGGGCGAGTTCGTGGCGCCGCACACCGTCGCGGTCGATTCCCGGGGCGACGTCTACGTCGGCGAAGTGTCGTATACGATCCGGGGCAAGTCGTTGACGCCGCCCCGCGAACTGCGCAGCCTGCAGAAGTTTGTTCGCGTGGGGTAGCGCCCCGCGCACCGCTCGGAGGGAGAAGGTGCGGCCGCGGTAAAGACGAGGGGACTCTTCCAACGAGGAGGACGGCTGTGGGGAACCAGGGGGGCAGGATCGACGCAGTGAC
>DATEGA010000015.1:0-3941 GCA_035280345.1 bacterium | reverse complement strand
CGGAGTCTCAGCCAGCAGGCCCGTTTCGACACACCACAAAAAGAACGTCTTCAGCGGGCGGAAGTGAAAGTGGACACTGGCCGGCTTCAGGGTCTCACTTAGGCTCGTGAGGTAGCGTTGAATCCCGAGCGATGTGGCGTCGGCGAGGGCCCGAAGCCCGAGGGTCCGTTCGAACCGCTCTAAACTCGCCGTGTAATTCTCGGTGGTCCGAGCCGAACAATTGCCCACCCGGCGGTTGAGCAGAAACGCCTCGACGGCGGCCCGGAAGGCGTGGTGGGGGTGATCACCTGCTTTTTCGGCCCCTTCTGGCGAGCCAAACTCGCGAAAATCGTTGATAGATAAGGGCTGGTGGAGACGACCGGATTCGAACCGGCGACCCCCTGCTTGCAAAGCAGGTGCTCTCCCACTGAGCTACGTCCCCACGTGCGCTTATTCTAGCACGCGCGGAATCACGTCGGCCGCCAAACGCTCCATCTGCTCGGTTTCGTCGAAGAGCGGGGTCAGCAGAATCATCTGTGCGCCGGCGGCGGCGACGTCGCGGAGACCCGCCGCGCACGCCTCGGGCGGACCGAAGACCGCAACCGATTCGAGGTTCCGCGCAGCCGAGTTCGCGTACAGTGCATGCAGCGCGGCGTGGACGCGCTGCTGGGCCCGCGCTGTATCCTTGTCGACCGCCACGTAGACACGTTTGGCGATCGGAAAATTCTCCGCGGACCGCCCGGCCTTCGCAAGCGCGTCGCGTAGTACCAACACCTGCTCGGCGAACCGCACAGTCGGCTGCGACCCCGCGCCGAAAAAGCCGTCGCCGAGCCGAACGGCGCGGCGTACCGCGTCCGGATGAGCCGCGCCGAACCAGATCGGCGGGTGCGGCTTCTGCAGCGGCTTCGGCTCCATCGCCGCGTCATCGACCTGCCAGTAACGGCCTATGAACATCACGCGTGGTTCGGTCCACAGTGCCTTCATCAGTTGAAGCCCCTCGGCGAACCGAGTGGCGAGATGGTCCGGTCCCACCGCGAACGCGGCGAACATGCGGCGCCCGCCGATGCCAACGCCGATCTCGAGGCGACCCCGACAAAGTTGATCGAGCGTGCTCAGACTTTTGGCAAGGTGGACCGGGCTGTGCAGCGGGGTAACGAACACCGCGCACCCAAGGCGAATCCGCTCCGTGCAGGCGGCCGCGTAGGTCATCGTCTCGATCGGGGAGAGGTGCGGCATCGAGCCCAGCACCTGCTCCTGCGTCCAAGCGCTGTGGTACCCGAGGGCCTCGGCCCCGGCCATGTGGGCGCGAAACCTGGCCGGGTCGAAGGCGCCGTCGCCGACAAACTGCGGGATCGAGATCGCAAATCGCATCTGCGGACTACGCGGCGGGCGCGAGGCTCAAGGCGCGCCCGACGGCGCTACGCAACCGGACCGGCCGGTGCGGTGCGACCGCGGCGCCGAGCAGGGACAGGGCCGTCTCCAATTGCACGTCGTCGCCGCGAAGCAGGTCGTCGACCGTGATCGCGACCGCGCGGTCCGGCGCGATGCCACGGCCCTCAATCGCCTCGTCGCGCGGCCCCGTCAGCGCCCGCGTCGTCACCAAAATGCCGCCTTCGGGAAGCGGGAAGTCTCGCGCTCCGCCGAACGCGCCCGCGGTCGTCTCGCCGACGATGATCGCCCGGTTCGCGTCCCGGAGGCCGATCGCCAGAATCTCAGCGCCCGACGCCGAACCGCGGTCCGTCAGTAGCGCCAGCGGAACACTCGGGAGCAGCGCATCGCCGCTGGCCACGAACTCCCCCGACGCGGCGGCAGTATGCGTGTGCGCAAGCACCGTGCCCGCCGGCACGAACAGGCCGGCGATCCACTCCGCCTCAATCACGAACCCGCCGGGATTGCCGCGGAGATCCAAGACGACCGCGCGAATGGCGCCCGTTACCCTGAGCACCTCGAGCGCCCGCCGCGCCTCGACGGCCGCGCCCCGGCTGAACCCCCAAATCCGGACGTAAGCGACGCCAGGCCGGATCGTCTGAGCCTCGACTGCCGGGGTGTGGATCACTGCGCGGGTCACCGGAAGGTCTAGGGTCGCGCCGCGCCGCCGCACCCGCAGCAGGACGGTGGAGCCAGCCGGTCCCCGCAGGCGCGACACGACCTCCGAGGCGGAGCCGCCCTTGAACGGCACGCCGTCAGCGGCGAGGATCTGGTCGAATACCTTCACGCCCGCAGCCGCGGCGGGAGACTCCGGCACGACCGCGGCGACGAACGGGCCGTCGGCCCCGTCTGGAAACGTCGTGCGAACGCCGATGCCGCCGTATGCCGACCGCCCGGCGAGGCTGTCGCGAAACTCCGCATACTGGGCCGGCGTCATGAAGCGCACGTGGCTATCGTGCACTGAGGCCAGCATCGCCTGCGTTACCGCGTAGACGAACTCAGGCTCCGAGGCGGACGCCGCCGTTTCCGCCTGCGCGAACTCGGCCGTGAACAAGCGGACGGCCTCCTCCTCCGCGGTGCCGGCCGGGATGTCCGGCAGGGCATTGCCATCGAGCGCCGCACGCGAGCGGAGCGACGTGATCGCAGCGTTAAGCAGCGCGATCGGATCGAGCGCCCGGAAGTACTCCCGCTCGGCGATACGCAGGGCCGCGACCACCAGGGATGCATCCGCGGCGGCCGCATGGGGCGGCGCCGCTGAGACCAGAACAAGTGCGAGGGCGACGGCCAGCCCGAAGGCGGCGCGCCGCAGCCGAACCCCCGTTTGTCCTCCGGGCTTCATGCCCGCCGAAGTTCGCGCCCGGGCGCCGCCCTCCCTCGCCATCGAGGAGTCCTCGCTCCAACGTCCAACCTCGTTCGCGTGCCTTCCTCGTCCGAAAACGGCGCCGCGATCGCGACGACGCCATCCGACCCCGGCGCCGCAGCTGTGTCTGGCCTCCGGCTCAAGCTCTTTGGAGCGGCGGGATTCCTCACCGCGATTTCCTGGCAGTTCGTCGTCCCGGTCCTGCCACTGCACCTCTCGCGCATCGGCTACAGCGCCGCCCAAGTCGGCTTTCTCGCCAGCCTGCTGAATCTCGCGATGGGCGTCGTGGAACTCGAGGTCGGCAGAATCTCCGCCGCGGTCGGCCGCCGGCGCACGCTCGTCGGCGGCCTGGCGCTGCACGCGGTGGCGATGGTGTGGGCCGCCCAGGCGAGAGCCGCCGGTGCCATCGGCGCGGCGCTCGCGGCGGTCGGCACCGCCCGCGCATCGATGTGGACGCCGCTGATGGCCGGTGTCGCCGAAGAGGCCGGCGCGCACACGCGGGGCCGGACGTTCGGGACGTTCTGGTCGGTAACTTCGGTCGGTTTTCTGGTGGGGCCGGCGATCGGCGGTTTTGTCGCGTCGCAGTACGGTGATCGCGCGGCGTTCTATCTCGGCGCGGCCGTGAGCCTCGTCGCGATGCCGGTGGTGCTGCCGATCACGCGGCCCGGACGGCCGGAAGCCGCGGCCCCGCGCGTGCATCCCGCGGAGGTGTTACGCGATCCGATATTCCTCAGGCTGTTCGCCGCGAACCACCTGTTCTACGCGGTCTCGGCGATTTGGTCGACGTTTTTCCCGCTCTACGCTGCAACCCAGGGGGTCTCGGTCCTCGTGATCGGCGAGATATTCGCCGTGCAGGGTCTCGCCTACGCGCTGTGCCAGGTGCCGACCGGCCGGCTCGCCGATCGCCTCGGCGCGGAGCGGCTGATCGTACCCGCGGTCGTCGGCCGGGCCGCCGCATCGTTGCTGGTGCCGCTACTGCACACGCCCGCCGCGTTTGTAGCGCTCGGCGCGATGTACGGGTTCCTGGGCGGCATCACCCCGGTGAGCTTCACGACACTCATCGCGCGCATCACGCCGCGGGAGCGCTATACGAGTGCGATGGGCGTGTACAACAGCTCCGGCGATCTGGGGTTCTTCATCGGACCGCTGGTCGGCGGCGCGGCGGCGCTGCTCG
>DATEGA010000014.1:0-6809 GCA_035280345.1 bacterium | reverse complement strand
TCGCGATCTTCGCGAACGTGCTCGCCCCCTACTCGCCGCTCGCGGTCAACCCCGGCATGCGGGGCGGCGCCCCGACCCCGGCGCATCCGCTCGGTTTCGACCACATCGGGCGGGACATCCTGAGCCGCCTCATTTACGGGTCGCGGGTCGCGATCCTCGTGGCGATGCTCGCCACGGGCATCGCGGTCACGATCGGGGTGGCGGTCGGCACCACCGCCGGGTATTTCGGCGGGCGCGCGGACGCGCTGCTCTCGCGGGTGATCGACGCGCTTATGGCCTTCCCCGTGCTGGCGCTCCTCATCGCCCTCGTCGCCGTCGTCGGCCCCAGCCTGACCAACGTCATCCTCGTGATCGGCGCGACCGTCTGGGCATCCTACGCGCGCGTTGTCCGCGCGGACGTGCTGAGCCTGCGCGAGCAGGAGTTCGTCGCAGCGGCGCGCGCGATCGGCGCGACGGACCAACGGGTGATCTGGCGGCATCTCGTCCCGAACGTCGTGAGCCCGGTGATCGTCCTGTCGACCCTGTCGGTCGGCAACGTCATCATCCTGGAGGCGGCGCTCTCCTTCCTCGGCCTCGGGGTGCGGCCGCCGACGCCCGACTGGGGCGGCATGCTGGCCGACGGCCGGGGCTACATCACGATCTACCCGCAGATCGTCGTCGCCCCGGGGGTGATGATCGCGGTGACCGTGCTGGCGTTCAACCTGCTGGGCGACGGACTGCGGGATGCGCTCGACCCGCGGCATCGTACGTAGAGGAGGTCCGGATGCGAATCGCGATTGGCGGATTGTCGCACGAGACCAATACGTTCTGCGTCGCCCAGACCGAGGTCCGCGAGTTCAAGGACCGGGAGTGGTCGCACGGCGAGGCGCTCGTCGCCCGGCACCGCGGCGTGCGCGACTATCTCGGCGGCATGCTGGCGGCCGCGGACGAGCGCGACATCGAGGTGGCGCCGACGTTCGCGACGCGCGCCACGCCCTCCGGCACGATCCGCCGAGCCGCCTACGAGGAGATGCGCGGCGAACTGCTCGCCGGCTTCGAGCAGGCCGTGCGGTCCGGCGTCGACGCGATCTGTCTCGCGCTCCACGGCGCCGGCGTGGCCGAAGGCGTCGACGACATCGAGGGCGACATCCTCGCCCGCGTGCGCGGCCTGGCGGGCCCGGCCGTACCGATCATCGTCACGCTCGACCTCCACGCCAACGTCACGGAGGAGATGGCCCGCCACGCCACGGCGCTGCTCGGCGTCAACGAGTACCCGCACGTGGACTCCTATGAGCGCGGGGCGGAAGCGGTCGGACTCGCCGCGGATACGGTCCAGGGCCGGGTCCGTCCCCGCGCGGCGCTGGTCCGGATTCCGATGCTCGTCCCCACGACGGCCACGAGCCAGAGCCCCGTGCGCGAGATCAACGCGCGCTGCCGGGACTGGGAGCGCCGGACCGGCGTCCTCGACTGCACGTTCTTTCACGGCTTCGCGCACACCGACGCGCCGGTCGTGGCGGCGGCCGTCGTCGCCGTCGCGGACGGGCAGCCGGACGCGGCCGGGGAGGCAGCCGCCGACGTCGCGCGATACGCGTGGGGCCTCCGTGAGGCGTTCTTGAGGTCGGCGCCGGACCCGGCGGAGGCGGTCCGCCAGGCGCTCGCGTCGGAGGGCCGGCCGGTCGTGATCAACGAGACGTCCGATAACCCCGGCGGCGGCGCGCCGGGGGACGGGACGCATCTGCTGCGCGCCCTGCTCGAGGCGCGGGCGGCGGAGGCGTGCTTCGGGTTCCTGTGGGATCCCGAGACCGCCGCGCAGGCTCACGCCGCCGGCGTGGGCGCGGTGATTCGTGTCCGGCTGGGCGGCAAGACCGATGCGATGCACGGCGCACCGCTTGAGACCGACGCGTACGTGAAGTGTTTGAGCGACGGACGGTTCATCCAGCAATCGCCGATGGGCCGCGGCGCCCGGGTCGATCTCGGCCGGATGGCCCGGCTCGTGATCCCGGCACCGGCCGCCGCCGGCCGCGGGGGGGTCGACCTGCTCGTCTCCTCCGTGCGGTCGCAGACCCTCGATCCCGAGGTCTTTCTGGTACACGGGATCGACGTGGCGCGCTACCGTATCGTCGCCCTCAAATCCAGCCAGCATTTCCGCGCCGGGTTCGAGCCGATCGCGGCACGTATCATCACCGCCGACTCCCCCGGCCTCACAACCCTGGATCTCACGACGTTCCCGTACCGGCGGCTGGCACGCCCGGTGTGGCCGCTCGACGACGCGGCGCGCTTCCCACCGTAAAACGCCGAGGCCGCGGCACGCGCCGCGGCCTCGGGCGGTGCGCCGGCTTACTTGATCGCGCCGACCAGGGTAAAGAGCGGCAGATAGAACGAGATCACGATGAAGCCGACGATGCCGCCCATCACCATGATGAGCATCGGCTCGAGCACAGACGTGAGGGCCGCGACCGCGTACTCGACCTCGGTATCGTAGAAGTCCGCGACCTTCGCCAGCATGCTGTCGAGGGCGCCGGTGCGCTCGCCGACGGCGACCATCTGCACCACCATCGGCGGGAAGATGCCGCTCTGCTGCAGCGGCCCCGAGATGGTCTCGCCCTCGCGGATGCTCGTCCGGACCGCGTCGATCGCCTTGATCAGGACCACGTTGCTTGTCGCCTTCGAGACCACGTCGAGGGCGTGGAGAATCGGCACGCCGCTGTGGATCAGTGTGCCCAGCGTGCGGCAGAACCGCGCCATGACGACGTTGCGGTTGACCGGCCCGAACAGCGGCATCTTCAGCTTGAATCCGTCGAACCATACGCGGCCGCTCGGCGTCCCGATGTAATACCGGAATCCGTACACGGCGACGATGAAGACCAGCGGGAAGACGTACCAGTACTGCCGGCTCGCGACCGTGACCCAGATCAGGAAACGCGTCGGCAGCGGCAGCGGTACGCCGAGGTCCTGAAAGACGTTCACGAATTTCGGCAGGATGAAGAAGACAATGAACCCGACGATGCCGACCGCGGCGCTGGCGATCAGGATCGGGTACACCATCGCCGACTTGATCTTCTGCCGCAGCGCCAGTTCCTTTTCGAGGAAGGTGGACAGCCGGCCGAGCACGTCGTCGAGCGCGCCGCCTGTTTCGCCGGCCCGGACCATGTTGACATAGAGCTGGTTGAAGGCCTCGGGGTGCGACCCGAGGGAATCCGAGAGGGGCAGACCGCCCTCCACCTCCCCGCGGACCTTCCCGAGGATCTCTCGCAGGCGCTGGCTCGTCGCCTGCGCCTGCAGGATCGCGAGGCTGGCGATGATCGTGAGGCCCGCGTTGATCATCGTGGCCAGCTGGCGGGTAAAGACCGTCAGGTCCTTGAGCCGCACGCCCTGGAACCGCATCAGCAGATCTTCGATCTTGGGCTGGGTTGCACGCCGCTTCAGCGACGTGATCAGATAACCCATCTCCTGCAGGCGGGAGATCGCGGCGACCTCGGTGTCGCCGTCGATCGCGCCGGTGACCACTTGGCCGGCTCCATCTCGTCCTACATAGGCAAAGGTTGCCACGTCCGTTCCCCCCGGGTGCGTGCTAGTCTGAAACGAAGACCACGCGCAACAGTTCTTCGACCGTGGTGACGCCTTCCAGTACCTTCTGCACGCCGTCGTCGCGCAGCATGCGCATCCCCTCTTCCTGCGCCCCCGCCCGCAGCTGGTCCGACGAGCTGCCGTTGAGCACCAGGCCGCGGAGACGATCGTTCAGCACCATCAGTTCGAACACGCCGAGCCGGCCGCGGTAGCCGGTGCCGCGGCAGAAATCGCAGCCGCGGCCGCGAAAGAGCTTGATGCCGCCGTGCTCGGCGGGATCGAGCCCGAGCCGCCGCAGCGCGTCGGGCGGCGGCGAATACGCTTCCTTGCATTGGGTGCAGACGACGCGGATCAGACGCTGCGCCAGGACGCCGATCAGCGAGCCCGTGATGAGGAACGGCTCGATGCCCATATCCGCGAGCCGCGTCGCCGCCCCCGGCGCGTCGTTGGTATGCAGCGTCGACAGCACGAGGTGGCCGGTCATGGCGGCCTGAACCGCGATCTGCGCGGTTTCGCGGTCGCGAATCTCACCGATGAGCACGACATCCGGATCCTGGCGCAGAATGCTGCGCAGTCCGCTCGCGAACGTCAGCCCGGCCCGGACGTTGACCTGGACTTGGTTGAGCCGCGCGATTTGGTATTCGACCGGGTCCTCCACGCTCACGATGTTGCGTTCAGGGGTGTTGATGCGCTCGATCGACGTGTACAGGGTCGTCGTTTTGCCGCTGCCCGTCGGGCCGGTGACGATGAGCATGCCGTAGGGCTTGCTGATCAGCCCCTCCCAGGTTGTCAGTATTTCGCCCGGCATGCCGATCCGATTGAGCGATACCTTCGTGGACGACTGGTCGAGGAGCCGGATGACGATCTTTTCGCCGAGCACCGTTGGCAGCGTGCTGACGCGGAGATCGTACTCCTTCCCCTCAAGCCGCAGATGGATGTGGCCGTCCTGCGGCAGACGCCGTTCGGCGATATCGAGGTTCGCCAGGATCTTCACCCGGGAGATCAGCGCGGCCTGAATCTGTTTCGGCGGCGCCATGATGTCTTGCAACAGGCCGTCGACGCGGAACCGCACCTTGACCTCACGCCGGTGCGGCTCCATGTGAATGTCGCTCGCGCCCGCGCGGACCGCCTGGTGGATGATCTGGTTGACGACGCGGACGATCGGCGCCTCTTCCACCATCGAGCGGAGGCGCTCGATCGTCACTTCCTCGGTGCGGGTCGGATCGTCGAGGATCTCCGACTCCACCGTGGGGCCCTGCGCCTGGCTCTTCAGCAGCTCCTCGACGTCCTGGACGAGGCCCTGGAACTTGCTCTGCAGCCGGCTGACGTCCTCCGGGCTTGCGATGATGATCTCGACGTCGAGCCCGGTGAGCAGACGGATGTCGTCGATCGCCACGACGTTGGAGGGATCCGGCATCGCCACGACGAGACGGTCCTGCTTCCGGTCGATCGCGATGACGCCGTGGCGCTGCGCGAGATACGCGGGGATCAGACGCGCCGCCTCCGGGTTGACGCCGTCCTCGGACAGTTCGGTATACGGCAACCCCCACTGCTGCGCGATGGCTCGGGCAAGCTGCCGCTCGGTAACCGCGCCCATCTCCACAAGCACGCGGCCGAGCCGCCCTTTGCTCTGGCGTTGGACTTCGAGCGCGTGCTTGACCTGATCGACCGTGATGACGTTATGGGAGAGCAGGATCTCGCCGATCGGCTCGATGCGCGGGAGCGTTTGCTTGCGATCGTCTGTCCCGGACGGGGCCGCGGCGCCGTTGGTCGGGTCCTGCGGGACCGTGGCCGGGCGGCCGGCCTGACCGTTCGACCGTGCCGGAGCCGAGCCGCGCGCCGGACCATCAGGCTGCGCCGCGGAACGTCCGGGTTGACGCATGGACGCGGCGAGCAGCTGTTCCGGCGTCTCGACTCGGTTCATCCCGTCGCCGTGGTCACATCCGTTGCTGTGACCGTTGCCGTCCGCCGGATACGCGACGTCGCCCGGCGCGCCGGACGGCGTGGGCACGGGATTGACGGCCTCCCCGTTTGGCGGGGACGCGGAAACACCGCCGCCGAACCATCTCGGCCACGGGACGCCGCGATTTGGCGAACCTTCGACACTCAAGAGCCGCTGGTCCTATCCGCGCCCCGTGCGGCCGTGGCCGTTATGCGACCGCGCGGCAAGCGGCACGGTCGCCGTCCCCACGCCGGCGCCGGCCGTTTGCAAGGGGGTGCCGCCGGCGGGCGGCGTGCCCGTCGCGCCGCCGTCGATATCGGGCTGCACGGCCAGGAACGCCTTGATGCCCTGCAAACTCATGCCTTCCTGGTCTACCAGCCGGCGGATCAGATGTACCAGCCGCAGGTCGCGCGGCGAGTACAGTCGATGGCCACCCTTGCTCCGGGCGGGCTCGAGCAGATGGTACTCGGATTCCCAGCTGCGAAGCCGGCGCGCGTCGACCCCGGTCAGCGACGCCACCGTGCGGATCGGATAGATCGGGAGATCGTCCTGCATCACCACCGCCCCCACCTCCTGGATCGTCACGACGCCGCCGCGGACGACCCGATGCCGGCCGCCTTAAGCGGTTCGGCCAGGTGCCGCAGCGCCGCGGCGAGCAGCCGCGAGACGTGCCGTTGAGAGACGCCCAAACGCTGGGCAACCTCGCTCTGAGTCAGGTCCTGGTAGTAGAGGTAGTACACAACTTTGCGCTGGAGGTCCGCGAGCCGCTCCATCGCCTGCATCAGAACGATCCGGTCCTCGACGGGAAGCTGCAGCGACACGTAGCGCTGGTGGGCGATCATATCCGGCCGGACGTCGTGCTCCTCGGTCATGTCGGTCATCGAACGAACCCGGATTTGGCTGTGCGCGTCGAGGACCTCGCGCACCCCCGTTTCGGTCATGTTCATGGCACGGGCGATCTCCGCAACCGCCGGCGTACGGCCGAGCTCCTGCTGCAGCCGCGCCACCGCGGCAGTCAGGTCCGCGTAGATCTTACGCACCCACCGCGGCGCCCGGACCGCCTCGAGCCCGTCGCGCAGGAAGTGCCGGATCTCGCCGGCGACGTGGTGGAAGGCGTACGTTTCGAACTTCACGCCGCGCGTCGGATCGAAGGTGCTGACGGCGTGGATCAGGCCGATCGAGCCGATCTGCACGAGGTCCTCGAGCGGCGCGCCGGGACGGACGTACCGCCGCGCGATCCGGTTGACGAGCGGCAGGTAGCGCAGGACGAGCGTCTGGTGCAGTGCCTTGTCCTGCGTTCTGCGATAGATGTGAAACTGCT
>DATEGA010000013.1:0-6603 GCA_035280345.1 bacterium | reverse complement strand
GGCGGCGGTCCCCCTCACGGTCGCGGCCGCCGCGCCGCCCGCAGCTCTCCCCGCCCAATCGGGCGGCGCCGAGTCCGCCGGGATCTCGCCCGACGGCAGCGGCCCGGCTGGGAACGCCGGGGGGCGCTACGTCCCCATCGTCGCGCCGATGGTGGGCACGTTCTACCGGGCGCCGAAGCCGGACACCCAGCCGTTCGTCAGCGAGGGCGACGTGGTGCAGACTGGTCAGACGGTGTGCGTGCTGGAAGCGATGAAGATGTTCAACGAGATCCCGAGCGAAGTGGCCGGCCGCATCGTGCGCGTGCTTGCCGAGAACGGGGCGCCGGTCGAGTACGGACAGCCGTTGTTCCTCGTCGACCCCCGGGCCTAATCCGCCCCGATGTTCAGAAAGGTGCTGGTCGCCAACCGCGGCGAGATCGCCGTCCGCGTGATCCGCGCGTGCCACGATCTCGGCATCCCGACCGTGGCGATTTACTCGGACGCCGACCGCGCCTCGCTGCACGTGCAGATGGCCGACGAGGCGTTCTGCGTGGGTCCGGCGCCGAGCCGCGAGAGCTACCTCAACGTCCCCAACATCATGAGCACCGCCGAACTGCTGAACGTCGACGCGATCCATCCGGGCTATGGCTTCCTCGCAGAGAACGCGCACTTTGCGGAGATCTGCCGCGACTGTAAGATCGCCTTCATCGGCCCGTCGCCCGAAGCCATCGCCAAGATGGGCAACAAGTCGCAGGCCAAGGAGATCATGCGCCGGGCCGGCGTGCCGGTCGTCCCGGGAAGTTTCGGCCCGATCCGGGACGAGGCGGCGGCGCTCGCGACGGCGCGGGCGGTCGGGTACCCGCTGATCATCAAGGCGGCCGCCGGCGGCGGCGGCCGCGGGATGCGTGTGGTCCACCGCGCGGACGAGGTGGCCCGCGCGCTCGCGGCGGCGCAGGGGGAGGCGGAGGCCGCGTTCGGCGACAGCGCGTTGTACGTCGAGAAATACCTCGAAGAGCCCCGGCACATCGAGACGCAGATTCTCGCCGACGGCCGCGGCACGATCGTTTCGCTCGGCGAGCGCGACTGCTCCGTACAGCGGCGCCACCAGAAATTGATCGAAGAATCCCCCTCGGCCGGCGTGACGCCCCGCCTCCGGCACGCGCTCTCCCGGGCCGCGGTGCGCGCCGCGGAGGTCGTGGGCTACGCGAACGCCGGCACCGTTGAGTTCCTGGTGGACGGCCGGGACAACTTCTACTTCATGGAGATGAACACGCGCGTGCAGGTGGAGCACCCCGTCACGGAAGCGGTGACGGATGTGGACATCGTGAAGGAGCAGATCCGCATTGCCGCGGGCGAGCGTCTCACGATCCCGCGCGAGTTCGAACCGCGCGGCCACGCGATCGAGTGCCGAATCAATGCCGAGGATCCGGGCCGGGACTTTCTGCCGTCGCCGGGGCCGATTACCGCGTTCATCCCGCCGGGCGGCCCGGGCATCCGGGTGGACACGCACGCCTTCGCAGGGTACACTATCCCGCCGTACTACGACTCGCTCGTCGCCAAGGTCATCGCGTGGGGCCGCGACCGCGACGAGTCCATCGCGCGGATGATCCGCGCGCTGCGGGAGTTCGAGGTGGGCGGCATCCGGACGACAATCCCGTTCCACCTCGCGGTGCTCGACAACGCCTTCTTCCGCCGGGGCGAAGTGTACGTCAACTTCGTTCAGCGGCGGATGGACCTGAGCACGATCCGGGGGTAAGCCCTCCAGGCGGGAGTGGTGACGTGAGGCCGAGCGGCGTTCTAAAGCGGGCGGCGCAGGGGCATAACAGGCGATATCCGCCACGGCTTCGGGGGGCCGGCATGGTCTTGAAGAGCAGACTCACGTACTGGTTTGCCGCGCTGCTGTGCGCTGCGCTCGCCGCTCTGACCGCCAACACTGTGCACGCCCAGGTCACGCTGCCGCAGTCTGTGAACGATCCGCACGGACGGTTCGCGATCAGCTTCCCGGCGGACTGGGAGGTCGTCACGAAGGTCGACGGCATGCTGGCCCTGATCGGCGCCGGCCCGGTGAGGGCGGGGCACCGTCCCACGGTCAACGTCGTCGTCGAGTCGCTGCCAAACCCGATGCCGCCCGAGTCGTACGCGGCGGCCGCGGAGCCCCTCGCGAAAACGACCTTTCACAACTACACCGTCGTGCAGCAGGCGAGCGCGAGCGTCCGAGGTCGGCCGGCGTATTATCGGTACTTCACGTGGGAAACGAACACCGGCGTGACTCTGTACCAGCTGCAGGTCTTCCTGACAGATGGACCGACCGGCTTCGTCGTCACGGCGACCACCGTCAACGATCCCGACCGCATCCGCGAGGAGATGCCGCTTATGACGCAGATCGTCGACTCGTTCCGCATCGGGCCGCAGTAGCACTTACCCAAGGTTCTCGCTCTCCCTCGAGGTAATCCACCGAACCGCACAGCCGCGTGCCGCGGCGACGCCGGAGGAGCGGCGCGCGCGCGGCGCGAACCGTCGCGGCGAGAAGGACCTGGGGGGAGCGCTCGCATGGGCATCGCACTCGGCATACTGATCATCGTCGCAATCGTGTTATGGAACGGAATCAAGGTCGTCCGCGAGTATCAGCGCCTCGTCGTCTTCCGGCTCGGGCGCAGCTTCGCCCCCCGCGGGCCCGGCGTCGTCTTTCTGATCCCGATCGTCGACAAGGCGGTGTGGGTCGACCTCCGCGAGGTGTACCTCGAGATCCCGGCCCAGACCTGCATCACGAAGGACAACGCGCCGATCTCGATCGACTTCCTGATCTACTGGAAGGTCGTCGACCCGTCGCTCAGCGTCATCCAGGTCGGCAACTTCGCCGGCGCGGCGCAGGGCATCGCGACAACCGGCCTGCGCGCCGTGATCGGGGACATCATCCTCGACGACGTGCTGGCCAAGCGCGACCAGATCAACCAGGTGCTGCGCACGAAACTCGACGAGGTGACCGAACGGTGGGGCGTCAAGGTGACGACGGTCGAAATCCGGGAAATCACCCCGCCGAAGGATGTGCAGGAAGCGATGACCCGCCAGATGTCGGCGGAACGCAGCCGGCGCGCGCTGGTGACCGAGGCGGACGGCAAGAAACAGGCGGCGATCACGATCGCGGAAGGCGAGAAGCAGGCCGCGATCCTGAAGGCCGAAGGCGACCGGCAGGCCGCGATCCTCCGCGCCGAGGGCTTCTCCCTCGCGCTCGACAAGATCTTCAGCGTCGCCAAGAACGTGGACACGAACACGATGAGCCTGCAGTACCTCGACGCGCTCAAGGCGCTCGGCTCGAGCGCGTCGACGAAGTTCGTGTTCCCGATGGAGTTCGCGCGTTTCCTCCAGCCGTTCGTCGGGCCGCCTGCCAAGGGCGACGGCGGAACGCGATGACGTAGCCGCCAGGTAAAACGCACCGGCAGTCGCCGACGCCCGGGCGCCGGCCCGGCGAGCCGCGACGCTTTGGGACAAGCACGCGTCCCGCGGCGGCGCCTGCGATCCTCTCCCTCTCGGCGGAGTTGGCGCCGCCGCCCCGCCGTTCTTGGGTCACCTGACGCGGGCGTCCCAAGTCAGCCGCCGCCCCCCTGCATGGTCCCGGCCTCACGCTTCCCTGGGCATAGTTATAGGTAGACTTGTCCGCGACCGGCGCCTAGGGGTGCGGCAGCCGCCGCGGGGATCGGGGTCGCGACCGACGTGGCCGAACACCAACCGCAGACCCCTTCGCTGGCCCATCTCGCGGCGATCGTCGAATCATCGGACGATGCCATCTTCACGCAAAGCCTCGACGGCGTCATTCTCAGTTGGAACCGGGCCGCCGAGCGGATGTACGGCTACACCGCGGCGGAGGCGATCGGCCGGCCGCTCGCGGCGCTGATTTCGGCAGGCGCTTCCGCCGCGTCCGAACTGCTGGCGCGGGTGGCGCGCGGCGAGCGGATCGTCCAGTACGAGACGCGCTGGGAGCCCAAAGACGGCCGCCCGATCGACGTGTCCCTCACGATCTCGCCAATCGTGGATGCGTTCGGCGCGATCACGGCAGCCGCAACGATCGGGCGCGACGTTACGGAACGCAGGCAACACGAAGAGGCGCTGCGGCAGGTCAACGCCGAGCTGCACCACAAAGCCCATCACGACTCGCTGACCGGCCTTCCGAACCGGACCCTGTTCGCCGACCGGCTTCGTCACGCGCTGGCCCGGGCACGGCGCTACGGCAACCGGGTGGCCGTGTTGCTGGTCGACGTGAACGGATTCAAGCAGATCAACGATACGTTCGGCCACCCCGCAGGCGACGAGGTCCTCGTCGAGATCGCGGCACGCCTGCGGGCAGGGATCCGTCAGAGCGATACGGTGGCTCGGTGGGGCGGCGACGAGTTCAGCGCGGTGCTGAGCGACGTGCGGACGGCGGAGGACGCGGCGCGCGCAGCCGAGCGGCTGGTCGCGGCGTTTCTCACCCCGATGCGCGTCGCCGGACAGCAGCTCAGCGTCACGATCACGATCGGGATCTCGCTGTACCCAAATGACGGGGAGGCGCCGGACGATCTGCTGCGGCGGGCCGACCACGCGATGTACCGGGCGGACGCCGGCATGCGGGAGAATACCTTTGCGTTCTTCCGGACCGTCGGCGAGGACGGGGACGTCCCCCGGACGCGCTAGGACAGCGGCCGCACCGGGACGTCAACCGCGACGTCCAGCAGCACGGGGCCCGGAGCCTCGAAGGCGCGCCCGAGCGCCTCCTCGAGGCTCCGGGCCCGCTCCCCGCCGGAGACCGCCACCCGCTCGGCTGCGACGCCGAGCGACCGGGACAAGCCGACAAGATCCACGCCGGCCACGTCGGTCCCGGGATAGACCCCGGTCCGCGCCGCCGGGCCGTCGAGTCCGGCCAGGCCCTGTTTCAAGATAGTATAGCCGCGATTGTTGAGCACCAGCCACACGACCGCGATCGCGTACCGCGCCGCCGTCCAGAGTCCTTGCGCCGCCATGAGCGCACTGCCGTCGCCGACGATCGCGACGACGCGCCGGCCGGGATGCGCCAGCTTGACCCCCAGCGCGGCCGGCAGGCCCCAGCCAATCGTCCCGCCCTTCTGTCCGAAAAATGTGCCGGGAACAGTTCGCGGCACCCGGGCCAGCACGGCCGCGCGGGCGGAGATCGCCTCCTCGACCAGCACGTCGTCCGGCACCAGCACGGCCGCAACCGCGTCCGCCACCGCCTCGTACGCTCCGGCCGGGGGATCCTCGGGGGCCCGGTGCGTGCCGGCCGCTCCGCGGTCCCGCGCATCCACGCAGCGCCCCGGCCCCAAGGACTCCCGCAGCGCGGCGAGCGAGGCGCGAAGATCACCCGCCACCCCCGCTGCGACCGGATGATTGCGGCCGATGAACGACGCCGCCAGGTCGAAATGGACGACGCGCGTGTCCGGCGGAATCGGGAGCACGCCGTCGTACAAGAAATGCTCGAAGGGCGTCATGCCGCAAACCAGCACCGCGTCATGAGGCGCGAGGGCGGCGCGCACCCCGGCCGCAAAGCGCGGCAGCGCGCCGCGCGCCTGCGGGTGCCGGGTCGGAAAGATGAACCGCGTCGGGTACGGCTCGAGCGCCACGGGCCAGCCCGTCGCGTCGGCCAGGGCGCGCAGGTCGGTCTCCGCACCGGCGTGCGCGACCCGGTCGCCCGCGACGACGAGCGGTGCCCGCGCGCTTCGCAGCAGCCCGGCCGCCCTTTCTACGTCCGCGAGATCCGGCGCCACTTGCGGCGCGACGCGCGGCGCAATATCCTCCGCGGCCGCCTCCGCGCGCAGGACGTCGAGCGGAAGGGCCAGGAAAACCGGACCGGTCGGCGGGGCGAACGCATCGCTCAACGCACGTCGCAGCGCCCGGCCGAGGTCCGCGGGATGCACGACTTCGTGCGCCCACTTCACCAGCGGCCGCACCCACCGCACCATCTCCGAGTGGAGAAACGGCTCTTGCAGGGCCAAGCGGGTATCCTGCTGTCCGCACAGCAGCACGAGCGGCGTCCCGGCGCGCGAGGCATTGTAGACGAGACCGAGAGCGTTCGCGACGCCGCCGGTTGCGTGCAGGCTCAGCACGGCGGGCCGTCCCGACGCCTGGGCGTAGCCGTCGGCCATCCCTACGGCGACGGATTCTTGTAACACCAAGTGGTAGGCGATTTGCTCGAAGGCGACCAGTTCATCGAGCAGCGGGAGTTCGGTCGTGCCGGGATTCCCAAAGAGCCGGTCGACCCCCGCCGCCCCTAGCATTTCAAGGAGAGCGCGGGCGCCGGTCACGCGGGACCTCGGGTATCCTCGGCGCGATTCATGGCGCGTCAGGCGGCTTCTGTCAGCCCGGATAAGGCTCCTTCACGCACATCGCGCTCGTGGGTGGCACGAGCGAGGCCACAGTGCTGACACCCGCGCCGTTGATGCATTCGACGCCGTACTGCTCGTCTATCAACGTGCGGCGCGCAACGAAATGCGGCAATGGCTGCCCGCCGATTAAGACTACCCAAGCGGGTAGTATGTTGGCTTATATGCGCATGGTACGTTGTCGGATAAACTGCGCACTGAGTCGGGCGAGTTTCGTTTCGAGAGAGATATTTGGATCGAATAGCGGCTCCGCGAA
>DATEGA010000012.1:0-12700 GCA_035280345.1 bacterium | reverse complement strand
CGGCCGGATCGGCGTCTGGCGCTTCGTCGCGGGCGAGTCGCTCGAGGAGTGCGTCCCCGTGTTGCGCCGACTCAACGGCAACGGCCTGCTCACGAACACGACCGTCCTCGGCGAGGGCGTCACCGACGCGGGCGTTGCCGACTCGATCGTGCGGCAGTACGTGGCGGTGCTGGATCGCATCGACGGCGAGCGGCTGCAGGCCAACATCGCCGTGAAGCTCACGAACCTCGGACTCGACTTCGGCGAGGACATCGCATATCGCAACGCCGCCCGGCTCGTCGAACACGCGTCGCAGTCCGCCAACTTCGTGCGCATCGACATGGAAGAGTCCCGGTACGTGGACGTCACGCTGCGCGTGTACCGGCGGCTTCGGGAGGCCGGCTTCGATCGGGTCGGCGTCGTGCTGCAGTCGTACCTCTACCGCAGCGAACGCGATCTCGCGGACCTGCTGCCGCTGTCGCCCAACGTGCGCATCGTGAAGGGCGCGTATCTGGAACCGGCAAGCCTCGCCCATCCCCGCAAGGCCGACGTCGATCTTGCCTACACGCGGCTCGTCGAACGCGCGCTGCGGACGCAAACGTACACCGCGGTCGCGACCCACGACGACCGGATCATCCGCCGGACGGTCGAGTTTGTGACCCGCCACACGATTCCGCCCGCCGCGTTCGAGTTCCAGATGCTGCTCGGCGTGCGCCCGCAGCTGCAGATCGATCTGGCCCGGCAGGGCTTCCGCGTCCGCGTGGCGGCGCCGCACGGCCCTGCGTGGTATCCGTACCTGATGCGGCGCTTGGCCGAACGCCCCGCGAACGTCTTTTTCCTGGCCCGCAACCTGCTGCTCCGCTGACAGCGCGTCGCGGGCGAGGGTCCGCGGCGTGCCGCTGAAGAACTTACCGAGGCCGGAACACGCCCCGCCCGGAGGTCTCCATGACGCCTGAGAACCCGCGACCCGCATCCGCCGCGGCGGCGCCCGCCCACCGGACGAGCCGCCTCGATCCGCCGGATGCGTCCGCGCTTCCCGAGCCGGTGCGCGGTGTCTTAAATGAAGAGACGCGGCGATTCGGCGGTCCGCTCAACACGACGATGGTGTGGGCGCACCATCCGGCGCTCCTCGCCGCCTACCGGGCGTGGAGCACGGCGATGCGCGAGGCCCCGCTCATCCCACCCGACCTGAAGTACCTCGTGTACGTCCGGGTGGCGTCCCTCAACGGCTGTCCGTTCTGAGTGGACATCAACACCGCCTCGGGACAGGCGGCCGGCGTCGACGACGAGAAGTTCGCGCAACTGGCGCAGTATGCGACAAGCCCGGTGTACACGCCGCTTGAACGCCAAGTCCTCGCCTACGCGGACGCGATGACACTCACGGGTCGCGATACGGACGACGACGAGTTCGCCGCCTTGCGTAGACAGTTTTCCGCCGGGCAGCTGGTGGAACTCACCGCGCACATCGCGTTCGAGAATTTCCGGAGCCGCTTCAACCACGCATTTCGGATTGAAGCCCAGGGATTCTGCAGACTCCCGGGGTAGACTGACACGAACGTGCCGCCGAACGGGCACGTACACCGGTCCGAGGTGGTGCGCCAATGCGACGCGTCGCGGCAGCAGCACTGCTCGTAGGTCTCATCGCGGGGATGCCTGCGGCGGGACAGGGACGCGCGGTGGTCGTCGGCGCCGTCTACCCGGTCGAGGGCCCGCAGGCGGCGCCCGGGGCCGGCGTCGACGAATATCACGGACTGCTCCTCGCCGCCGCCTACGTCAATGGGCACGGCGGCATCAACGGCCGGACCGTCGAGATCCGGCTCGCGTCCGCGCCGTCGTCCGACGCGGCGCCCGCGGCGGTGGAGCAGCTGGCGGAAAGCGGCGTGACGGTGATGGCCGGCACGTACGGCAGCGTCATCGCGCGCCCGGCCGCGTCCACGGCCGGGCGGCTCGGCGTCGTCTACTGGGAAACGGGTGCGGTCGGCGAGATCCCCGCGGAGGCACGGCCCGGCACGAACTTCTTCCGCGTCGCGCCGAGCGGCGGCGTCCTCGGGCGTGAGGCGGTCGCGTTTGTGCGCGATCGACTCGCTCCCCGCCTGCATCGCACCGGTACCCTCCGCTATACCGTCGCGTACGTGAACGACGCGTTCGGGCGCTCGGAAGCGCGCGGCGAGATTGCGGAGATCCGCAGATCCGCGCTGCCGCTGGCCGCGGCGCTGCCGTTCGATCCGTGGCACGTGAACTACGCCGCCCTCACCCGGCAGATCGCGGACGCCCGCACGGATGTCCTGATCGTCGGCGCGTACATGGAGAACGCGGTCGCGCTGCGTCAAGCCATCTTGAGCGCGCACGTACCGCTCGCGGTCAATATCGGCGGATGCTCCGCGTACATCATGCCGGAGTTCGGCCGGCGCCTCGGCGCCGGCGCGGTCGGCGTATTCTCCGCGGACAAGACCGGCGATCTGCTGCCGACACGCGCGTTGACGCCGCACGCGGCGCAGGCGTTGCTCTGGGCGCGGCGGGAGTTCCGAGAGCACTACGGTCATCCGCTGTGGGAGCCGGCGCTGTCGGGCTTCACGGGCGGCATCGCTCTCTTCGAGGACGTCCTGCCGCGCGCGCGCGATCTCTCCCCGGCCGGGATCGCGGCCGCGGCACGCGGCGCGGCGGTGCCCGCCGGCGCGCTGCCGAACGGCGCCGGGCTTCTGTTCGGTGCGCCCGGGACGGACGGCGCCGGAGAGAACCTGCACGCGGCGAGCGTGATCTGGGAGTGGATCGCTCCAAACACCCGCGCCCTCGTCTGGCCGCCGCAGTTCGCAACGCACGCCGTCGTGCTGCCGTAATGACGGACGACTCAGGGTCCGCCGCGACCGCGGTCTCGCAGGCCAACCTCGTCGAGTACAACCGGGAGATCGCGCGCTGGACGCGCCTCTCCTCCAACGAGGACGAATTCCGCGCCGGCGACTACGCCGAATCACAACTCCGTTCGTTCGGCTACCGCACCCAGATCGCGGTGCACGACGCCTACATCAGCCTCCCGGGTCCCGCGGCGCTGCAGGTCACGCTCCCCGCTGCGCGCGAGGTCTTCTGCATCACGCACTCGATGGCGCCCTCAACCCCGCCGGGGGGCGTCGCCGCAGATCTAGTCGACGTCGGCAAGGGTCGGGCCGAGGACTATGCGCGCGCCCGCGCCGCCGGGAAGATCGCGCTCGTCGACGGCCTCGCGACGCCGGAACAGGCCGTGCTCGGTTCACAGATCGGTGTTGCCGGCCTCATCTTCGTCAGCGGCCGCCACGCGCACGAGATGTGCATCTCGCCGGTGTGGGGCAACCCCGCCCCAAGCACGGCCGGCACACTGCCCACCATTCCGATGATCTCGGTGCACCAGGCGGATGGCCGCGCCCTCCAGCGGCTCTGCGCCGAGGGGCGGACCGCCGTCCGGTTTACGGCGGCAGTGCGGACCGGATGGACCAAAACGCCGATCGTGCTCGCCGACCTTGCGGCGGGCCACCCCGACGCCGAGCCGGGGATGTTCGTGCTGTTCTCAGGACACCTCGACGGCTGGCACGTCGGGGCGATGGACAACGGCAGCGCGAACGCCACCACGCTGGAAGTCGCGCGCGTGCTCGCCGCGCGGCGCGCGGCCTGGCGGCGCGGCGTGCGCGTCGCGATGTGGTCGGGCCATTCGCACGGCCGATACTCCTCGTCGGCCTGGTACGCGGACAACCACTGGTTCGATCTCGCGGAACACTGCGTCGCGCACGTCAACATCGACTCGGTGGGCGGCACCGGCGCCGACCGCTTCGTGACGAACTCGATGCCGCAGACCGCCGGCTTGGGCGTCTGGGCCGTCCGGCAGATCGCCGGTGCGGCGCTGACGCCGAAGCGCGTCGGCCGGGACTCCGATCAGTCGTTTCTCGGCATCGGCATCCCGTCGCTCTTCGGCTCGCTCTCGCACCAAGAGGACGGCGGCCTCGGCTGGTGGTGGCACACGCCGCACGACACGCTCGACAAGATCGATCCGGAGCGGCTCGTGCGGGACGCGAAGATCTTCGCGCTCACCCTCGAGCGGCTGCTCACGGACCCGGTGCTTCCGTTCGACTACGCCGCCGCAGCCGGAGACTTAGCCAAGGAACTGCGGACGCTCGCCGAGGAGGCGGGACCGTCCTTCGACCTGACGGCGGTCGTCTCAGCCGCCGAACGCCTCGAGGAGTTGTGCGGCCGGTTGGCCCGCGCGGCGGGCACTCCCGCCGCCAAGCACGCCCACACGATCAACGCCTGCCTCAACCGGCTCGGGCGGACGCTGATCCCGGCAGCGTACACCGTCGCGGGTAGTTACGCCCACGATCCCGCCCTCGACAACGCGTTTCTGCCCGCGCTCGCCGCGGCCAAACGCCTCGCCGCGCTGCCGCCGGACGGTGATGAGGCGAAGTTTCTCAGCGTCGACCTTGTCCGCGGCCGCAACGCGGTGCTCGACGCGCTGCGGAGCGGATGCCGGGTCGTCGAGTACTGCCTGGAGTCGATCGTCCGCTAGAGTCCCGCACGGGAGCGTCAGGCCTCCACGATCTCCCGCGCCTGCTCGAGCGCCCAGACCAGCCGGTTCTGACCGCGGGTCAGATGCGCGCGCAGGATGCCCTCCTGCGCCGTCTTCCCGGCCGCCCGCAGGGCGCCGAGCGCCGGCGCCAGATCCGGCAAGGGCGCCACGTTGACCGCGGGATCATGCCAAAAGGCGGGCATCCGGCTGTAGTTCACGGGAATCAGCAGGCGGCCGAGGCGCCGCTGCGCCGCGTTGAAGCGCCGCACCGCCGCGGTCTTGGCGGTTCCCCGCCCCGGCGCTTTAGCATAGAACGCCTCGAGGGAGGACCGCAGTGCGTCGAGGGCCGTGCGCGCCGGCGCGAAGTCGAAATGGTCGCCGGCGGCCTTCCCGTACGTGTCGAGCGTTTCGCGAAACTCGGCCGCCGTCCGCGTCCAATCGAGGGGATGGACCGGCGCATTGAGCACGCGAAGCACCGACGCTGCGTACACCCGCATGTCCCGCAGCAGATTGTCCTTATCCGCGATCTCCATCGTATCGTCCTCGGTGTGCCACGCGATGTTCCCGCCGCACCCGCCGACCGCGTAGTATTGTTTGGCGGCACGGTCCTCTTCGGACATCGTCGAGCTCAGCATGTAGAACGACGACAGCCCGATGTCGTTGAACGAGTAGTCGCCGGCCCGGGGCGGACGCTCCGGTTCCGGCGTGATATTCGCGACGGCGCGGATCGTGGTCTCCACGAGCGGCACGGTCTCGCTCATCGCGGTCAAGTGATTGAACGTCGTCGCCCACCGGCAGCCCGGCGAGTCGCAGTTCACCTGCGCCACCCCGTTTCGCGCCAATTCCACGGCGTGGGCGTCGCTGTACCACGTTGAGCCGGCGTAGCGGCCGTGGGAGTGGCCGGACCACCACGCGATCCGCAGCGAGCGGGCGAGCCGGCGGCGGTGCCGCCAGAAGACGCGCGCGAGCTCCAACATCGTCGCGTCGCCGGTAGCGTTGTCGCCGACGCCGTCGTGCCAGCCGTCGAGATGGCCGTGCAGCAGGACGAACTCCTCCGGCGCCTGCCGGCCGGGAATCTCGGCGACGAGCACCGGGATCCGTCGCCAGCCCGTGTCGAGCTGGGTGGCGACGGAGGCGCGGCCCTCCTGCCTGGCGGCGCCGATCAGCGCCTGGCCGTCGGGGTTGTTGACGGCAACCACGGGGATCGAGGGCTGCCGGGGCGCCGAGTCGAGGTCGGGCGTGCCCCAGATCGTGGTGCAGATGCCCTCATGGATATTTTGGCCGGGGTTGACGAAGATGCCGGCGAGCGCGCCGGCCGCCATCAGGTCCTTGACCTTGCCCGGCGACGCCATGCCCTCGGTCAGCACGATCTTACCGGCGACGCGCGCGCCGCCGAACTCGACGCCCGTCGAGAATACGTCGTACGCGGCGTCCGGGCTCGCGCCGGGCACGTAGACGAGTTCGCCGGTCACCTCCTGCCCGTTCGTCGACACCGACATCGCGGGCGTCTTGGCCCGGTAGACGGTGCCGTTGCACCGCACGCTCGACGGCCCCGGGATCGAGATGAAGCACATCGGCTCGTGCAGCTGGTGCGGCACGCCCCACTTGTCGAGATGGACCATCAGAATTTCGAACGCCCGGCGCTCCTCAGGCGACCCCGACAGGCGCACGAGCTTCGAAAAGTCCTGAACGACCCGCCACGGCACCCTCAGCGAGACGCCGTCGAGCACGCGTCCCTCGAGCGCCGCGTCACTCCAGGCCGTGATCTCCGCTGCACCACTCATCCGCCGTCCTCCTTTTGCGCGACTGCCGCCAGGAAACGCCGGGAAACTTCTACGCCGGGAGGGGGCGCGTCCCCCGTCGCGAAACCCCTTCGCACGCATTTCCGGTCTACGCGTTCTCACCCGCGGTGCACGCGACCCTGAAGAACGCTCAAGGGAGGCAGAGTCGATGAGGCAACCTGACTCGCAGTCTCGGATTTCGCGCCGGACGCTTATTCGAGGGGCGGGACTCGGCGCGGCCGCGCTCGGCACGGGCGCCGCGGGCCTCGACCACCTGCTCCGCCCCGGACCGGCCGGGGCAGCCGGTGTCGGGCCGACGACGCTCGTCGTGGCGCAGCAAACCTCGGTGCAGACGTTCGATCCGAACATCGTCTACGATAATACCGTCGCCATCACCCGCGGTGTCTACGAGAGCCTGGTGACGTTGAAGGGCGGAACGGCGCAGGTCGTACCGGGCCTCGCGACATCGTGGCAGAGCACGCCGGACGCCAAGCACTGGACGTTTAAGCTGCGGTCCGGCGTCAAGTTTCATGACGGGACGGCGTTCACGTCGGCCGCGGTCAAGAGCACGGTCGAGCGGCTGATCAAGATCAACCGCGGCATGGGCTACGCCTACAAAGGCGTCGTGGACACGATCGATACGCCGGACCCGCTGACGGTGCGGTTCAACCTGACCGGTCCCGACGCGTCGTTCCTGGCAAAACTCGCGGCCGTCTCCGGCGCGCTGATGGTCAGCCCGGCCGCGATCGCGGCTCACACCTCGGGGACCGACATGGGCCAGGGGTGGCTCGCCGCGAACGACGCCGGCACGGGGCCGTACCGCATCGCGAGCTACGACAAGGGCGCGGGCCAGGTCGTGCTCTCCACGTTCCCGGACTACTGGGGCGGCTGGCAGGGCAACCACGTGCGAACCGTGATCTTCAAGATCACACCCGAAGCCTCCACGCAGCGGCTCATGCTCGAGCGCGGAGACGCCGACGTCCTGACGGTCGTCGCCCCCGACATCATCGACGCGCTGGCCAAGGAGTCCGGCATCAAGGTGGCGTCCTTCCAGACACAGCGCATCTTCTACATCGCGATGCACTGCCAGCGCGCGCCGCTCAACGACGTGAAGATCCGCCAGGCCCTCTCGTACGCGTTCGACTACGAGGGCGCGAAGAGTCTGATCTTCAACGGCAACCTGGCGCCGCTGTACGGACCGCTGCCGCAGAGCGATCCGTCCCACCTCTCGGCATCCGACAAATCCTACAAATTCGACATGGCGAAGGCCAAGCAGCTGTTGAGCGAGTCGAGCAAGCCGACCGGCGGCTTCAGCCTCAGTCTGTTCGTGTTCCAGGGCGATCCGACGTTCCAAAAGGCCGCGGAGATTCTCCAGAACTCGCTCAAGACGCTCAACATCACCCTGAACATCCAGTCGATGACCTCGTCCGTGCTATTGGAGAAGGCCGGGAAGCCCGAGACGGCGCCGGATCTCCTGCCGGTCCGCAACTATCCGGATTACGCGGATCCCTACTCCATGCTCGATGCGACGTTCGGCAAGGACGCCTGGGGCTCCGCGGGATGGAACTTCAGCTTCTACTCGAACGACAAGGTCGAGCAGTACGTGAAGCAGGCCGGCGAAATCACCGACCAGGCCAAACGGGTCACGCTGTTCCGCGACGCGCAGAAGATCGTCGTGAACGAGGCAGGAGCGATCTTCATCGGGACGTTGATCAACCGGGTACCGATGCGGGCGAACGTCCAAGGATACAGCTACAACCCGTGGCTCGGCAACACGTTCGACGTGTACGGGATCTCGAAGTCGTAAAAGACCGGTACCGGCCCCGGGAGGGCCGTTGGCCGCCTACGCGCTGAGAAGGCTCGCCCTGATCCCGCCCTTGCTGATCGGGGTGAGCCTTCTGCTTTTCGTCCTGACCCATCTCGTCCCGGCCGACCCGGCGAAGCTGATCGCCGGTGAGCACGCGGGACCGGCGGAGGTCGCCGCGGTGCGGCACGCCTTTGGGCTCGACCTGCCGCTGCCCCGGCAGTACCTCATCTACATCGAAAAACTGGCGCGCGGCAACCTCGGGGTGTCGATGCTCACGAACACCCCCGTCCTCAGCGATCTGCTGCAGTATTTCCCGGCCACGATCGAGCTGGCGGCCGCGGCGATGTTTCTGACCGTAGTGCTCGGTGTGCCGCTCGGGATCATCTCGGCGGTCCGGGCCGGAAGCCCGATCGATCTCGCCGCACAGGTCCTCAGCGTGAGCGGGCTCTCGTTTCCGATCTTCTTCTTCGGCATCCTGGTGCAACTCGTCTTCGTACGGGGCCTCGGCTGGTTTCCGCTGTCGGGCCGGCTCGACATCGTGGCGATCCCCCCGCACCACATCACGGGGCTGTACGTGGTCGACAGTCTGCTCACCGGCAATTTCGAGGATCTGTGGAGTGCGGCGAGCCATCTGGTGCTGCCGAGTTTCACGCTCGCGCTCACCTCCCTCGCGCCGACGGTCCGCATCACGCGCTCGACGATGATGGAAGCGCTCTCGCAGGACTATATTCGGACCGCCTGGGCCAAAGGGCTGGTGTCGACGCGCGTCTTCGTCCACCACGGCCTGCGCAACGCGCTGATCCCCGTCGTCACGGTACTGGGACTGTACACGAGCGGCCTGCTCGGCGGCGTGTTTCTGGTGGAACTGATCTTCAACTGGCCGGGCGTGGGCCTCTACAGCGTGAACGCCATCACGGCGTTCGACTACTCGGCAGTGATGGGCACATCGCTTCTGCTGACGGTCACGTTCGTGCTCGTCAATCTGGGCGTGGATCTTCTCTATGCTGTCATCGACCCGCGTATCCGCTACTAGTCCCGCGGCGCGGCGCGGCACCGGCACCAGCTATTTACGCCGGTCGTTCCGGCTGCTGGTCTGCATCCCGTCGGCGTGGATCGGCACAGCGATTGTAGCGGTGCTCGTAGGCGTCGCGTTGGCCGGCCCGGCCGCCTCCCCGTACGACCCGTTCCACATCTCCGCCGCCGACAAGCTGCAACCACCCTCGCCCGTGCACCTGTTCGGCACGGACGATCTCGGGCGGGATTTGTTGAGCCGCGTGCTCACCGGCGCCCGGATCTCGCTGATGGTCGGGGTCGTCGTGCTGATTCTGGCGATGGTCGTCGGCGTGGGCCTCGGCCTGATTGCGGGGTACTGGGGCGGTTGGATGGATGAGGCGTTGATGCGGACGACCGACGTCTTTCTCGCTTTTCCCCGCCTCGTGCTCGCGATCGCCATCGCGGCGACCCTGGGCCCGGGCCTGTCCAACAGCGTGATCGCGATCGCGCTCTCCTGGTGGCCCTGGTACACGCGGCTCGTGCGCGGACAGCTGTTGTCCATGCGGGAGCAGGAGTACGTCCTCGCCGCCGTCTCGCTCGGCGCCGGCCGGCCCCGAATTTTGCTCCAGCATCTGTTGCCGAACGTCGGGACGACGGTCGTCATCCAGGCCTCGATCGACATCGGATTCGCGATCCTGGCAACGGCGAGCCTGAGCTTCATCGGCCTTGGCGCGCAGCCGCCCACCCCCGAATGGGGAGCCCTCATCGCGCAGGCGCGCAGCTATATGGTCGACGCCTGGTGGTACCCGACGTTTCCGGGCCTCGCGATCTTTCTCGCGGTACTCGGCTTCAATCTCCTCGGGAACGCCGTCCGCGACGCCTTCGACCCGCGGCTCCGGTCCGTGACGTAGCCCCGCCGTCGAAGACCGCGGCGAGCGTGTCGAGCAACAGCCGTGCCGCCGTGCGCGACGTAATCTCCGCCCAGTCGTAGGGCGGCGACACCTCGACGAGATCGACGCCCACGATCCGGCAGCGCCGCGCGATCGCCCGCACCGCCTCCCGCATCTCCACGAACGTGAGCCCGCCCGGCTCCGGCGTGCCGGTCCCGGGGGCGACGGCGATGTCGAGCCCATCGATGTCGAGCGTGAGGTAGCAGCGGGCGCCGGCGGGTACGGCGGCCGCCGCGGCCCGCGGGCCGCGGCGCCGGAGCTCCGACGCACCGACAACACGAAGCCCGTACCGTTTGCCGGCCGCAAGCGTATCGGTGTACTTCTGCACGTGCCGAATGCCGATCTGCGAGATGCCCGTGACAAACGGCAGTTCGGACGCACGGCGCATCGGGTTGCCGTGCCCGAGCCGCACCCCGAATCGCTCATCGTTGAAGTCCTGATGGCTGTCGAACTGAACGATGTGCAGCGGGCCGCGGCCGGCGAACGCCCGGATCGAGGGATACGTCACGGCATGGTCGCCGCCGACGAGCACGGGGAGGCTGCCCGCTTCAAGGATCGCCCGGACGCCCGCCGTGATGCGATCGAGGTTCTCGGTAAGGTGGGTCGGCGTGATGCGGACGTCGCCCCAATCCGCCATCGTGACGCCCCGAAGAATCCAGCGGCCCGCGTCGAGGTCGTACCACCCCTCGGCCGCCGGCTTCGCGTGCTCCGACCCCGGAGCGGCACGGCCGTTGTCGCGCGCGTACTGCCACCACGCCGAGGCCAGCCGCACGGCGTCCGGCCCGAAGCGCGTGCCCGGCCGCAGCGTCGTCCCGAGGTCGAACGGCGCGCCGAGGAAGGCGACGTCCGTCGGCTCACCCGCGGCGCCGCGCGGAGGTGCGCCGAAGAACGTGTGGGAGCGGACCCGCAGTCCGGAAGCGACGCCGTCCGGCGCAGCGGCCGCGGGGGTACGCGCGCGACGCGCGCCTGATCGCGATCGACGCGGGGTCATTGCGGGGAGTTGCACGCGGTCGAGCGACGCATCGCACGCCTCTCCTTTATCGCGGTGTCATAGGACATTTGACGTGCTTTTATGGAAAGACCTTTGCGGCAGAAGGTCACGACGGTCCCGCGGAGGGAAGCGGTGAGGCTCGGAGAGATGCCCTGGACGCAAGTACACGAAGCGATCGCCCGCGGCGCGACGGCGGTCGTCTCACTCGGTTCGATCGAGGAACACGGCCCGCACAGCCCAGGGGGCGACTATATTATCATCGACGAGATCGGAGCGCGCGTGACCGATATCTCGGGCGACGTGCTCACGCCGACACTGCCGTTCGGCTACTCGGAGTACTTCCGGAATTATCCGGGTACGATCACGCTGCGCTCCGAGACGCTCGCGGCGGTGCTGACGGACACGATCGACAGCCTGCTGCTGCACAAGTTTCCACGCATCGTGATCCTGAACGGCCACAACGGCAACACCGCAACCGTGGAGATCGTGACGCGCCGTTACCGCCGCACCCACGGCCTCGTGATTCCCTCGATCGCGCCGTTCCAGATCATCCAGGGCACCCCGGATCTCATCGAGCGGGTGTACGGCGGCAAAGTTGAGCTCGGGCACGGCGGCGAGCCGGTCGGCTCGCTGATGATGTACCTGCGGCCCGAGCGCGTCCAATTGCAACGGGCCGGCGCGTTCGGCCGGCGCACCGTCTTCGGAATGCCGACCGACGGGCTGAACGGCATCAAGGTGAACGGGATCCGCGCCGCGGTGCCGCTCGACATGGAGGACGTCACACCGCCGACCGGCAGCCTCTCGGATCCGAAGCTCGGCAGCGCC
This sequence comes from bacterium, assembly GCA_035280345.1. Lineage (GTDB taxonomy): Bacteria > Sysuimicrobiota > Sysuimicrobiia > Sysuimicrobiales > Segetimicrobiaceae > DASSJF01. Next base: position 846 of record DATEGA010000012.1, on the reverse strand, counting down.
GAGCGCGGGAAACAGCTGTTCGAGCACGCCGTCCACGCTTGCGCCGGATTCTTGAAGTGGTTCCGGACCGTGGATCCCTATCTCGGCACGGGCGCCCGCGGCGGAGGGACCGCGCCATGAGCGTCCGCGTCTTCATCTCCGCGGACATCGAGGGCGTGGCGGGCGTGGTGACGGGGCTGCAGACCCTCGACAGCGGCCGACAGTATCAGGAGGGCCGCGAGCTGATGACCGATGAGGTGAGCGCCGCGGTGGCCGGCGCGTTCGACGGCGGCGCGACGGACGTGTTCATCTGCGACGCCCACGCCGGGATGCAGAACATCATCCCCACCCGGCTGGACGAGCGGGCGGTACTGCTGCGCGGCGCGATGCGGGACTCGCTGCAGATGGAAGGCATGGATGGGTCGTTCCACGCGGTGTTCATCACCGGCACGCACGCGCGCGCCGGCACGGCGGATGCCGTGCTCGACCATACGTGGAACGGCGCGATGATCTACAGTCTGCGCGTCAACGGCCGCGCGATGAACGAGGCTGAGCTCAACGCGCTCGTCGCGGGGCGCTTCGGCGTCCCCGTCGTGCTCGTCACCGGCGACGAGGCCACGATGGCGCAGACGCGTGAGTTTCTGACGCAGGTCCGGACGGTCGCGGTCAAAACCGCGCGCGGCCGCGGGGTCGCGGCGGCGGTGCACCCGCACGAGGTCGCACACCTGGTTCACGGTGAACAGCCCGTGCCCCACGGCGGGCGGGGCGGGCGGCCGGCGGCCGACGAGCGGGTCGGTGATCCGCCCGCCGTCCTGCACCTGGCAGACGATCTGCCTGCCCACCGTCCAGATCATGAGCAGGCCGGAG
>DATEGA010000011.1:0-2862 GCA_035280345.1 bacterium | reverse complement strand
GCCGTCGGCGGGCCGCGTGCGACGCGAAGCCGCCGGCCCCGCCAACCGGAGGGAATCCTCTCGGGACTTTCGAAGTAGACGCGCGATGGCGGTCCGCGGCGGACGCAACATTTACGGCTATTCGATCGGCGTTCGGATGCTCGACACGGTCTTTCCCCGCATCCCCGGCGATATCGGACACACCGGCACGTTTCCGTTCCCGGTTCTGTACCATCGTGTGCGGCAGGCGTTTCCGTCACGCGTGATCCGTGAAGCCGATCCCGCGCTGCTCGACGGCTTCATCGAGGGCGCCCGCGCGCTCGAGGCGGCGGGCGTGCTCGCCATCACCACCTCGTGCGGCTTTCTTTCGATGTTCCAGCGCCAGCTCGCGGAGGCGGTGCGCGTCCCGGTGTTTACCTCGGCGTTGATCGTCGTCCCGATGGTCGCCCGCATGCTCGGCCCCGATCGCGCGGTCGGTGTGCTGACCGTGGACAGCGCCTCCCTCGGGCCGCGCCATCTCGCGGAGATGGGGATTACCGAGGAAATCCCGGTCGTCGTCGCCGGCCTCGAGAAAGGCCACGCCTTCTCGCCGGTGCTGCTGGACAACGAGTTGGAACTCGACGTCGAAGCCGCACGGCGCGAGCACGTCGAGGTGGCCCGCGACCTCCTGGAGCGCCACCCGCAGGTCGGGGCGGTCGTGCTGGAGTGCACGAACATGCCCCCGTACGCCGCGGCGATCCGCCAGGCGACCGGCCTGCCGGTCTTCGACATCACGTCGCTGATGCGGATGGTGCACGCCGCGCTGGTCCCGCCTGACTACGCCGGCCGCTAGGGCCGGTCCCGCCGGAATCCCCGAACTCCTCGCGCAGTTTATCGCTGTGGTAATATGGGCAAGCCAATAAAAGGCTTTCTTTTGACCGCGCGCCCGTTGCGCCGATTAGGAAGGAGTCCGTGTATGGCTCGGTCCCATGGTTCGCGGCTGCGTCCGTTGCTGGCGGTGCTGATCGCCGCCGCGCTGCTGGTGACGCCGTTCACCCAGATGCCGCACGCCTCGGCCGCGGACGCCACGCTCGTGATTGCGGCGATCCGCGTGCTGCAGGAAGACTACGTCGATCAGGTGCAGCCGATCACGCTGCTGAACGCGGCGGTTGCGGTCCTCCGCAAGGCGGCGAATTTGGGCCCCGACGCGCTGCCGGACATTCCCGCGTCCACGGCCGCGTCGGACGGCGCCGCGCAGTTCACGGCGGAGTTCCAGAAGGCGGCGCAGACGGGGGCGATGCCGGAGACTGAGCTCGCCTATACGGCGACCGCCGGCATGCTCGCGTCCCTGCGCGACAGCCACACATTCTTCCTCGATCCGGCCGCGCTGCGCGAGAGCCGGCGGCAGATTTCGGGCAACCCCGGGTTCACCGGTATCGGCGTCACGATCGTCGCGCGGAAGGACGCCACCGGCACGTCGTGGATCTTCGTCGAGGACGTGTTCCCCGGATCCCCGGCCGCGAGCGCCGGCGTCAAGCGGTTCGACCGCATCGTCGAGGTCGACGGGAAGCCGCTGAAGGACGTGAACGTCGTCGACGCCAGTCAGATGATCCGCGGGCCGGCTGGGTCGACCGCATCGCTGGTCGTCCAACGCGCCGGCCGGTCGGTGCCGCTCTCCGTCGTCCGTGCCGCGATCCGCGTGCCCCCGGTCGAGGCGCGCTTCGCATCACCGGGCGTGGCCTATCTCAAAGTCTTCGGGTTCTCGCAGGGCGCGGGCCGTGCGCTCCGGCAGGAGATCGATACGCTCGGACACGACGGGACGATCAAGTCGGCGATCCTCGACCTCCGCGGTAACCCCGGCGGCCTGATCGTCGAGGCGGCCAGCGTCGGCGGCATCTTCCTGCCGGCCCGGACGGTGCTCGCCCGGATCACGGAACGCGGCGAGCAGCCGAGCGTGCTGCGGGCCGGCGGTACCTCACCGCTCGCGAAGGCGGCGCTCGTCGTTCTGGTTGACGGGCAGTCGGCGTCGGCCTCCGAGATCCTCGCCGGCGCCTTCAAGGACTACAAACGCGGGACAATCATCGGCGAGAAGACCGCGGGGGCGCTGGGCGGATCGGTTACCGTGCCGCTGCCCGAGGGCGGGATGTCCGTGACCGTGGAGCGGATTCAGACGCCGAAGAACACCGCGGTAGAGGCGGTGGGGATCGCGCCCGACGTCGCGGTCACGCTGACGGTTGCGGACATGGAGCGCGGCCAGGACACTCAGTTGCAGGCGGCGCTGCATGCGTTGCACGTAGCGTGGGACTGGCTGCTGCACCTGCGCGCGGCGTAGTTTCCACGGCGTAAGCGAAGACAGCGGCGGGCCGGGGCGACTGCCCCGGCCCGCCGGGTTTCCCGAGCGCTCGTGGACTTTAGTGGAGGAGGCTCAACTCTTCGAGCCTGAGCCGCAAGGCCGTCGGCGTCACGCCGAACATCCGGGCGAGCACGTGCACGACTTCATCGGTTTCGGTCTCGCGCTGTCGCATGCCGAGCGATTGGTCGATGCGTGGGGCCAGCTCCGCAAAGCGGGTGCGGATCTTCTCCTCCGGCATTAGGACCTCGGCCGCGAACGCCCTCGCCTCACGCTCTTCCTCGCGTCGCCGCGGTTCGGCGATGGCCGGGGCCGCCCCGGGCGCGCTGCTCGCGACGAGCGCGGTGTGTCCGAGCGCCGCGTGGCCCAGCTCTTCGGCGATGATCCAGCGAAGCTCGCCGTCGGTGTGGCCGCGCGACGACACCGAGATCACGACGCGGCCGCCGTCGCGTCCGATCGTGCCGCGCTGGCCCGGCGGCAGGGTGCGCTCGAGGACGGGGTATCCGAGTTCCTCGGCGATCTTGCGGACGTCGACGGGAAGCTCGCGCGTCCTG
>DATEGA010000010.1:0-2284 GCA_035280345.1 bacterium | reverse complement strand
CCGTAGAGATCCTCGACAGGGGCCTCAAGGCGTCGCACCGCGCAGCGGTTGCACCTCCGGAGACCCGAAGCGCGGCGGCGGAAGCGGCCGCACCAGCCGGACGCGGTCGAGCGACGGATTGACGGTCCGGTTCGGCGCCTTCTCGATATAGCGCGCCACTGCCTCTACGCCATCGAGCGGCGAGCCGTCGCCGTCGCGCAGGATGCGGATGTTGGAGGGCACAGCGTCTGCGACCGTGCAACCTGTCACCGGAATGCTGTTGACGCTGCACGGGTCGGTTGCGTACCAGTACGACGTGTAGCGATAGGTCGCTGCGGGGTCGAGGGGCTTGCCGTCAATGCGGATGTTGGAGGCGCGCTGACCGGCGGGCGCATATGGGTCGAAATCCATGCGCAGCGAATCGCTGAAGGCGAACAGCCAGCCGCCTGTCCATTTGGTCACGTCCGGATTCAGCGAGCCGTCCGCCGCCGCCTCGATCTGCGACTTGATCTGCGCGCCGGTCACGGTGGCCACCCCGAGCTGCGGGCCGATCGCAATGTAGTGGTAGAGGTCCTCGTAGCGGATGCCGCTTCCCGCGGGGATCTGCGTGCCGTAGCGGAAGCCGCGGATCGCGCCTACGTCCGCGCCGAGCGCGTCGCGGAAAGCGTCGGTCAGCATGTAGTGGGAGCTGCCGCCGATGACGCCGGGCAAGGTGCTGTCGGTGAACCTCTCGCGCAGCAGGGGCACGGCGCTGTATCCCACCACCGTGTCGATCGGGCGCTTCAGCACCGAGCCGTTGAATGGGTTGCGCTGCGCCACGAAGCCCGGCCCGGAGACGAACGGGCGCCGGATCTCGTCGATCTTCGCCGCCACTGCCGGGTCCGCCGCGATGCTGTCGTCGATCGCATAGCGTTTCCATTTCCAGCTCGCGATCTTTCCGCCGGCAACCTCCACGTCGATTCGCCCGACCTGCGCGCCGTCCTGGCCCTCCTCCACCAGCAGGGTTTTGCGGCCGTCGGCGCCGGTTACGACGATGGGCGCCAGCGAAGCCTCGTGCATGTCGGATGACAGCACTACGTCGATGCCCGGGATGGTCTCGGCGATGCGGATGTTGTTGGCGAGTCCCATCTCGGAGGCGAGCACCAGCAGGTCGACCTTCTCGACCTTGCGCAATTGCGCAACCTGCCGCGTTGTCTCCTCGTATAGCACCTTGCCGTTGGGAAGGAAGTAAAAGCCCTTGGTCACCGCGCGCGGGAGGATCTGCGGGCCACGATCGGCCGTGAGCCCGAGGATGCCGACCTTCACGCGCCCGACCTGCCTCACGATGTAAGGTGGCAGGACGTGCTGGCCTGCCTTGTCGGGGAATGGCGTGGTCGCGTCCTGCGCGGCGGTGGAATAGAAAAGGTTGGCGGCGATCGTGTTCCATCGCGCGCGGGCGCGCGGTCCGGCGAAGAGCTCGAGGAAGCGCGCCGTGCCGTACACGAACTCCCAGTTTCCCGGCGCGAAGGCGTCCACGCCAAGCATGTCGACCACGGCGACGAGCGCCTCACCGCGCGTGTACAGCGCTTCCGCCGAACCCTGGATGGTGTCGCCGGTGTTGATCAGCAGGGCGCCGGGCACCTCGCCGCGTACGCCCTTCACCACGGTCGCGACGCGCGCGAGCCCGCCGACGGTGCCGATCGGCCGGCCTTCCACTGCGCCGCGTACGTCGGCGCGCGGCACGAGGTGACCGTGGAAATCGCCGGTATGAATGAGCGTGACGGAAGACTCCGCCGAAATGGCCGTGCGTCCGACTAGCAAGAGCGCCAGACTGCACAGCACGATAAAAGATCGGATCATCACGGGATGCCCCCACCCTTGTAATTTGGATCGTAGGTAACATAACGCCCGTTCCCAGTCACGGCCGGTGTCTTCCCCGCTTGGCACAGCGCGGATAACGCCCCTGCCATAGTGCGGCGATGCTGCCAGAGTCCATGGGCGTGGTCAAACGGCAGAGGCCGGCGGGCCGGGGACTCCGCGACACCATGGCGCGCCGGTGGCGACGGGCAGACGACCGCCCCGGGCCGGCGGGCCGGCGACTTCACGACGGGAGCGCGAAAGGGGGCGCAGGCTGGTCGTTTCGCGGGGGAGACACAGCGGCCGCGGATTCCGGGTCGTCCCGTGCGCTCGGAAGCGCGAGGTGCGCGAGGATGCGGTGAATGACCGCGGGGTCGTCGACGGTGGCGATCAGCTCCATCCGGCCGGCACAGCGCGGACAGCGCAGGACGTCCAGGTCAAAGGCCCGGCGCATCAGCGCCGCCCACGT
>DATEGA010000009.1:0-8474 GCA_035280345.1 bacterium | reverse complement strand
GCGGCCGGCCAGACGCGGAGCCGGCCGAAGGTCACGAGCGGGCGCACGGAACGGATCGAGACGCCGCGCGGCCGGATCTATGTGACGATCAACGAGGACACGCAGGGCGTCTGCGAGGTGTTCGTCCAGTCCCTCGACGTGGAAGCCGATGCTGTCGGCCGGCTGGCGTCGCTCGCGTTGCGCACCGGCGCGGATCCGCGCCACGTGATCGAGCAGTTGTGGCGCGTCCAATCCCGGGAGGTGGCGATCGACCGGTCCAGCGACGGCACCGTAGTGCGGATCACGACGATCGCCCAGGGTGTGGCGCTCGCGCTCGGCCGGGCGCTGTACGGCCCAAGTTTCCGGCCGGATCAGGTGTTCCCGATGGCGGACCGCCTGCCCGTGCCGGAGCGCAAGAACGGCAACGGCCACGGCAGCAACGGGCACGATCAACCGGCGGCGGCCGCCGCGCCTGCGCCGGTCTCGACCGAGAGCCGCGATGTCCAGGAGCCGCTCCTGACCTTCGCGGGAGTCTGCCCGGACTGCGGCAGCTCGCTCGCCTACGAAAACGGCTGCAGCCACTGCCGGAGCTGCGGGTACTCGAAGTGCTGAGGGGTGAAGTGAGCCCGGCCCCCCGTTAATCAAGAGTAAGTTCGTCTTGAACAGGGCGGCGGAGACCACACGTCTCCGTCGCCCGTGTCAGTCTTCCACCTGGATATCGGGATTCCACAGGATCTCCCACAAGTGCCCATCCAGGTCTAGAAAGTAGCCCGAGTAGATTCCCCACGGCCGATCGTGCGGGTGATCCGTCAGCGTAGCACCCGCGGCCGCCGCACGCAGCAGCAGAGCGTCGACCGCTTCCTTGCTCGACGCCGCATACCCAAGGCTAAACTCGACGGGGCTCCGCGCCCCATCGGGTACCTTTGCATCCTTCGAGAGTTCTGAGCGCGGATACAGCGCCAGAAACAGGCCGCCCCGGAGCTCAAAGAGGGCGACCGCGCCGGCGGGTTCGGTCTTGCTCCCTTTGATTTCGTCGCCGAGGATACCCTTACAGGGCAGCCCGAGACCGTCCCGGTAGAATACCAGCGACCTGTCGAGATCGCGTACCGCCAAGGTGATGACATTCACACGCGGTTTCATCTTTACGGCGCACCCGCTAGGAGAACGTTTTGCCGAAGCGCTCTCGGTGCGCAACCTCGCGGAGCGGCTTCCGCTTCTTCTTGCCCCGTCCACCCGGCGTCACCGGGTACCCGAACGGCACGATCGCCAGCAGGTCGTAGTCGTCGGGCACACCCAGAATCGACTTCGCCGCGCTCATGCCCGTAAAGCCCACCCAGTTGGAGGCGACGCCGTCCGACCACCCCGTCAGCATCATCGATTGAATCGCGCGGCTGCCGTCCGAGACGCCGAACCGGGACGCCTTTTCGGTGGCCACCGCGATCGCCATCGGCGCCTGCGCGATGTACGGACCTGATGGCGACGCCGCGCCGAGCTTCACCAGCGTCTCGCGGCTCTGCACGACGACGAACTGCCACGGCTGGCCGTTCCGGCTGCTGCCGGTCAGCCGCCCCGCCTCCACGATCCGCTTCACGATGTCCGCCGGCACCGGCGTATCCTGGTAGCTGCGCACCGCGAGGACGGTGCGTATGGCTTCGAAGACTTCCATGTGCGCCTCCCCGGTACTGTTCGAAGTCGGATCGTTGGAATCTGGAGAGCGGGAGACAAGCGGCGGCGGGGTGGGGGCGTCCGCCGAGGGCCGGTCGGGCGCCTTCACTCCGTCATTGGATGCGTCATGTCTTCCGCCCGTACCCATTGGTCGAATTGCTCGGCGGTGACATAACCGAGAGTGAGCGCCGCTTCGCGGAGGCTCGTGTTCTCGTGGTGAGCTTTGAGCGCGATCTTCGCGGCTTTCTCGTACCCGATGTGCGGGCTCAGCGCCGTGACGAGCATGAGCGAATTCTGGACGTGCTCGTGGATCCGCGCCTCGTTCGGAGCGATCCCCACCGCGCAGTGGACCGTGAACGACCGGCAGCCGTCGGCAAGCAGCCCGGCCGACTCGAGCACGTTGTGGAGAATCACCGGTTTGTAGACGTTGAGCTGGAAGTTGCCCTGCGAATCGCCGAACGCGACCGCGCAGTCGTTGCCGTAGACCTGGACGCAGACCATCGTCAGCGCCTCGGACTGCGTCGGGTTGATCTTGCCCGGCATGATGGACGACCCGGGCTCGTTCTCGGGGATCACGAGCTCACCGAGTCCCGCACGCGGCCCGGAGGCGTGCCAGCGGACGTCGTTGGCGATCTTCATGAGGGCCGCGGCGAGCGTCCGAAGCGCGGCGCTCACGTTCAGCATCGCCTCGTGCGCCGAGAGCGCGGCGAACTTGTTCGGCGCCGACACGAACGGCCGGCCCGTCAGTTCGGCGATCTTGCGCGCGGCGACCTCACCGAACCGGGCCGGGGCGTTGATGCCGGTGCCGACCGCGGTACCGCCGATCGCCAGTTCGTACACGCCCGGCAGCGCCCGCCTGACCGACGCGATGGCATCGTCGAGTTGGGCCACCCACCCGGAGATCACCTGCCCGAGCGTCACCGGCGTCGCGTCCATGAGATGGGTGCGCCCGATCATGACGACGGACGCATAGGCGTGCGCCTTCGCGTCGAGCACGTCGCGCAGCTGTTTGACGGCCGGGAGCAGGACGTCTTCGACCTGTTCGGCCGTCGCGATATGCATCGCCGTCGGGAAGGTGTCGTTCGAGGACTGACTGCGGTTGACGTCGTCGTTCGGATGGATGGGTTTCTTCGAGCCGACCGTGCCGCCCGCGAGCTGAATCGCGCGATTGGAGATCACTTCGTTGGCGTTCATATTGGACTGCGTGCCGGAGCCGGTTTGGAAGACGACGAGCGGGAACTCGTCGTTGAGGCGGCCCGCGATCACGTCGTCTGCGGCGCGGACGATCAACTCCACCTTTTCCCGCGGCAACTGGCCGAGTTCGAGGTTCGCGAGGGCGCAGCCCTTTTTCAAGATACCGAGCGCACGGATGACCGGAGGGCTGACGCGGAATCGGTCGACCCCGATCGGAAAGTTCTCGATCGAACGCTGCGTCTGCGCGCCCCACAGCCGGGACGCCGGAACGCGGACTTCGCCGAGCGAGTCGGTCTCGACGCGGAACTCGATCCCGGCGGTCTGCGCCTGCGTCGCCGTGCCGGGTCCGTGTGCCGGGCGTCCACTCATCGTGCCAATCCCTCCTTGGACCGGTGCGTCAGATCTGCCGCAATCACGGCCAGCAACACGACGACCGGAGCGGTCACGGCCCACATCGCCCATCGGGTCTCCCCGAAGCCGCCGACCAGCGCGCCGACGAGATAGGCGGCCCACAGACCGACCATGAGCGTGGTGCCGCGGGCTTGTGCCGCCGTCCCCGCGACAGGCTCCGCCGCCGCGGCCGCTGCGCCTGGATCCTCCCGCGGCGGCCGGCGTGCGCTCCAGCGGTCGAGCAGGTCGCTCGCGGTGTCGGTTGCGAGCGACGTCAGGGTGCCCGTGACGTACGTCGTCGCGATCCGCTGCTCGCCGACACGCCGCACGGTCGCGCTCTGGACGCCCATCGCCGCCGACAGCAGCGCGATCAGCCAGTACGACGCGGGCTCGCCGACGCGCCCCCGCGGCGCGCCGAATGCCGCCCACACGGTCAGCGCTCCGACGAGCACCACGGTTTCCAGGCTCAAGCCGTATGAGATCCGGCGGACGTTGCGCGTCGCCGCCGTGCCGGCACCCGCGCCGAGTACGAAGGCCGCGATCGCCGCGACGTTGTGGGCCGCGTCCGCCCACGCCTCGCGCCCTACGGAGAGCCCGAGAAGGATCGTATTCCCCGTCATGTTCGCCGTAAAGAGGCCGAGCATGAGGTAGCCGACCGCGTCGAGGCATCCGGCCGCGCCGGCGAGCAGCAGGACGAGCCGCTTGCGGGGTGCCGAAGGCGCGCCCGGCGTGATCGCCATCGCACGCGCCTACTTCGCAGCCGCGCGGACGAGTCCTGGAGGCGTGCGGAGGGGGAGCGGAGAAGGTTCCCCGCCGCAGGGAGAGACGGGTACGTCTACTTCGGGGGAGAACGCGATGCCACGTCGTTGTGCCGCACTGGTTCTTGTTGCCGTCCTGCTCCTCGGTCTCGCGGCGTCCGCGCCGACGGCCGTGCCCGCGCAGACGCGCCTCGTGATGGCGTTCGTGCCGTCAGGCGAGGCGCGCACGATTCTCGAATCGGGCAACCGCGTCGCGCAGTTGCTCGAGATGGCGACCGGCTACAAGTTCGAGCCGTTCGTCGCGACGAGCTACGCCGGCGTGATCGAAGCGATGGGCGCCGGCCGCGCGGACATCGGCTGGCTCAACACCTTCTCCTACGTGCTCGCGCATCAGAAGCACGGCGTGGAAGTCCGCCTGGTCACGGTGAGGTTCGGCCTGCCGTACTACCGGGCGGAGATCATCGCGCAGACGAGTTCGGGCATCAACGGGCTGCCCGACCTGCGCGGCAAGCGGTTCGCGTTCGTCGATCCGGCGAGCACGTCCGGTTATCTGTTCCCGGTGGCGGGGCTCAAGAAGGCCGGATACGACCCGCAAAAGTTCTTCGGCCAGACAATCTTCGCCGGATCGCACAACAACGTGGTCCTCGCCGTATACCAGGGCCGCGTGGACGGCGGCGCCGTGTTCGAAGACGCCCGCGGCACCGTGCAGAAGAGCCTGCCGGACGTAATGCAGAAGGTCAAGGTCGTCTGGAAGTCCGACCCGATTCCGAACGACACCGTGAGCTTCCGCAAGGAGCTCCCCGAGGATGTCAAGGCGAAGGTGACGACGGCGCTGCTCCGGTTCTCGCAGACGCCCGCCGGCCTCGACGCGCTCAAGTCGCTCTACGAGATCGAGGCGCTCGCCGACTACAACCTGCTCGTGACCAAATACAAGGTCAAGGCGGCGAACCTCGACGCCTTCTTCGATCCGGTGCGGGACGTGCAGCGCTTCGTGGGTCTCAACCCCTAACCGACGGCGAGCGAAGGGGCGGTCCGTGCGCGAACCCGTTCGCGGCCGTAGCGGCCGCGCGGGGGCGCACGAGATCATCCGCGAGGCACCGCACCCGCCGATGGTTGAGCCCATCCTCCGGGTCGAGCACCTCAGCAAAGTCTACGAGGACGGCACGCGGGCGCTTTCAGACGTGTCGTTCGAGGTCGTCCGTGGTGAATTTCTCGTTATCATCGGGCTGTCCGGATCGGGCAAGTCGACGCTGCTGCGGTGTGTCAACCGGCTTGTCGAGCCGACGTCCGGCCGCGTGGTGGTGGACGGCCGGGACGTGACCGCGGCGTCCCGCACCGAACTGCGCGAGATCCGGCGCGGCATCGGGATGATCTTTCAGCAATTCAACCTGGTTCGCCGCGCCTCGGTGCTCACGAACGTACTCACCGGTGATCTCGGCTACGTGCCGCCGGTCTGGGCTGTGGTGAACTACTTCCCGCCCTCCGCCGTCGGGCGGGCCATGGGCAACCTCGAGCGCGTCGGGATTGCGGACAAAGCGTACGGGCGGGCGTCGGCGCTTTCCGGGGGCCAGCAGCAACGCGTGGGTATCGCGCGGGCGCTGATGCAGCGGCCGCGCCTGATTCTCGCCGACGAGCCGGTCGCCAGCCTCGATCCGGCGCTGTCGCACTCTATCCTTAAATATCTCGAAGACCTGAACCGCGACGAGGGCATGACGATCCTCTGCTGCCTCCATTTCTTGAGCCTGGCGCGGCGGTACGGGACCCGGATCCTCGCGCTCAGGGACGGCCGCACCGTGTTCGAGGGCCGGCCCGCTGACATCGACGACGCGCGGTTCCACGAGATCTACGGCGAGCGGGCGGAGGAGGTCGAGATCCGGTGAGCCCGGCCACGCCCGCGGCACCGGCGCTCGTACGCGCGCCGCGCGTGCCGGCCCCATGGTACCGGTCGTGGCGTGCCTACGCCGGGCTGCTGCTCGCCGTGCTCATCTACGCGTACGGATGGCACGTGACGCAGATTCATCTCGGCGAGCTGTGGAGCGGGGCACGGCTGATCGGGCCGTTCGTGACGGCGCTCGCCGCACCCGACGTCGTCACCCGGACGCCGCTGGCGCAGCAGGCGAGCGCGCCGTTGTACTACGGCGGAGAAATCCCACCGGGGCCATCCGGCGGCGGCGGGCCGGCGCTCCGGCTGTCACAGCCGTCCGGCGCGATCGGTCAGCGCGTGACCGTGCACGGCGAGGGGTTCGACGCCGGCCACGCCGGGACGCTGTGGTGGGAGAATCAGATCGGGCAGCGCCAACAGCTGGGCTCGTTTCACACCGACGCGCAGGGCCGCTTCGACGCGGCGATCACTACACCCGACGTTCAGGGCACGCACAACCTGGTCATCGCCGAGGTCGTCACCGGGTACGGCCCGTGGCGGCCCAGCCAAACACTCGGCGTGGTGACCGCCCGGATGATCGAAACGGTTTTTCTCGCCCTCATGGGCACCACCATGGGCGTCGTCTTCGCGGTGCCGCTCTCGTTCCTGGGCGCCCGCAACCTGACCCGTCAGCTTCCGGCCGGCGCCGCCGTGTACGGCGCCACCCGGCTCCTGTTCAACGTGACGCGGTCGATCGAGGCGCTCGTGCTGGCGATCATCTTCACGGTGTGGGTGGGTCTCGGGCCGTTCGCCGGCGTGCTCGCCCTCGGCGTGCATAGCATGGGTACGCTCGGCAAGCTGTACTCGGAGGCGATCGAGAGCATCGACGCCGGGCCGATCGAGGCGATCATGGCGACCGGCGCGACCACGCTGCAGGTTGTCCGCTACGCCGTCGTCCCGCAGATCGTTCCGCAGTTCATCGCGTTCACGATCTACCGCTGGGACGCCAACGTCCGGTTCAGCACGGTCATCGGGTTTGTGGGCGGCGGCGGGATCGGATTCATCCTGCTCCAGTACATCAACCTGCTGCAATGGCCGCAGGCGGCGACGGCGCTGTGGATGATCGCGATCGTCATCGGCGCCCTCGATTACGGGAGCGCCGTGGTGCGCGAACGCCTGCTCTGACCGCCGGACCGGGCGAAAACGCGCGACCGGACGCATGGCGGCCTGCATCCGGGTGTGCGGACGAGCCCAAAGGGAATAATTCCGCTTCGTCGAATACAGCGCCCGCCGGGAAGCCTCCATGGCCGATCTTGCTGCGAATGTAGCGCAGGTGCGCGCGCGCATTACCGCGGCGGCGAATCGCAGCGGCCGCCGTGCCGAAGATGTGTCGTTGGTCGCGGTCAGCAAGACCGTGGATGCGGCGCGGGTGCGGGAGGCGGCGGCCTTTGGACTCCGCACTTTTGGGGAAAACCGGGTTCAGGAGGCGCGCGACAAGGTCGCCGCGGTCCGGGACGTCTCCTGGCACCTGATCGGCAGCCTCCAGCGGAACAAGGCGAAGGAGGCCGCGCGGCTGTTCACCGTCATCGAGTCCGTCGACTCGGAGGCGCTGGCGGAAGAGCTGAGCCGCCGTGCCGAGCAGCAGGGGCGCGCCGTCGACGTGCTCGTACAGGTGAACGTCGCCCGCGAGCCCCAGAAGCACGGCGCGTCGCCGGAGGAGGCGGCGGCGGTGGTACGCCGGACGGCCGCTCTACCGGGGCTCAGGCTGCGCGGGCTGATGACGATCGCCCCTGCGGTCTCCGATCCCGGCGAGGTGCGCCCGGTCTTCCGGGCGCTTCGCGAGCTCCGCGAGCGCCTGCGGGACTCGGCCGGGGTGGCGCTCCCGGAGCTCTCGATGGGCATGACGGACGACTTTGAAGTGGCGATCGAAGAAGGCGCGACCATGGTCCGCATCGGGCGGGCCATATTTGATGACCGCAGCCAGACGTAGCCGGTAGGTCGCACCAGCAGTCGCAGCAGCGGACGCTCCACACCGGAGGCGACATATGGGCCGGGTCATGCAGCGGATGTGGCAGTTTCTTGGCTTCGGCGAGCATGAGGAGGGAGGAGTACCGGCCGAGACCACGCCGCCGCGGGCGCCGATCTTTCGGCTGCACACGCAGCGGTCGCTGGAGATCGTGGTGCTCGAGCCGGCGCAGTATGATGAGGCGCAGACCGCGGCGGATTTCCTCAAGACCCATCGGCCCATCGTGCTTAACCTCCGGAACGCGCACAAGGACCTGGGCCGCCGCATGGTTGATTTTCTGAGCGGGGTCGCATATGCGATGGACGGACACACGCACCGCGTTGGAGACGAGATCTTCCTCTTCACTCCGGCGCACGTCTCCATCACCGCGGAGCATCTGCGCGAGGAGGAGGCCTCAGGATTGTTCCCGGTTGAGTGACGGCGCGTTTCGCTATACTGGAAGGCGCCTGCATCGCCTGACGTCCAGATTTGGAGACCGCGCGGGATGAGTACCGAGGTCCCCCTGTGGTGGCATGACGGGGCGTTGTGTCTAATTGACCAGACCGCCTTGCCGCACGATCTTCGTACACGTCGCTGTACTACATGGGAAGAGGTCGCCGAG
>DATEGA010000008.1:0-7552 GCA_035280345.1 bacterium | reverse complement strand
GGCGGCGCCCCACCCGGCGGGCGCGGGGCCGGTGCTTGACGCGATCCGGCGCGCGGGACATCTCCGAGCAGCCGTGGACCTGTCGAGCCCGCCGATGGCGTTTCGCGATGCGTCCGGGCCGCGCGGCTTCGACATTGACCTGGTGACGATGGTGGCGCAGGGGCTCGATGTTCGCGCGGACATCACCGACATGCCAGTCGCGGCGATGCATGAGGCGTTTCCGCGCCGAGCCGATCTCGCGGCCGGCGCGCTCTCCGGGGGCATTGTGCCGGGGATCGCGACCGAGCCGTACACCGACGTTGCGCCGGTCATCGTGTGGGGCGCGAAGACGCCGGGGAGCGCCGCCGCCGATCTGCGCGGGAAGCGGGTGGTGGCGGCCGCCGGCAGTCCCGGAGAGCAGCTCGCCCGGGGGGCCGGCGCGGTTGTGGTGACGACGTACCTCCCCGAGCAGAGTCTCGCGATGGTTGCCGAGGGGCGCGTCCAGGCGGCGGTTGCCGGCGGGCCTGAGGCAATGGGGTTCGTGTGGGGGCGGACCGGGTTGCGCACCTCGGTCGCGAGCGGCCCCGACGTGCCGCTCGTGCTTGTCGTCCGGCCCGGCGCTGATGATCTCGCGGTCTACGTCTCCGACGTCGTCCGTGAGCTGCGCGCGAACGGCGGCCTCGATCAATTGCGGCGTCGCTGGCATCTGTAATGTGTCCGAAGGAGCGGGTGCACCGGGGAGCGTAGAGTACCACTAGGCGGCCGAGGGCCGGACGAGAGGCGGAGCAGCGTGGCGGAGCATGTACGAGGGGAGACGCTCGCGCAGCGGGCTGAGGATGTGATCCGCCGGGTACGGGGCGTGTCTGCCGTCCGCGTCGACCTGGCGCAGGGCGGTGTCATAGACCGCGTCCATGTGCTCAGCACCGCCGAACGGAGTGCCCGTGTCGTCGCGGGCGATATCGTGGGCGCCCTGGCCGCAGAGCTCTCCGTCGAGATCGAGCCGAATCAAATCCGGGTTGCGACCCAGCGCTCCGAGCAGCCGGATTCCGCGCAACCTCCGGCGCGTCCCCGGCTCAATTTCGTTGGCATGACCGTGGCGACGTTGCGTGCGAGCGCGGAAGTGAAGATTCAGCTGGAGCACGACGGCGCGATTGTCGAGGGCACCGCCGCGGGACCGAACGCCGCGGTGCAGCGCCTGCAGTTGATCGGCGCCGCCACACTGCGGGCCGTCGAAGCGCACCTGCGGTCCCAGGGCCTTTTCTCGCTCGAGAGCGTTTCGATCGCGTCCCTCGGCGCGCGCCAGGTGGCACTGGCGCTGGTTGCGTGGCTGGGCCCGGAGGGGGACGTGCTGAGCGGATCCTCGGTCGTGCGCGACGATCCGCGCGAGGCCGTCGTCCGGGCCGTGCTCAACGCCGTCAACAGGCCGGTGGCCTGGCTGAGCACTCGCTGAACGTCTGCCGGCCGGGGTATCATCATCATCGGCTGATGCAGACCCGTCCGTCGTCCACGGCCCGTCTGAGTGCCGCGCTCGTTGCGGCCGCGCTCGCCTTTGCCGGTGCGCTGTCGGGCGTTCCCGGCGGACTGTCCCGCGGCGGGGCGCCGCCGGCCGCCTACGCGGCTCCCACGCCGCGCTGGCACGTGCCGATCTTGATGTACCATATGGTCGACACCGACGTGCCGTCCCGCGATCTCATCACGCTGCATCTGACCGTGATGGCGCCCGCGTTCGAGGGGCAGGTGAAGCTCCTGCGCAGTGCGGGGTACCGCCCCCTGAGCCTCGACGAGGTCTGGTCCGGTCTAAACGGTCGTACGCCGCCGGCGCACGGGATCGTCCTGACGTTCGACGATGGCTACGCGGACAATTACACCGTCGCGTTTCCGATCTTGAAGAGGTACGGGTGGACGGGTACGTTCTTCGTGGTGACATCGACGATCGGGACCCGAGGCCACATGACGGCGGCGCAGCTCGAGGAGATGTCCCGCGCCGGGATGGCGATCGAATCCCACGGGCAGCACCACATTGATTTCTCGCAGTTGCCTCTCGGCTTGGCGCGGACGGAGCTCACGAACAGCAAGCAGATCATCGCCCGGTGGAGCGGGAAGCCCGTGGACTTTTTCGCCTATCCCGCAGGCCGCTTCGACCCGGCGCTGGAGCGGCTGCTCGGCGACCTTGGGTATCACGGCGCCTTGACGGAGATTCCGGGCTACGCCACCGCCGCGAGCCGGCCTTTCGCGCTCGAGCGCGTCCGCGTAGATCACGACGACTCGCTGTCGTCGTTTGCCCGTAAACTCGGGATCACGCCGCCGCCCTAAATAGCTCCGGCAGGCAACACCGAGCGATCTGGGCACAAGCTACCGTGCCGCATCGTTTGCATGACGGATAGGTGCGGCGATTGCGCAGGTGCTTATAATGGTAAGAACGGTGTCGTGAGGAGTTGGGAATGCTGAAGCTGTTCCAGGGTCTCCTGGGGGATCAGAGCGAGAAGGCGATCAGGCGGTATCGCGATGAGCTCGTACCCCAGGTCAACGCGCTCGAACAGGACTTCGCCGGCCTCGAGGATGCCCGGCTCCGCGAGAAGATGGACGAGCTGCGCGGGCGGGCGGCAAGCGGGGAGTCCCTCGACGAACTCATGCCCGAAACATTCGCGCTCGTCCGGGAGGCCGCCAAGCGCACGCTCGGCCAGCGCCATCATGACGTCCAGTTGATCGGCGGCGCTGTGCTGTTCAGCGGGAAGATCGCCGAGATGAAGACCGGCGAGGGCAAGACGCTCGTCGCCACGCTGCCGCTCGTGCTGAACGCCCTTGAGGGGCGGGGCGGCCATCTCGTGACCCCCAACGACTACCTGTCGCGGATCGGCGCCGGCTGGATGGGGCCCATCTATCATTTCCTGGGCCTGCGGGTCGGCGTGATCACGCACGAATTCGGCGGGCTGTACGATCCGGCGTTCACCGATCCGGCGCACACCGACGAACGCCTCAGGCACTTCCGGCCCGTCCCACGCCGGGAGGCGTACCTGGCGGACATTACCTACGGGACCAACAATGAATTCGGATTCGACTACCTGCGCGACAACATGGTGCTGCGGCCCGAGGACCTCGTGCAGCGGGAGCTGCACTATGCGATCGTCGACGAGGTCGACTTTATCCTCATCGACGAGGCGCGCACGCCGCTCATCATCTCCGGCCAGGTCGAGCAGTCGGTGGACCTGTACTACAACTTCGCGAAGTTGATTCCGCGGCTCGTCGATGAGCGGGACTACCACGTCGACGAAAAGCTGAAGACCGCGACGCTGACCGAGGAGGGCACGACGGCCCTCGAAGGGATGTTGCGGATCGACAACCTGACCGATCCCCGTCACATCGAGCTGATGCACCACGCGCAGCAGGCGCTGCGCGCGCAGACGCTCTACCACAAGGACGTCGAGTACGTCGTCAAAGACGGCCAGGTCATCATCGTCGACGAGTTCACGGGCCGCCTCATGTTTGGGCGGAGGTACAGCGATGGGCTCCACCAGGCGATCGAGGCGAAGGAAGGCGTCAAGATCGAAAAAGAAAGCCAGACGCTCGCCACGATCACCTTCCAGAACTACTTCCGCATGTACCACAAGCTCGCCGGCATGACCGGGACGGCGAAGACCGAAGAGGCCGAGCTCACCCAGATCTACAATCTGCCCGTCGTCGGCATCCCGACGCATCGGCCGATGATTCGCGACGATCAGGCGGACCTGGTCTACAAGCACGAGAAAGCCAAGTTCGGCGCGGTCGCGGACGAGATTGCCGACCATCACAAGCAGGGGCGTCCAGTGCTCGTCGGCACGCGGTCGATCGAGAAGAGCGAAGCGGTCTCCGCATTGCTGCGGCGCCGCGGCATTCCCCATCAGATACTGAACGCGAAGTATCACGAGAAGGAGGCCGAGATCATCGCCCAGGCGGGGCGCTCGGGCGCGGTCACGATCGCCACCAATATGGCCGGTCGCGGCGTGGACATCATCCTCGGCGGCAATCCGCCCGACCCCCAAGACGCCGAGAAGGTGCGCGGCCTCGGCGGGCTGCACATCGTCGGCACGGAGCGGCACGAAGCACGCCGGATCGACAACCAGCTCCGCGGCCGTGCGGGACGGCAGGGCGATCCCGGATCCTCGCGGTTCTACGTGGCGCTCGACGATGAACTGATGCGGCTGTTCGCCGGCGAGCGGATCGCCGGCATCATGGAGCGGCTCGGCATCGAGGACGACGTGCCGATCGAGCACGGCCTCGTGACGCGGCAGATCGAGAACGCGCAAAAGAAGGTCGAATCGTACCACTTCGACGTGCGCAAGCATGTGCTCGAGTACGACGACGTGATGAATGTGCAGCGCAAGGTCATCTACGCCGAGCGGCGCAAGGTGCTGCACGGCGAATCGCTGCGCGAGAACATCCTCGACTTTATCGAACGGCTAGTCGGCCACGTGGTCGAGGGCTCGTGCTCCGACGAGGTGCGTCCGGAGGAATGGGACCTCGACGGCCTGCTCGAGGACATGCGGACGATCGTGCCGCTGCCCGAGGAGGTCACGGCCGAGTCGCTCGGCGGGCTGTCCGCGGGCGAGCTGCAGGAGCGTCTCGCCGGCGTCGCGCTGGCCGCCTACGAGGAGAAGGAGCAGACGATCGGGCCCGAGACGATGCGCGAGCTCGAGCGGTTGATCCTGCTGCAGACGATGGATCGCAAGTGGATCGACCACCTCTATGCGATGGACGCGCTCCGCGAGGGGATCGGACTCCGCGCCTACGCGCAGGTCAGTCCGCTGATCGAGTACCAGAAAGAAGGGTTCGCGCTGTTTGAGCAGATGAAGGACGAGATCCAAGAGGAGGCCGTCAAGTTCCTCTACCTCGTCGAAGTTCAGCCGGCGCAGGCCCCGGCGCTCGCCGCGGTCGGCCGGCCCGGATATCGCGTCACGGCGGAGTCGGGCGGGTCGTCGTCCGCTCCGGCCGCGGGCGACCGCCGGCCTCGTCCGGTATCCGCCGCCGGGCGTTCGTCGCCGGCGGGCCAGCCGGCTGTCCCGGGGCGGGACGGACATCAAGGCCCCGCCGCGGTGCCGCTGCGGGTTCCAAAGGTCGGCCGCAACGATCCGTGTCCCTGCGGCAGCGGCAAGAAATACAAAAAGTGCCACGGCGCGCCGAGCGCCGCCTCCTAGACCCGGTCGAGGAAAACCTGCATCCGGCGGCTCCCTCCGCAGGGGGCCGGCGTCGTTTCGGCGCGCGCGGGAAGCCGTGCCGTACGCATCGTTCGCATTTAGGGTAAACGATAAGGTGATCCCGCCGGGTGCGGCAGGCATCATGGCGAGGGGCCGCACGTGCGAGGACGCCGTCCCGATATGCGGGTCTTTGACGGACAAACGGACAGCCAGCCGGAATCGCTGAGTCGGCTTCGCCGGCAGATCCGCGAGGCACTCGTGCGCGCCGGGGTCCACGGCGAAGTCGCGGCCGACATGGAAGTCGCGGTCGGTGAGGTGCTTGCCAACACGCACCTGCACGCCTACCAGCGCGGCACCGGGCCTGTCTTTGTGGAAGTGGCCGCCTCCGAGGACGCCGTGACGATCTGCATCCGCGATGAAGGGCTTGCCACCGTCCCGCCCGCGATTCCGCTGGATCGGCCGTCGATGTCGGCACTCGGTGGGCGCGGTCTCTACCTCGCGGGGCTGCTCGCCGGGGGTATCGAAGTTCGCGTCAATCCCGGGGGGCACGGAGTGACGGTGCGACTCGCCGCACGCCGTAGCGCCCCGGCAAAGGTCGAGGAGGCGGACGAGCGACCGGACCTCGGCGGCGGGTAGCGAGACGCTTGACGCGGCACGCGCGCCCCCTTCGCGGACAGTAGTGCCTTTCTGTATCATCAACGTGGCCGGTGTTTGACGGCCCAGTTGATGATGCGGACGAAGGACGCGTAATCCGGCTTCGACTGCTCGCCGTGGCGGCGTCCGCCGCAGCGTTCGTGTTTGCATTTCCTCCGTACGACCTTGGCGCGTTCGCGTGGGTCGCCCTCGTCCCGCTGATCGCGGCGCTCTGGCGCAGGCCGCCCCGCGAGACGTTTTGGACGGGTTACGCGTGGGGCGTACTCGCCTACGGCGGTGTCTTCTGGTGGCTCACCGGCTTCGGTCTGCTCGTGTGGGCGCTCGCCACGGCGCTTCTTGCGTTCGCGCCGGCTCTCGCACTGGGAGCGGCGGCGCGGGCCGGTGGCGGCAGCGCCCGCCGCGGCGTTCTGTGGATCCCGATCACCTGGACCGCCGCGGAGTTCCTCCGGGGCCAGGGTTCGCTCGGCATCCCTTGGGCGCTGCTCGGGGAATCCCAGCACGCCGCGCTCGCGGTCAGCCAAATCGCCTCACTTACAGGCGTCTACGGCATCACGTTCCTCGTGGTGCTCGTGAATGCAACGGTCGTGCTCATTCTCGTGCGCGCGTCCGGGGTCGCACCGGCCGCGCTCACCGCGGCCGCAGTGGCCGGCGCCCTGTCGTACGGGAACGCCGCGCTCGCCGCGCCGGTCCACGCCGACACGGACGTCGCGCTCGTGCAGCCTGCGTATCCGGCGCGGATGACGTGGGATCCTGCCCAGGCCGCCCGCGACTTGCGCAGCTTGGACGCGCTGACCCGCGACGCCGCGCTGTCACCGGGGACCGGGCGCGCCGCCGTGCTGGTCCTGTGGCCCGAGACCGCGTCGCCGGTCGACATCACCGACCCGCGGATACGCGCGCTGATCGGCGGCTGGGCGCGGCGCGACCATACGACTCTGATCGCCACGAGCCTCGAGGGCGGGCTCACCAATTCGGCCTTTGCCCTTACGCCTGACGGCGCCGTGATGGGGCGGTACGACAAGCACCGGCTCGTGCCGTTCGCCGAGGCGGGCGAGCGGGCGGGTCGCGGAGCGGCCGTGCTGCCGACGCCGCTCGGGGCCTTGGGGATCGCGATCTGCTTCGAAAGCACCTTCCCCGGTCACGCCCGCGGGGCGGTGCGCGACGGAGCGGCGCTTCTGGCCGTCCTGACGAACGACGCGTGGTTCGACGGGCGAGCGGCGCCGCTGCAGCACGCGGCGATCGCCCCGTTTCGCGCGATCGAGGACGGGCGGTTTCTGTTGCGCGCGGCCAACGCGGGGCCGAGTGAGATCATCGATCCGCACGGGCGCGTCGTCGCCGCGCTCCCGCTTGGAGCGCGCGGTGTGCTCGCCGGACGGGTCGGGCCGCGCACCGATCTGACTTGGTATGCGCGCTACGGAGACATCCTGCCGTGGATGGCGGTCGCCGTTTCCGCAACTGCCGTCACGCCGGGTCTCGTGCAGCTCGCGGTCGGCGACGGGCGAGGCCCGGCGTTTGCGCGGCTGGCCGGGGTGTCCGCGGCGCCGCTGGCCGCGCTCGGCGCGGTGGAGGCGCTTGCGCGGACACTCGGGGGCGGCGGCGCGTGGGCGCCGTCCTTCGCCGGAACGCCGGTGCCTCTTCCGCCGCTCGCCGTGCTGTTGGCCGCCGCGTTGTTGAGCCGCCGCCGTCCGGCCGCTGAAATCGGGTTTGGGCCCGGATTCGTACCCGCCGCGCTGCTCTCGCTCGCGGTCGTT
>DATEGA010000007.1:0-4945 GCA_035280345.1 bacterium | reverse complement strand
GCTGAACCTCTACCGCATCCTGGCCAACCAGCCGCGAGCGCTGCGCGCATTTCTTGGGATGTCCCGCTACATCCGCGACGAGAACCCGCTGCCCGCCGGGCTTCGCGAACTCGTGATCCTGGCGACTGCGTTTGCTCTCGGCGTGCACTACGAGCAGGTCCACCATCTCGAGTCGGCGCGCCGGGCGGGCGTGCCCGAGGCGCAGCTGGCCGCGTTTCCGGCCTGGCAGTCGAGCGACGCGTTCGCCGCGGCCGAGCGTGCCGCGATGACGTACGCGCACGAACTTGCGACATCGCGGCGGGTGGATGCGGCTACGTTCGAGGCGCTGCGGACGCACTTCCGGCCGCCGCAGATCGTCGACCTGACGCTGACCTGCGGTTGGTACCATCTCGTCGGCGCGGTGCTACTCGGGCTCCAGGTGGACGTCGAAGCGTGAACCGCGCACGGCGTCTCCGGCTCCACCACATCAAACACGACATGCCGCCGGCCGGCGGCCCCCGGTTCCCCGGGGTCGACATCTGGCGCTGGCAGTACTTCGAGGGGGTCCGCGTGCCCCGAGGCACGGTCGTGCCGGTCGACGATCCCACCGGCTGGGATCTCTATCCCGCCTACCGCGGCCTCTACGACAAGTTGTTGGTCTGCGCGAGCCAGGGCATTCCGTACGGCCCGCACGGCACGATGCCCCGGCGCTATCCGGTCTTCAGCAAGCCGATCATGAACCTGCACGGCATGGGCGCCTACGGCTACGTCGTGCGCTCTCCGGCGGAACTGAAGGCGCGGTTTAGGCCCGGGCACCTGTGGATGCGACTCCTGCGGGGCCCGCACATCAGCACCGACGTGGCGATCGCGCGCGGGCGTCTGTGCTGGTGGCGTCACACGATCGGCCGTCAGCTGAACGGCGGCACCTTCGACTACTGGACCGTGACGGCCGACCGCCTGCCGGCCATGGAGGCGTACGTGGGCGCGTGGCTGCGCCGGCATCTCACCGGCTTCACGGGCGTGGTCAACGTGGAGACGATCGCCGGCCGCATCATCGAGTGCCACCTGCGCATGGCCGAGCAGTGGCTCGACCTGAACGGCCCGGGCTGGCTCGACGCCGTCGTGGACCTCTATACGCATCACCGCTGGCGGTTTCGCGACCTCGGGCGGCGCACCGGCTACAGCGTGGTGCTGTTCGGGCGGCACGGCCGCCGCTACGCGATCGACCCGGCGGCCGTCGACGACCTGCGCTCCGTCGAGGGCGTGTCCAGCATTCAGATCACATTTGACGACTCGATCCCGCCGGACCAGCATGCGATGCCGCCCGGCGGGTTCCGGATCGCGATCGTCAACTGCTGGGACCTGCGGGCGGGGCTGCTGGTGCGCGCCGCGCTGCGACGTCTCTTCCGGAGCCGTCCCAAAGCATTATGATGGAGCAAGGCCCTCTCGCAATGTGACACGGACGAAGGAGGCTCATCGGCATGGCCAAGACGATGCCCAAGCTCAATCAGCGCTCGGCCGCGGTGACGGAGGGGCCGCACCGCGCCCCCGCGCGCGCCATGCTGCGCGCCACCGGACTCGACGACGCGGCGCTACGGAAGCCGCTGATCGGGGTCGCCTCATCGTGGAACGAGGTGACCCCTTGCAACCTCCACTTGAACGTCCTCGCCCGCCACGTGAAGGACGGTATCCGCGCGGCCGGCGGTACGCCAATCGAGTTTACGACGATCGCGGTCAGCGATGGGATCTCGATGGGTTACGAAGGCATGAAGGCCTCGCTCGTCAGCCGCGATCTGATCGCGGACTCCGTGGAGCTCGAGACGCTGGCGGAAGGGTTCGATGGGCTGGTGACGATCGCCGGCTGCGACAAGAGCCTGCCCGGAATGATGATGGCGATGGCGCGTCTCAACATCCCGTCCGTGTTCCTCTACGGAGGCACGATCATGCCCGGCAGGTTCCAGGGCCGCGACGTGTCGATCGTGGACGTTTTCGAGGCGGTCGGTAAAGTTGCCGCGGGGACGATGACCATGGAGGAACTCTACGATCTCGAGTGCGCTGCCTGTCCGGGTGCCGGCTCGTGCGGCGGCATGTATACAGCGAACACGATGGCTTCATGCTCGGTTGCACTCGGCCTCGCGCTGCCCGGCAGCGAATCGATCCCGGCGCTCGATCCGCGGCGTCCCGAGATCTGCCGCAAGACCGGCGAAGCCGTCATGCACGTGCTGCGGGAGGGCATCCGGCCGCGGGACATTCTCACGCGCCGGGCGTTCGAGAATGCGATTACGTCCGAAGTGGCGACGGGCGGCTCGACCAACGCGGTCTTGCATCTGCTCGCGCTCGCTCAGGAGGCCGAAGTCCCGCTGGCGCTCGACGATTTCGACGCGTTCGCGCGCCGGACGCCGCACATCGCGGACATGCATCCCGGGGGGCGGTACATGATGGTTGACCTCGACCGGGTAGGCGGCCTCAGCGTCGTGCTGCGGGAACTGCTCGACGCCGGGCTGATCCACGGCGGAGCCTTGACCGTGACCGGCAAGACGATGGCGGACAACCTCGCGGAGGTGACGCGGCCGTCGGGGCAGGACGTCGTCCGCTCGATCAAAGCGCCGCTCGCGCCGCGCGGCACGTTGGCGGTGCTGACCGGTTCGCTCGCGCCCGAAGGCGCCGTCATCAAGACGGCCGGGCTGAAGCGGGAAACGTTCCGAGGGCCCGCGCGTGTTTTCGAGCGCGAGGAGGACGCCCTCGAGGCGGTCACGCAGCGGCGGATCGCTGCGGGAGATGCGATCGTGATTCGCTACGAGGGGCCGAAGGGCGGGCCCGGCATGCGGGAGATGTTGGCGGTCACCGGCGCCCTGGTCGGCGCGGGACTCGGCGAGCACTGTGCGCTGATCACGGACGGCCGGTTCTCCGGCGGGTCGCGCGGCTTCGCGATCGGCCACGTGGCGCCGGAAGCGGCGCACGGCGGCCCAATGGCCGTTGTCCGCGAGGGCGATCCGATCGTCATCGACCTGCCCAGGCGGCGTCTCGATCTCGACGTGCCGGCCGAGGAGGTCGCGCGGCGACTGGCCGCGTGGAAGGCGCCGGAGCCAAGGTACAAGACCGGTGCTTTGGCCAAGTACGCGCGTCTCGTCACCTCGGCCTCGCAGGGGGCGGTTCCGCGACCCTAGGGCCCGCTCGGGGTAAAAGGGGACCGGTGGAGTTGACATGATCCGACGCCTGACAGTCGCGTGTGGGCTCCTCACGCTCGCCGTGCTCTTTGGGCTGGCAGTGCAGGGTCGCTCGCTGTCCGGCGCCCGGACATCTCACCAGAACGGGGGCGTCCAGGTCACCGTGATTCCGGACCGCCCGGCGTTCTGGCCGCCGGTCAAGCCCGTCCCCCCCGAACCGCCGCTGAAGGGACTCCCGCCCGCGCCGCAGCCTAAGCCGCTTCACGGTGCCACAGCCCCGGCGTCGCCGGCGCGGCGTGGGGAGCCCGCGACGACGTTCGTCCAGGTGGCCAACGTGCTGTTCAACCTGCCGAAGATCATTCACGACCAGACCCAAGGCAACCGGAGCCGCTAAGCAACCTTTCGTGCTATACCCTAAGCCCCGCTCGATTGAGCCTTCAATATAAGAGGACCTCCGGCCGTGCGAGGCACAAATTTAACATCGACAGGCGCAGTCAGCTTGAATTGAATGGGGGGCGGGGCATGCCAGCGCGCACGCCGAAGGTCGCGATTGTCACGGGAGCCGGCACGGGCGTCGGACGCGCAGTGGTGCTCGGGCTCTTGGATGCCGGCTACTCGGTCGTTTTGGCCGGGCGCCGCAAGGCGCCGTTGGAGTCGACCGCGCGCGCATCCAAGGCTCCGGTGTCCCGCAAACTCGTCGTGCCGGCCGACATCGGCGACCCCGCGTCGGTGCGCACCCTGTTCGCGAAGACGAAGAAACAGTTTGGCCGCCTGGACGTCCTCTTCAACAACGCCGGGCTTAACGCGCCCGGCATCCCGCTCGAGGATCTCAGCTACGAGCAGTGGACCGCGGTCGTGAACGTGAACCTCACCGGCTCCTTCTTGTGCACGCAGGAAGCGTTCCGGATCATGAAGAGCCAGACGCCGCGCGGCGGGCGCATTATCAACAACGGCTCCATCTCGGCGCACGCGCCGCGTCCCAACTCCGCGCCGTACACCGCGACCAAGCACGCGATCACCGGCCTCACGAAGTCGACCTCGCTCGACGGGCGCAAGTACGACATCGCCTGCGGCCAGGTCGACATCGGCAACGCGATCACGCCGATGACCGAGCGCATGGTACAGGGCGTGACGCAGGCGGACGGATCCATGCGGCCGGAGCCGCGCATCGATCCCAAGTACGTCGCGGACGCGGTGGTCTACATGGCCGGGCTTCCGCTCGACACGAACGTGCTGTTCCTGACGGTGATGGCGACGAAAATGCCGTTCGTGGGACGGGGCTGAGATGCGCGGGCCGATAACGGCGCTGCTCGTCCTGGCGGGCGAAGGGCCGAAGGGCCGGTACATGCCCCAGTTTGCCGCGGAACTGCCGAGCATGACGAACGGCGGCATCTCCCCGGACGGCAAGACCATCTGAGCGCCGTCCCGCCGGAAGCGACGCTCGCCGTGTTCGCGGCGGCCGCGGCGGATCACGCGGTGCAGCCGGCGCGGCTCGAGGAGATCGCGACAGAGGTTGCGCGGATCGAGTCCCGGTTCGGTCCCGGGGCGACGCAGGCGGCGTTTGTGCGCGCGCTGCTCGACGGCCGCAACAAGCACGAGGCCGGAAGCGGCGGCGCGGTCGCCACGTCGAGCCCCGGCGCGGCTGCGGCCGGAGCGCGCGTCCTCGCAGACGGCGGCAACGCGATCGACGCCGCGTGCGCCGCCGCGCTCGTGCTGACCGTTACGGACCCCGCGAACTCCGGCATCGCGGGGCGGTGCCACATCGTCATCCGGCGGCGGGACGGCGGCCCGATTGTCAT
>DATEGA010000006.1:0-50947 GCA_035280345.1 bacterium | reverse complement strand
GGGCCCCCGGGGCCGGCGCGCGCCGGCGAACGGCGCGCGGCCTACGACGCCGGCCATACCGTCACATCTCAACCTCTCGCCGCCGCAGGTACACGGCGCCGACCCCGCTCGTCACCAGGATCAGCGCGAACATGACGACCGCGATCGCCGAGCCCAGCCCGACGTCCGGATTGCCGGTGTCGACGGCGCCGAAGGCGGACCGGTAGAACAAGAGCCCCAACACGTCCGTGCTGTGGAACGGCTCACCGGTCACGCCCTCCATCACGTACGGCAGCTCGAACCAGTTGAACGCCCCGATGAAGGTCAGGATCACGATGATGTTCACCTGGGCCGCCAGCAGCGGCAGCATGATCCGGCGGAAAATTGTCGCGGGGCCGGCTCCGTCGAGCCGCGCGGCCTCGAGGTAGTCCTCGGGAATCGCCTGGATGCCGGCGAGAAAGACGATCGTCGGGAAGCCGACCCACCGCCAGGCGTTGACCAGCACGAGCGCGACCAGCGCGGTGTGCGGATCGCCGAGCCAGGGGCGGGCAAGGGCTCCGAGGCCGGCCAACGCGAGGAGCTTGTTCACGGCCCCCCAGACGGGATTCAGGAACAGCTGCCAGAGAAACCCGACCACGACCAGCGACAGGACGACCGGCATGAAGAACACCGCGCGGTAGAAGCGGACGCCCCAGGCGCGGCCGGCGAGTAACACGGCGAAGAGCATCGCGGCCCCGTTCTGCACGAGCATTGTGAGCACAAAGGTCCACGCGTTGTGCCAAAATGCGGCCGCCATCCGCTCGCGGTACGGATACTGCACGAGCAGCCGGTGGAAGTTGTCGAGTCCGGCGAAACCGCCGCGCACGATGCCGTCCCATCGGGAAAACGCGTAGGCCATCGCGGTGATCACCGGGTAGGCGACGAACGCGCTGAACAGCAGGAGCGCGGGCACGAGGCAGGCCGCGACCCACAGCGCGCGGACGGTCTTATATGGAAGGACCGCCCGCGCGGGCCCCCCGCGAACGGCCCCGTGCGGGGCGCCCGCGGAGGGCGTCGTCTCGTTCACGGCCCGCGATGGGCCGGCGGGCTTACCGGCCGGCGAACGGCTGGAACCAGGTGCTGAGGCCGTGGGTCACGTCGTCGCCAACCTGCTGCGGGGTTAGTTTGCCGGCGAACATGCCCTGCAGGTCGTTCTGAATCAGCTCGCTGCCGGTGGGGTTCTTCCAGCGGAAACCGACGAGCATGATGTACGGCGTGGCGTGCCGCATCCAGCCGGCCGTCTGCTTGAGCAGCGGATCGTGGATCTCGACACCCGGCACAGCCGAGATCTGCTTCAGTTGATCCGTAAACGCTTGGCCCCACTCGCGGGTCGCGGTAAAACGGATGAACTTGATGGCCTCGGCCATGTGCGGCGTCTTGGCGTTCACGCCGTAGTTGCCGTCGTCGTAGCTGCTGACCCACGGCGTGTCGCCCGCCTTCGCGACCGGGCCGGGCATCAGGCCGGTGTCGAGCGATGCATTCTGGCTTTGGAAGTACCCGAGCTCGAAGATCCCACCGATGTACATCGCCGCCTGTTCGTTGATGAACAGCTGCTGCATGTCCGTGTAGGACACGCCCATGTATCCCTGGGGCATGTAGGGCTGGAGGTCTTGCATCCGGGCGAGCGCCCCGGTGAACTGCGGGCTGCGGAAGGTCGCCTGCCCGTGCGTCACGGCTTCGTAGAAGTTCGAACCGCCGTAGAAGTTGGGGGCGACGACGCCCATCGCAATCTCGAGCGTCCATCCCTCTTTGGCGCCGTTCGCCAGCGGCGTGATGCCCTTGTCCTTCAGCGCGCGGAGGGCCGCGATGAACTGGTCCCACGTCCAATTTGCCGCCGGCTGCACGCCGGCGCGGGCGAACAGTTTCTTGTTGTAGAAGATGACGAGCGCCTGCACCGCGAACGGCACGCCGTAGACCCTATGATCCGCCTGGCCGCGCGCTCCGTCCAGCCATTGCCGGGAGAAGGTTTTGAGCTCCGGCACTTTGTCCTCGAGCGGAACGAGGAACTCCGGCCGCGCGAAGGGCTGCAACGCCCCGTACGCCCGCAGGTGCACGATGTCCGGCCCCTTACCGGCCTGCATCGCCGCGGACAGCACGGTGTTGTATTCGGTCGGCTTGTACGTCTGGAATTCGATCGAGACGCCGGGATTCTGCGCCTGGAACTTCTTGATCATCCCTTCGTAGAATGCCCGGTCTTCGCCGCGCCAGCTCCAGAACGTCATCGCGACTCGACCCTGACCGGTGACCGCTCCCGGCCACATCCCGGCAAGCAGCACCACCGCGGCCACCGCGGCCCAGATCCGCGTTCGCATCTCGCCACCCCCGATTGACGCCGGCCGGACAGCCCGGCGGTCTGCGTGCCGTCGACGATGTCTTCTGCTTTTCTTGCACCCCGATGGCTCTCCTTCGTCGGTGCCGGCGGATGACAAGCGGCGCCGATTCGGCTAGGCTGGGGGCGTGGACGAGATGCGTGCGCGGCTCATCGAGGAGATCCGCGAAACCGCGGCCGGCGCGCCGGTCGTCGTGGCGTTCAGCGGGGGGCTCGACAGCACCGTCGTCGCGGCCCTGGCGCGTGACGCGCTCGGCCCCGACCGGGTCCTCCTCGTCACCGTCAACATGGGCGAGTACGCCTACACCCGCGGCAACGAGATCGTCCTCGAGGTGGCGGAATCGCTCGGCCTTCGCCAGCGCTGCCTGCTCGGCCAGTACAAGCAGCACCGCGTTCAGGCCGCGGGCCCGGCCTGCAACCGCTGCACCCGGGAGATCAAGCTCGGCATGGTAAAGGCCGTCTCCGGCGGACAGCTCGTGCTCACCGGCGCGAACCGCAGCGACACGTGGGGCCAGCTCGGACTGCGGGTTTGCAACGGGTACTACGCACCGCTGCTCGATCTCGACAAACCGGCGATCCGCGCGCTCGCCGACGAGATGGGCGTGCGCCCGCCGCGGATCGGCGAGAACCCGGGCCGCGAAGGCTGCAAACTCAAGCACCTGCTCAAGCCGCTGATCTCACCCGAGTATCACGGCCGCGCGGTCGCGCGCGCGAACGAGGTCGTACTATCCGTGCTGCGCGAGGCGGGCGTCGCCGCGGACCTCGCCAACGTGAAGATCATCGGCCCGCTCGGCCGCAACATCGGGCTCGTCAACGTGCGGCCGCTGCCGCCGGCCGAGGTGCGCGAACGGCTGCGGGCCGGCCTCGCGGCGCTGCCGGAGCTCGACGAGGTGCACGTCGTCGACACGCCGATCACGCTCGTCGCCAAGGCGAGCCCGGCGATCCTCAACGACGCCCACGCCCGTTATTGGGTCGAGCACGGCCGGCTCGCTCCCGACTTCGCCGCGCCGATCCGGGTGGAGTGGCAGCCGACGACGAACCGCCGGCTGGGATCGTTCCACGTCGTGGGGTTCAAACCGGGAACGGCCGCGTAACGTCCGCCGCTATCCGTAGGACCTCTCCGTTCGCGTCCCGTACCAAAACGCGACAAGCACGAGCGCGCCGAACCCGGCCGCCCATCCCAGGCCCGCCCAAAACTGCCACCACGCCACGCGGCTCGTGAACGCGCCGGCGGTCACCATCTGCATCGGCAGGTAGGACGGAAAGAACTCCACAACTTGATGGTTGGCGGCCGCGCTGCCAATCGGATTCTGCATAAACGTGTCCACAATGCTCAGCATGATGATGAAGAAAAGCCCTTCGAGGTCTCCCGGCAGCACCACACCGACGAGCATCCCGATCGCGACGTAGGCGGCGACGGCGACGAACGTGCCCGCCGCCACCAGCGCGAAGTACCGGAGCGGAAAGAACAGCGCGAGCACGCCGGTCGCGTAGGCGGCGACCGCCAGCGAGGCGAGCCCGAGCGCGAGCAGCCGGCCAAGCACGAGGGCCGCCCTCGAGTGCCCGCACAGCACCAGCCGCTGGTCCACGGCGCCGGATTGCCGGATGACGGTCAGCCCGACGAATCCCATGATGAGGGTGGTCGCGTTCAGCATGCCGGTCAGCAGGCTGAGCCGTTCTTGAGTGGTGATCACGATGATCCCGAACGCGCGGAGCTTGAACGCGATCGTCCCGGCGGACAGCGCGGCGATGATGCCGTACCATGCCGGCAGGTAACCGAGCAGCAGCGCAATCGCAAAGCGGTTGTGCTTCTGCTCCACGAGGCTGAGTCGGAAGGTCGTCCCGAACTGTGCGATCACGCGCCGGCCTCCGCGTCCAGCACGCCGTCCCGAAGCCGCAGTACGCGGTCGAATCGCGCGAGCTCGTTGAAGAGATGCGAGATGATGACGATCGTCTGGCCGGCGCGGCGTGACTCCTCGGCGAGGGCCCAGAACCCCTGGTAGGTCTCCCAGTCGAAGCCCTGGTACGGCTCGTCGAGCAGCAGCACGGTCGGCGCGTGCATCAGCGCCAGCACGAGATTGAGCTTCTGCCGTGTCCCGCCGCTGAGATCCCGCACCAGCGCGTGGCGGTACTGCTCGAAGCCGAGGCGCCGCATCAGCGCGTCCGCGGGGCCGGTATCCGGCAGGCGGTAGGCGGCGGCGAACCATTCGACGTTCTGCGCCACGGTGAGCGCCGCGTGTGCCTGCGGTTCCTGGGGACAGTACCCGAGCCGTCCGTGGATCTCGACCGTGCCGGCGGACGCGGGCAGCAGCCCCGCCACGATCCGCAGCAGAGTCGTCTTGCCCGCGCCGTTCTCGCCGACGACGCCGATCATCTCGCCGGGGTACGCGCGGAACGAAACGCCGCGCAGCACCTGCCGCCGGCCGAATGACCGCGCGACGTCCGTGACGACGAGCGACGGGGAGGCGTTCACGGCACGACAGGTTCCCGCGCTCCCGCGCGAGTCCTCCGCGGCGAGGCCGATGCTATACTCGACTCGTGAGCACTCCCGCGGCACTTGCCGCCGCCGTCAAGGCCGAGGCGCGGACGATCGGCTTCGACCTCTGCGGCATCACAACCGCCGCGCCGTTTGCCCGCGAAGGCCGCGCACTTGCGGATTGGGTGGCGCGCGGCTACCACGGCGAGATGGCGTACATGGCGCGCAACGCCCCGCGCTCGCCGGCCCCCGCGAGCGTCGAGTCCGGCGCGCGCTCCCTCGTCGTGGTGGCCCTCTACTACGGCGACGCCGCCCCGGCCGGCGGCGACGGCCGCGCTTCTCCGAACCCCGCCCCCGAAGGGGACGCGGCACCTGCCGATCGGGAGCCGCGCGGGCGGATCAGCCGGTACGCGCACGGGGACGATTATCACGACGTGATGGAGCCGCGCCTGCGCCGGCTCGCGGAGTTCCTGCGCGCGCACGGCGCGCGGGCGGCGCGCTACTACGTGGACACCGGACCGGTCATCGACCGCGCGGCCGCACTGCGGGCCGGAATCGGGTGGTTCGGCAAGAACACGATGATCATCACGCAGCGCGCCTACGGCTCCTGGGTGTTCCTCGGCGAGATTCTCACGGACCTCGAACTCGCGCCCGACGCGGGCGCCGAGGGCGACTGCGGGCACTGCCGGATCTGCCTCGACGCCTGCCCTACCGGCGCCATCATTGCGCCGTACACGGTGGACGCGCGCCGCTGCATCTCGTACCTCACGATCGAGCACCGCGGCGCGATCCCCCGCGACCTGCGGCCGCAGATCGGCGACCACATCTTCGGGTGCGATATCTGCCAGGCGGTGTGTCCGCACAACGTGCGTACGGCCGCGGCCCGGCATCCGGAGCTCGCCCCGCGCCCGGAGACCGGCGCGCGGCCCGAGCTTATCCCGCTGCTCAACATCACCGAGGCCGAGTTCCGCCGGCGGTTTCGCGGATCGCCGGTAACGCGGACGAAGCGCCGAGGTCTCCGCCGGAACGTCGCCGTGGCGCTCGGTAACGCGCGCGACCCTGCCGCGGTGCCGGCCCTCCGCGAGGCGCTCGACGACAGCGACGCGCTCGTGCGCGCGCACGCCGCCTGGGCGCTCGGGCGGATCGGCGGCGAGGCGGCGTTCCGACATCTCGCCGCCCGGCTCGCCGGAGAGCAGGACGCTGCGGTGCGCGACGAGATCGCACTCGCGCTTCAGGAGGCCCCTACGGCGGCCGGAAACGCCCGCGAGGCCCCGGGGAAGACCGCGTAGTAGATACCGTCATGAGCCTCCGTGGACGCCGCATCCTCATCACGTCCGGCCCGACCCGCGCGCCGATCGACGCCGTCCGATTTCTTTCGAACAAGTCCACGGGCCGGCTCGGGTCGCTGATCGCCGAAGCCGCGCTTGAGGCGGGCGCCGACGTCACGTTCGTCTACGGGCGCGGCAGCGCGCTCCCCCTCGTCCGGGGCGGGCGCATCGAACACCTCCGCGTGCTGCCAATCGACACCGTGGACGACCTGGTCGCGGTGTTCCGCCAGGAACTGCCCACGGGCTACGATGCCGTCGTGCACGCGATGGCCGTGCTCGACTTCCAGCCGGCCGAGACGCGCGAGGAGAAGGTTTCGAGCAACTTGAGCGAGTGGACGGTGCGCTTCGTCCCCACCCCGAAGGCGGCGGCGCTCGTGCGGGATCTCGCCCCGCAGACGTTGTTCATCGGTTTCAAACTGGAGGTCGCCAAGTCGCCCGCCGAGTTGGTCGGCATCGCGGCGGACTGGGCCCGCCGCACGCACGCCGACCTGGTGGTCGCCAACGACATGCGGGACATCGAGCACGGCACACACACCGGCCACCTCGTTCGCCCGGACGGCACGGTGGAGCAGGTCGTGCAGGGCAAAGAGATGATTGCCCGCTCGCTCGTGGCGCTCCTCGATCGCCGCCTCGCGCAGCGCCCCTCGCGTCCGCAGGCGGCCGCGCCGCGCGCCGACGGCGCGTCGCACTGACCGGTACCGCGGTCTGACCGTTCGGAAAACGGGGCATACGAGACCCGCATCAAAGTGGGGAGGTGTTCGCATGGCGGTTCCGACCGTGCTTCCGACCGAGGCGCGCGGGGAGACCTTCGGCGGCGTCACATATCATATCGACGGCGAACTCGTGCCGGTGTTGCAGCTGGAACTCGGCAACGTCCCCGCCTACTTCGAGCACCACGTCCTGCTGTGGAAGGACCCTCGCGTCGAGATCTCGCTCAAGCCGCTCAAGGGCGCGCTAAAGCGGGTGCTGTCGGGAATGCCGGTCTTCATCACACAGGCGCAGGGACCGGGCCGGATCGCCTTCAGCCGCGACGGCGCCGGGCACGTCTTCGCCCTGCACTTGAAGGCGGGCGAGGCGATCGATGTGCGCGAGCATCAGTTCCTCGCGGCCACCGACGCGGTCAACTACACGTTCAGCCGCGTGAAGGGCGCCGCGAGCGTGCTGTTTGGGGGCACAGGCTTCTTCATCGACACTTTCTCGTGCATCGGCTCGGAAGGTGTGCTCTGGCTGCACGGGTACGGCAACGTCTTTACTGTGACGCTAGGCGCGGGTGAGGAGATCGACGTCGAACCCGGCGGCTGGATCTACAAAGACCGCACCGTCCAGATGCAGACGATCTTTCAGAAAATGTCCACCGGGCTCTTCGCGAGCGCCGGCAACCTATTCTGGAACCGGTTCACCGGGCCGGGGCGTCTCGCCATCCAGTCGATGTACCTTCACATGCCGACCGAGGGCTGACCTACCGCATGACAAGACCCCCGGTCCCGCTCAGGCCCGGGGGCCTTTACAACAATCCACTAGATTGTTTACCCCAAATGGGGGCGGCTGCTAGATCTCGTCGGAGAGCCGCTCACCCGCGTTCGGTGCATGCGGCGCGGGGACCCGTTTTCCAAGTACCGCCTCGGGACGGCTACACAGCGCGGCGGCTGTAAACGCGCCGCACCACGGCCCCACCGGAAGAATAAGGATCGGGCTCCAATGGGCGGCCGTCGTGCTGATCGGATATATTGGCGATCGACAGCAAGAAGACCGCCGGCGTGACGAGCACCCGCGCACTCAGATAACTACCTAGCCACGCGGGCGCGCCCGGGTCACCAGGCTGTCCGCCAGCGCCACGCGCCACATCCCGAACAATGTCAGCCCCAGGAGCGAGAGGTTGACGCTGTAGACAGTCCATGCCAACTGCGCATCCGCCGCATCCGTGTTGGATCGCCCGATCAGGTCGGTTGGAAACGGTACCAGCGTCAGCAGCGCGAGAAACACGAGATTGAGCCACAGAGGACAGCCCGGGGTCCGGCACGCCTGCCCGATGCGCGGAAAACCGGAAGGGACTATAATGGAGGGCGTAGTAGAAGCGCGCTGCAGGTGAGCGGGAATAGCTCAGTGGTAGAGCATCTGCTTCCCAAGCAGAGGGTCGCGGGTTCGAATCCCGTTTCCCGCTCCAGATTTATCAACAGGTCGCGAGCGTTTTCTACGAAGTCCGCGGCGCTTGTGGCCGAGACAACGGCACCGGAATAACGCTAACGCGAGGACGGGCGGGTCCGGGCGAAGCGTTGGAGGTGCGTCGTTCAGGACGCCACCCACGGTGATGCAGACCTTCTACCCGCCCCCACGGCTCTGCCATCGACATGGAAATAGGGGCAGTCCAACAGGCCTGCCCCTGGAGATCAGGCGCTGCGCACGTGCGCTTACTTGACGAACTTGGTCTGCGCGGCTCCTCTCGGGATGAGATAGGCTGCTGCCGCCCGCGTGTATCCCGTGCTTCTATTGAACACTGCGTTCGGATCGTCCGGGATTTCCACCCAGCCCTGGCCAGCCTTGACAACCCGCTCCCGGCCGTCTGCTGAGAAGGTGATC
Organism: bacterium; assembly: GCA_035280345.1. Lineage (GTDB taxonomy): Bacteria > Sysuimicrobiota > Sysuimicrobiia > Sysuimicrobiales > Segetimicrobiaceae > DASSJF01. Next base: position 42,219 of record DATEGA010000006.1, on the reverse strand, counting down.
TCGCCCGTGATAACCGTCGCAACGACCGGCCCCGGATGCGTGTGAAGAGGGATGCTGCTTCCCGGCGGGAAATCGCCCACCTGAATAATCAGGTCGTATTTTCCGTCTTTGACGTCAATCGGGTAGACGGCTCGGGCCACGCCAACCGGTGAGGAAGCGGGTGCCTGACCCGCCGCCCGCGTGCCAACGCCTGCACTGACGATCAGGACAACCAGAATCCATGGCACAGCTGACCTCAGTCGGACGTTCATTCCACACCTCCATCGGGAGTCGTTTCGATTGCACGGTCAGGGTAGCGTAGAATGGCGGTGGTGCCATTGAGAAAAAGACCTACGAACCTCGACCCGGAGTATCGGGCAAAGTACCTACCCCGGCCGGGCCAGGCCTTCCATACCCGAACGCCGAGGCGCGCACCCGTGCGTCCGCCGAAGGCGTCTCCCACCGGGGGCCGCGAACCCCGAAGGCCAGTCCGAGGTAGCCGGTGTCTCTATATCACTGATCGCGAATGGGTTTGACCCCGATGTAGAGGCCACGACCCATCAGTCCTTCGGCGTCGTGGACAACATGAAGGCCCGCTACTTTGAATGCCGCGACGTACTGGTCATGGGAGAATAGTGTCATTTCGTGCCTCTCCGTGAAGTACTGGACACCCTCGGGAGTGCCTACGAGGTAGTGGAACGGCATCACGGCGATTCCGTCCGCCACCTCGGCGGTATGAATGCGGGCAATCTTGAGGTCGGGATGGTCTACAAAGATCGCGGAGACGTGGCCGGGCTTGAATTGTTCGGGCGTGATGAACGGTTCCACGACGACGAGTCCGCCCGGGTTCACGTGCCTCGCCATCGTCGTAATCGCTTGCTCAAGTTCGGCCATGTCCCGACAGTAGGAAACAGAAGCAAAGAGACAGAGCACGACATCGAAGCGCCGTCCGAGATCGAACGCACGCATATCGCCGCAGTGAAACGCGATGCCCGGATGACGTTGCCGGGCCAAATTGAGCATCTCGTGGTCAAGGTCAAGCCCCTCAGCCGCATAGTGGTCTTTCAAATACGTGAGATGTTGACCGGTCCCGCACGCGATGTCCAGCAGAGTGGCGACGGGACGCTGTGCATGCTCGTCTACGAGCAGCCTGAGCCGTTGGGCCTCGCGCTTGTAGTCCTTCCAACTGTAGATGGCATCGTACCATGTCACAGACTTAGTAAACATGGCGCGCGAGGCTTCTCGCCACGTTGGCCTGGTTCCCGCTGTCGGCTTGCCCTATGACCTGGTGGGTCCGAGGATGAGGGTCGTACCCTGGTGCGAGTCCATCGGTGCTCACAACCCATAGTTTCCGGTCGTCCATGCTGGCTCTCACCACAGAAGCACGCTGGCTCTTACGTGCCTATTTTCCGCCCATTGCATAGTCCTTCGGTTGCGCGGCAGGAAGGATATCGGATCCCACGAACGTATCAGGCCACTCATTTCGGTTCGTAATGCTTGGTCGCGGAGTCGGCACCAATATGACCAATCTGCCGGCCGGGACAGTTACCTTTCTATTCACCGATATCGAGGGATCGACACGTCTTCTGCAGCGTCTTGGTGATCAGTACGTTGAGGCCCTGAAAGAGCATCGCCGCTTACTCCGCGCGGCCACGAGAATGCGGGACGGCACAGAGGTGGATACGCAAGGAGACGCATTCTTCTTTGTCTTTGCCCGCGCCCGGGACGCCGTGGCCGCGGCCGTCGCGTGCCAGCAGGCGATCGTCGCGCATCCTTGGGGGGAAGGAATCACATTCCGAGTTCGGATGGGGGTGCACACGGGAGAACCTCGTGCCGCAGACGGTGGCTATACCGGCATGGACGTACATCGCGCTGCCCGGGTTTGTAGCGCAGCGCACGGTGGGCAGATCCTCCTGTCTGACACGACTCAGGCCCTTGTCGCACGCGACCTGCCGGGCGGCGTAACTCTGCAAGATCTCGGTGAACATCGACTAAAGGATCTGGCACACTCCCAGCGCCTCTTTCAGGTTGTGGCCGCCGGGCTGCCGAGCGATTTCCCTGCCCTCAGGGCTCATGAGGCCCTCCCTAATAATCTGCCAGCGCACGTGACGAGCTTCATAGGACGCGAGCGGGAAATCGCCGACGTGATAGGCTTGCTGGATTCGAGCCGCCTGCTAACCCTCACGGGCTCCGGAGGAGCGGGCAAGACGCGGCTGGCCCTTCAGGTTGCTGCTGCCGCGTTGCGCGATTTTGCGGACGGCGTCTGGATGGTTGAACTGGCGTCGTTGGCCGACCCTTCCCTTGTGCCACAGACGCTGGCCTCGGTGCTTAGTGTTCCGGAACATCCCGGACGTCCGTTGAGCGAGACGCTCGTCGATGCGCTGCGCCACAAGTGCCTGCTGATTGTACTCGACAACTGCGAGCACTTGCAGCCGGCCTGTGCGCAGATTGCGAATGCCTTAGTACGCGGCTGTCCACGCCTCCGAATTCTCGCGACGAGCAGGGTGGCGCTTGGCGTGCCGGGGGAGACCGTGTGGCGCACTCCCTCGCTGTCGATTCCCGATCTAGACCAGACGTTTGAACCCGCGGTCTTGCAGCAGTACGAGGCGGTGCAGTTGTTTATCGAACGAGCGCGCTCCGTTCAGCGAGAGTTTGCACTCTCAATGAATAACGCTCACGCTGTTGCGCGCGTATGTCGAGAATTGGATGGAATCCCGTTGGCCTTGGAGCTGGCCGCGGCGCGGACACGGGTCCTCACCGTTGAACAGATCGCCACAAGGTTGGGCGACCGGTTTCAGTTGCTCACGGGCGGAAGTTCCCTGGTGGTGCCTCGGCACCAAACCCTTCAGGCCACGATGGATTGGAGCTATGATCTGCTCTCGAAGAAGGAACAGGTACTGTTGCGACGGTTATCGGTGTTCGCCGGTGGATGTACGCTCGAGGCGGCCGAAGCCGTGTGTACCGGGAGCCAGGTGTCGCGGGCCGACGTGCTCGATTTGTTGACCCAATTGGTAGACAAGTCATTAGTGCAAGTCGAGTTACACGAAGGCGCGGCGCGCTATACGCTGCTGGAGACCGTGCGGGAGTACGGTCGAAACCGGCTCAAGGACAATGGGGAAACCGACGAAGCGCGCCGCCGCCATTGTGATTGGTATTGTGCCGTGGCGGAGAGGGCAAAGCCGGAGTTATTCGGGCCTCATGCGATTGCCTGGCTCGAACGGCTGGAAACGGACCACGACAATTTTCGCGGGGCGCTGGAATGGTGCCGAATCGAGCCCGACGTGCCAAACGCGGCCGGCCTGCGACTTGTCGTGGTTCTATACAATTTCCTGGAAACCCGTGGCCACTTCGCGGAGGTCCGGCAGTGGCTCGACGAGATGCTCACGCTGTACAAGGATGCCGCCCCGGTCTGGCGGGCGCGTGGCCTGAACCTGGCCGGACACTTAGCTTACACGCAGGGAGATTCCGAAAGGGCGTTAATCCGCTGCGAGGAGGCCCTGGCGCTTTCGCGGACGGCGGGAGATAAAACTCAGACTGGGCAGGCGCTACATTACCTTGCCCATGCCGCAGAGGGCGCCGGCGACTATCGTCGCGCCGCCGAGTTGTTCGAGCAAAGCGTGGCGGTTCATCGAGACGCGGGAAGCACCATCGAGTTGGGTACGGCGCTCCATTGCCTTGCCAACTTAACGCGTCTGGGACCGTCCTCCCGCGCGAACTACCAGAAGGCGTGGCAACTCTTCGAGGAGGCGCTGGCGATTTTCCACGGCCAAGGGTACCAGCGGGGCCCGGCCACGACACTTCACAACATGGCATACTTGGCTCTTCGCGAGGGCGACCATGTCCGGGCCCGGGCCTTGTTCAGCGAGAGCCTGGTGCTGGCAAAAGAAATGCAGGACAGACGGGTGCTTAACTGCATCGCAGGGCTGGCTGCGATGGATGCGGACACGGCGCCGGAGCGGGCGGCGCGGCTGTTTGGGGCGGCTGAGACGCTGATGTCGACGGCCGGCGTCAGTCTCGAACCCGTGAATCGCGCGGATCACGACCATTATGTGACGAAGGCGAAGGGCCGGCTCGGCGAGCGGGCATTCGAGCTGGCGTGGCGGCAGGGCGCGTCAATGACCGTCGACACAGCTACCACCTACGCTCTCGCCGAAGACGGCGCGGTTTTCTCCCAAGTGAAGACTTCCGCCGGGCGCCCCAAGTTAACGGCGCGCGAACGCGAAGTGGCAGCGCTCGTCGCGCGCGGGCTGACGAACCGCGAGATCAGTTCTTCGCTCGTCATTGCGGAACGAACGGTGGACGCTCACGTTGAGCATATCCTCAACAAGCTGGGGGTCGACTCCCGCACCCACATCGCCACGTGGGCTGTCGAGCAAGGTCTGTACAAGCCGGCATGGGAGTGAGGGGTGAACTCTAGCCCCGGCTACTGCGGGAGCGGATCGACGGTGAACCGCGGTCGGCCGACGTCGACGCGATCACGCCGATGCGGCTCCTTATGGTCGTGTATCGTGAATTCTGGCGGCTACTGGATGAACATCTGTCGATCGTCCGCAAGATCGTCCGCACCCTCGCCCGGCGTCTTTGAGAAGTGGAACGGCCTGTGTAACCTGCCCCGTGGGACTCCGTCGGCACAACTTTAGTGGACGAACAGGGGTCGGCTCCGGAAACGACGCACTCGGTCGAGACCATCCTGCGCCAAATACCGTTCTTTGGCTCCCTGCCGCGGGTCGACCTCGCACGGTTAATCGGCGCATTGGAACCCGTCGACGTCGAGGCCGGCACGCTCCTCTTCGCGGAACACGCTGAGGCCGACGCACTATACCTGCTGACGCGAGGCCGAGTGGCGATCACGATCATGACGGCGGACGGGGAGCAATGCCTGACCACCTTGGAGGCCCCCACGCACTTCGGGGATCTTGGCCTGTTGTTGGCACGGCGGACCGCCTCCGCCCGCGCAGTAACGGACGTCCAATCGTGGCGGCTTCCGCGACGTCGATTCGAACAGTTGGTGCGAGACCGACCGGCGGTCGGCCTCGCGGTAGCCGCCTCGCTCGCGGAGGCCATAGACCGCCGTTCCCGCGAGTACGCGGGAGCGCCGACCTTGAGGACGGAGCTCCCAAAGTCGCGACCAATCGTACTTTCTCGGCCGGGTCCTGCCCCTGCCTTCGGGCGGTGCGTCGCGGCCGGCGCATTGGCGCTGGGTATCCCTTTCGTGCTCTGGTGGCTTCCCCCACCCCAGGGACTCGACGTTCATGGATGGCGGATTACAGCGGTTCTGCTCGGCGCCGCCATCGCATGGTTGCTAGAGCCCGTCCCCGAATTCGTGATCGCGCTGGCTCTGGCTGTCAGTTGGGGACTCACCGGCCTTGCCCCCCTTTCGCATGTGTTCGGCGGCTTCATCAGCTCATCGTACATGGTCGCATTCGGGGCCTTGGGGCTCGCCGCGGCAATGGGCCGTTCCGGACTTCTATTTCGGATCGCGTTGCTGCTCTTGAAGACGTTCCCACGAACCTATGGCGGACAGGTATTGGCCCTTCTCGCGGGCGGCGTCGCCGTCACCCCCATCATGCCGATCGCGACCGCCCGTGTGGCGATGATCACGCCGGTTGCGCAGGACGTGGCCGAAGCGCTGAGCCAGCCGCCGCGGACCCGCGGGAGCGCCGGCCTCGCGTTCGCGGGCATTATCGGTTACGGAAGTTTCGGTTGCATCTTTCTCACCGGCCTGGTCGCCAATTTCTTCATCTTGAGCCTCCTGCCGCCGTCGGACCGCACGCACCTTGACTGGCTGCGCTGGCTCGTCAACGCCGCACCGGCCGGAGTGATCCTATTTGCGGGGACGTTTGCCACGTTGTTAGTGTGTTTCCGGACAGCCGGCGGTACCGGCACGACGGCCGAGACGCTGCAGCGGCAACAACGCTTCCTGGGTCCGCTATCGCAAGATGAGATCGTCACCATCGCCGGGCTTGCCATTTTCTTCGCCGGGCTGCTATTGGGCCCGCTGCTCCGGGTCGACGGTGCCTGGCTTGCACTCGCCGCGCTCGTCCTGGTGGTTGCCGCAGGCGTCCTTGACAGAGAAAGCTTTCGCGGTTCCATCGAGTGGGGTTATCTGATCTTTTTCGGCGTACTCTTGGGGACCGGCACCGTTCTACGGAGCGGTGGAGTGGATCGTTGGATCGGTGACGGCTTGATCCCGCTCTCGCGAGCGATGGGCGGCCCCGGCCGGTTGGCTGTGGCGCTCAGCCTGGGCGTCGTCGCTGCCAGGCTTGTCTTGCCGCAGATTCCCGCGATGTATCTGCTGAGCCTCGCCCTGGTGCCGGCGGCACCGAGGCTCGGTCTGTCCCCGTGGGTGGCCGGGTTCGTCATTCAGTTGACCGCGTACACTTGGCTGCACCCGCGCCAGAGCGATTACTATCGTTTGACCCGTGGCATCACCAGGGGCGAGATGACGACCGACCGATACGGAATCATTGCGGGGGTCGCCCTTACCGCCGTCACGCTCGTGGCCATCGCGTCCAGCGTACCGTATTGGCGCCTGATTGGGACTCTTCGTCCCTGAATTGATAAACTGAGCGGATCCCCGCGTTGTTGACCAGGATGTCGAGCCGCTTGAACCCGTCGAGCGCGGCCTCAATGCATCGCTGGCGCCCGGACGGCGTGGTGATATCGCTGTGCACCGCGACCGTCTGGCCGCCCCGCCCAGTGATCTCTTTGGCCGTCTCCGCTGCCCCCGCTTCATCCCGGTCCGCAACGATTACGGCCGCGCCGCCCGCGGCCAGCGGAGGGCAATCGCCCGGCCCATCCCGCGGCCCGCGCCGCTGAATTTTACAGACGTTGGTGGGCAGTCAATCCGCTGGGAGGCGCGGCCTCATTTCTAGGTCCCCGCCGGACCCAGCCGCCCAGTGCGGCCGCCGGTCGGGTCGGCGTCAGTCACTGGGTAAACGACCGCATCGTGGTGGCCCGTGGATTGCTCGTGGTCGCGCCTGCCCGCCTCGGCATGCTCGCGATGAACAGAGTGCATGTTCCACCCGCACTCAGGGCACGTGACCTGCCAGCCACGTAAGGGCCGTGCCATTATGTTCCACCGTGAACGGGTGGTTTGATCATGCCGCCGCCGGCATTCCATGCCGTAACGAAATTTTTCCGCGTGGGGGGCGGTTCCATCGGATTCCACGACGCGCGTTCGGCCACATACTTTTTGAGGCCCGGCATGTTGTAATAGTTAGCGATCCGTTCGAACCGCATTCCCGCCTTCTCCGCCACGCGGCACGAGCCGATGTTCTCCGGTACGACGAGCGCGATCACACGCTCGAGGCCGACCCGGCCGAAGCCATCCGCCAGCACCGCGACTGCCGCTTCCGTCGCGTATCCGTTGTTCCACGACGCCTTGTAGAAGTGATAGGCGAGCTCGATCTCCGGCCCGCTCCGCTCGACCGGCTGAAGCCCGCATTGTCCGATGAAGGTCTGCGTTCCTTTGACATCCACCGCCCGCATCGCATAGCCGCGCTCGCACTCCATCGCGTGGCGCCGGTCCATCGCGTTCTGGAAGATCTCTTGGGTTGGGGGCGGCCCCGGCGGTATGAAGCGCCGGACATCCGGATCGCCGGCCAGTGCGATCCAACATTCGGCGTCGCGCGGCTCATACGTACGAATCACCAAACGCGCGGTTTCGATTCTCACATCCCATACTTTAGGCGCCGTTCAGGGAAAGGCCCTCCGCACCCGGTCGTCGTGCGCTGGATCGGTCGATCTCATTTGGGCCCCAGGTATTCTCGCGCCGCCCCAAGGGACGGCACCACGGGCAGTACGTCGAGGAGGTTCAGGATGACGAATACACGATGGACGGTCGGCGTCGATCCGATCACCACGAACCGTCCGCGCGCTTCTTCCGCGAAGCGCATGAGCACGCGGATTCCGGAGCCGTCGAGGTAACTTAGGCGACTGAGGTCAACGATCACGCACGCGTTCTCACGATACAGGCTCTCAATGGCATCCGCGAACGAGTTTGCCGTCGATAAATCCACCTCACCCTCCACGCGGAGGACGGTGGCTTCATGGACGCGTTCGGTCGAGAATCGGATAAACTCACCGCGCGCCGAATCCGCGCCGCCCTGAATGCCGGGCCGCCGCACCATGCGGAGCACACCATCAGGTCGCACAAATGTATAGATGGGCAGTGGTCGGATCCCGGCGGTCCGGTCGGGCAGATTCCAGCGCCGGCGAACAGCCTGAGACTGGGTCACCAAACTCACGAGGGCAAACTGGTTCTCTTGCAGACGATAGCAGAGCGCGGCGAACCGGCGCTTCTCCCGAGTCGACGTTTCCAGTGGTCCGGTCGTCGCCATCTACGCGGAAAGCGGAATCGCCAGGTGATTCCCCAGGCGGTTCCGGGTGGAGGCCCCCGTTAGCGGACGGCCGTCACGCTTCCTGCTTTACAGGCCGGTCACAAACCGGCCCATGATAAAGATGATCACAAACTGTAGGACCGCCTGTGCGGCCACGACCGTGATGTAGCGTCGCATCAGACCGGCGATTTTCTTACCGTCCGGCTCCGGCCGGCGCATCTCGAAGTAGACGCGCAGGTTGGTCGGCAGCAGAATCCCGAGCCCCTGCACGGTCATGACCGCCACGATCGCGAGCGCCGCGTAGAGCCACCAGATCTGCGGCGCCGGGAGCTGAAACAATCCCAACCAAGACGCCAGGTACCATCCCGCCGTGGTCGTTACACTCGTGATCGTCGTCATGAAATACAACATGCGCGGCATCAGGCGCATGATGATCGCCCGGCGCGTCGGAAAGTCCACGCGCCGCAGGATCGGCCCGAGGATGAACCCCATGAACATGTCGGTGCCGGTCCACAAGATCGCGGAGAAGACGTGCACGTAGTTGAGCGCCCACAGCACGTGGCTTTGGATCGCAGCGATCAGCACCAGCACCGGAATCAGTACCCACCAGTTGTCGCGCAGCGCCAGGCTCGGGAGCTCGGGCACCGCCGCGGGCGCCGTCAACGCGGTAACGGATTGACTCACCGGTGGACCGCCTCCGCCGTCAGATGGCTGGTCTCGAAAATGTTGGGGAGTCTTTGCCAGCAGCGGTTAGAAGCTCCTTTGCCATGTCGCTGGATACCGGTTGTCACTGAAGGGTGTCCCGGGGTCCGATGTCTAATTCTTTGGAGCCTCGAAGATTCGGAGGCGAAGGATATGGGCACACGCGTTCGATCCAGTCGCCGAATCCCCCAGGCCGCGGAGATGATGGGCCTCGACGTTTCGCGGCGGTCGCGATGCTGATCACGCCGACCGCATCGCAGTCGGGCAGCATTGCAAGTGCTCGGATGCAGGCGGTGACCTTCCGCAAGCACGGGGGCCTTGATGTCCTGCATCTCGAGGACGTTCCGATGCCGGTCCCCGGCCCCAACGAAATCCTCGTGAAAGTACTCGCCTGCTCGGTCAACCAGGTGCCGGATCTTCTTGTGCGGGCGAGCCGCCGCGGCATGGGCGAACTAACCTTTCCGCACATTCTTGGAGCCGATCCCGCCGGAGAAGTGGTGGCGGTCGGATCCCGCGTCGTCGGATTTCCGTTGGGGCATAGAGTCGTGATCTATCCGCTGCTGCGCTGCGGGGAGTGTGACCTCTGCCGCAGCGGCAGCGGCGAAAATTATTGCCGGCGGCATCGCATCATCGGCGTGCACCTGTGGGGCGGCTACGCGCAGTACATCCGCGTGCCGGCCGAAAACGTTATCCCGATACCGATGTCCGTTTCAGTAGAAGCCGCCTCGGCGCTGGCAGTGTCATATACCACCGCGTGGCACGGGCTGATTACCAAATCGCCCGTCGGCGCCAGCGACTCCGTACTCGTGATGGCGGCCGGGAGCGACGTCGGTGTGGCCGCGTGTCAGATCGCACGCCTGCACGGAGCGCGGGTGATCGCGGCCGCGGAAAGCGACGGGATGCTGGAACGAGCCCTCGCCGTCGGCGCGCACGCCGGGGTCAACTGCTCGCAAGACGGCTGGGCGGATCAGGTGCTGGCGCTCACTGAGGGGAAGGGCGTCGATGTCGCGTTTGATACGACGGGAAAATCCGGATGGCAGGAATGTGTACGCGCCTTAGCCCGGCGGGGGCGCTTGCTGAGCTCCGGGGCGGCCGGCGGGCAGTCGGTGCGGATGAATCTCGGGGACCTGCACCGCAACCACAACACACTGTATTTTTACGAAGGCGGCGCCTCGCACGAGCTTCGTCATCTCGTTCGGCTCGTCGCGAGCGGCAAGCTGCAGCCGGTGATCGACAGCCGGTTCCCGTTAAGAGACGTGAAGAGCGCCCAGCAACGGCTCGCCGAACACGCAAATTTCGGCAAGATCATTCTCAACCCCCAGGGACATTGATGATGGACCCGTACTACCGTGGGGGCGAGACAAAGGAGCGACGATGGCGTTGATGCCTCTGCTGGGTCACTTCACCCGTGACCTGGGTGTCGATCTCGGGACGGCCAACACCCTCGTGTACGTTGAGGGCGAGGGAATCGTGGTACGGGAGCCGTCCGTAATAGCCTGCCGGGCTGGGCGCAAGGAAGTTTTGGCCGTGGGCGATGAGGCGAAAAAAATGATCGGCCGGACGCCGGCCGAAATTGTCGCCACACGGCCGATGCGCAGCGGCGTGATCGCCGATTTCGACACGACGGCCTCGATGCTCTCGTATTTCATCCGCAAGGGGACCCACACGCGCCGGCTGCCGCGGCCGCGGGTGATGGTCGGGATCCCGAGCGGGGCGACGGTCGTGGAGAAGCGGGCCGTGATCGGTGCCGGCGAGCAGGCCGGAGGAGGCAAGACCTTTCTGATCGAGCAGCCGCTCGCCGCGGCGGTGGGAGCCGGGCTCGACATCTCGGAGCCCATCGGCCGCATGATTGTGGATATCGGCGGCGGCACAACCGAAGTGGCGGTCATCGCGCTCGGTAACATCGTGACCGTACGCAGCCTCCGGGTCGGCGGCGACAACATGGACGACGCCGTGATTCAATACGCCCGGAAGGCACACAGCCTCCTGATCGGCGAGCGGATGGCCGAGGACGTCAAGATCCGGGCGGGGTCCGTCTACCCGCAAAAGGACGATGACACGGTCACGATGCGCGGGCGGGATCTCGTCTCCGGGCTGCCCCGCTCCCTGCGGGTCTCGGGCGCCGAGATTCGCACTGCGATCATGGACGCGGCCGCGGCGATCGTGAACACAGTCAGAATGACACTCGAGCAGACGCCGCCCGAGCTCGCCGCCGACATTATGAAGGAAGGCATTCATCTCACCGGCGGCGGGTCGTTGCTCCGAGGGTTCGACCTGCTGCTCCAGGATGAGACCGGAGTCCCCGTGATGCGCGTGCCGGATCCGCTCGGCAGCGTGGCGCTGGGAACCGGAAAGGCCCTCGGCGCGATCGACCGGATGAAGAGGGTCCTGATTACCCGCGATCTCGTGTAACGCGCTCGCTCAAGCTCTCAGCTGGGTAGCGGCGCGGGCGCCAATGAGGGACGCGACTCGCTTCGCGATGCTGCGCTCTCTTCCGGGGACCACAGGCGAGTAGGCCACGGGGCGGCCGATGCGCGACAGGGCGGCGCTTCGAGTGGCGGCAAGGGAGCGAACGCCGAGCGCGGCGAAGTGGTTTTCGGGCGGGGGGTCCGATGGTGCGGTGTCAGCCTTCCTCCGCTGTGTTCCGGTACCGCAGGCCGGACTAAGGGGATGCCTCGATGGCAACGCAGCGATTGAGCAAGGTTGCCGCCTTGGAAAAGATCCCGTTGTTCGAAGGACTCTCGAAAACCGACTTGGAGAAGGTCTCGCGCCTGATGGAGGAGATCGCGGTCCCTGCCGGGCACCGCGTCGCGACGACGGGAGAATCGGGCCGGGAGTTGTTCATCATCGTTGACGGTCGGGCCCGGGTCACAACCCGGCGCGGCCGCACAACACACCTCGGACCCGGCGACTCGTTCGGTGAGATCAGCTTGATCGACGGCGAGCCGCGCTCGGCTGATGTCGACGCCGTCACGGCGATGCGGCTCCTGGTCATCGGCTACCGCGAATTCTGGCAACTGCTCGACGATCATCTGTCGATCGTCCGCAAGATTGTCCGCGCGCTTGCCCGCCGCCTACGAGAGGCGGAACGGCCGGTCTAGCGCGCACCTCGAGGAGGGGGAGGCTGAGGCGGTGTTCAACCGACCGAGCAAGACCGCGCTGCTCCAGAAGGTCCCGTTGTTCAAATCGCTTTCGCAACGGCAGCTCGGGCAGATCGCCCAGCTGGCCGACGAACTTGCAGTTACCGCGGGGAGGCGCCTCGTCACAGCCGGTGAAGTTGGCGCCGAACTGTTCGTGATAGCGGAAGGGCATGCGATAGTAACAACCCGTGGGGGCCGGGCGGCCGTGCGTCTCGGCCCCGGCGACTTCTTCGGCGAGATGAGCTTGATCGACCGTAATCCGCGTTCGGCCACGGTCGAGGCGCAGTCCGACATGCGGCTCTTCGTCGTCGGAAGCCGCGATTTTTGGCGATTGTTGGACGCGGCGCCTCCGCTCGTCGCCAAAATCATGGTGTCGCTGTCGCAGCGAGTGCGTGAAGCAGAGGCGTCCGTTTCGGTATAGCCGCCGACTCTTCAGTTCAGCCCAAGCGCCGGTCGATGACGTCTCGGGCCCGATAGTAAGTCCAGAGGAGCGGAAGAAACCACGGCTCGCCGGTGTACCAGCGGGCGCCGGGCAGATGGCCCGTGTCAAACGCGCACACGGTCTCGGCTCGGCCGACGATCTTCCTTGCCGTCTGTGTGCCCAGGTACGTCATCATCGCGACACCGCTCCCGTTACAGCCCAGCGCGTAATAGACGCCCTCGTGCCGACCCATGTGAGGCAGCGAGTCAAACGTGAAGGCGACGTTTCCGGTCCATGCGTGAGTGATCTTCACCCCGCGCAGTTGAGGCAGACGGTCGGTCATGAACCGGTAGAGCACGGGGGCGCTGACCTCGGGCGCCACCTGCGTGAACCGCGCGCGGCCGCCGAACAAGACACGACGGCCGTCCGGCGATATCCGGTAATACGTGAGAAGGCGCGGCGTATCGCTGATCGTTTTTCCCGTGGGGAACAGGCTTCGCGCGAGATCCGGTGAGAGCTCCTCAGTCGCAATGATGTGGCTCGCCACGGGGATGACGCGGCGCTTGAGAGCCGGCGTGGTGCCACCGGTCTCGCCGTTGGTCGCGATGACAACGCGCTCCGCCTCAACCGCGCCGCGGTCGGTGTCAAGGATAAGCCCTCCGGGCCGCCGCCGCAGGCCGTGGACGAAGGCGTGCGGGCACAGCGTGACGCCCGACCGGCGGCAGGCGTCCAACAACCCCTTGTAATAGAGCGCCGGGTGCAGCTTGCCCGAGCGACGGACCGCGATCCCACCGTAGTAGAAGTCGCTCGCGATCTCTTCCCGCTGCCGCTCGCGCGGCACCAAAGAGGCGCCGGCGTCCGTATGCCGGTTTAGGATCTCGACCCGGCGCGCGAGGGTATCGTAGTGCCTGGCTGCGTAGGCGCCGACGAAGCGGCCGCTGCGCTCGTAACAGCACTGAATCTGCTCGCGTGCGATGACCGCTTCAAGGCAATCGAATGACGCGGCGGCGTCGGTGAGCAGCGCAGCCGCAGCGCGCTGCGAGAGGTCCGGGTCCTTCCCGCCGGCGCTGTTCCTTCCGGCGCGGGCGGAGAGGCCTTTCGAAAGATTGACGCCCCCGCTTACGTGCCCGCCGTTGCGGGTGCTCGCGCCGTGCCCGAAATCGTGCGCCTCGATTACCGCGGCGGCCACACCTGCGTGTGCCAGCTCTAGCGCCGCGGAGAGGCCGGTATAGCCGCCGCCCACAATCGCGACATCCGTTCTTGCCGGCAGGTCCGCCGGCGAATCACCGCCCGGCCTCCATGCCTCCCACCAAAATGGCTTGTCCCGAAAGTCCGGATGAAATATCCCTGAGCCTCGAAGAGACGTCACGAAAGAAATTAGACGATTCGTTCGCGGAGGTGCACCGTGACCGTATCGCCCGGCTCCTTTGCGATCGCCTCCCGCAATTCCGCCTTCACAGGGAGCATGTGCCGTCCGTCGCCCATCGCCATGAACGACGCGCGGAAGGGATGTCCGTCGATCGTGCCGCGCACCTTCACGAGCCCCCGGGTCCCGAAGAACGCAACGGATTCCGGCCACTGGACGAAGGTCCAGGCGCCCTTGCCGCGATGCTTTCGCAGAGTCGCTTGGAAGCGACGGTTGAGTCTCATCGCCAGCCTCCCCGGCGTGCCCTAGTCGGGCACGCCGGCTCGGGATTCTACCCGCGTGGGCTCGAAGACCTGGTGGCCAATCCGGACGTGGAGGCGCAACGATGGGCGTTCCACAGAGCGTGCACCGAGTCGCAGTCATCGGAAACGGCATCATTGGTCACGGGGTGACCCAAATTTTCGCGGCAGCCGGGATTCCCGTCAGGATGATTGGACGGCGGCAGCCGAGCCTCGAGGCGGCGCTGGTCAAGATTCGAGACAGTCTCGCCCGGTTCAGAGCGGAGGGGCTCATGACCGCAGACGGGGCGCGGACGGCGCTGGAGCGCATCTCCGTCTCAACATCCCTCGAGTCCGCGGCCGATACTCAGTTGGTGATCGAGGCGGTGACGGAGAACCTGCCGCTCAAGCACGAGATCTTCGAGCAACTGGATCGGATTTGCGCGCCGCCGGTCGTGCTCGCTTCCTCGAGCGGTCAACCGGCGAGCAGGCTCGTCGCCCGAGTCAAACACCGGGGACGCGTCGTCGCGGCCCATTTCTGGAATCCGCCCCAGCTCATCCCGCTCGTCGAGGTGTGCGCAGGGCCCGAGACCGACGCGGACGTCGTGCCGTGGCTTGCGTCGATCCTCGTTCGCGTTGGCAAACAACCGGTAGTGGTGCAGCGCGAAATCGACGGCTTCCTCGGCAACCGGATGCAGTTCGCGCTCCTGCGGGAGGCCCTGGCGCTGTGGGCCGACGGCGTCGCCTCCGCGGAGGCGATCGATTTGGCCGTGAAAACGAGTTTCGGCCGCCGGCTCGCGGCGACGGGCCCTCTCGAGTCGGCCGACCTCGGCGGGCTCGAGACGATGCGGGCCTTCGCCGCGTTTCTGTTTCCGAGCTTGGCGACGAATGCCGAACCGCCCTCGGCGATGGCCGAAGCGATCACAAAGGCAAACCTTGCCGGCCGCGAGCCGACCATTTCAGACTGGGAGCAGCACGATCGCGCGGCCGTCGCCGCCGCCCGAACCGAGTTATTGTTCTACCACCGCCGCCGGGACGGAGGCCGGTGAACTTGCCGTCGGCAACAGCGTGGGCTGCCGGATCGTCCCGCGGCCGCGAACGCTCCCGCTACTTTTTCGCGCGCAGCGGCGGCGGCACCACCTCGTCCGGAATCGGGCACCGATACCCGTCGCCGCCAACCCGCTGCTTGAGCTCGACCTTGGCCCGCCGCAGCAACTCCGGATCGCGCATCGCATCCAGCGCGGTCGCCGCCATCACCTTCGCCGCCTGGACCATCCCCTTGTGCGCCGCGGGCGCCATGCCCTGAGCAACGAGCTGCCAGGAATGCCCGGGTGTGCCAACGGCAAAACAGGCGCCCCACATCTGCACCGTCGGCACAATCCAGCTGACGTCGCCGACGTCGGTCGAGCCCCCGATGAGGCGCGGCGTCGAATCGAGCGGCACCGCGGCACCGTACAGCGCTTTCGAGGCCGCCTCCGGCGCGCCGTACGTCTCGATGCTGTGCGCGATGTCGTCGGGCGTCAGCGTGGCGCGGATCTGCTCCGCGAACGCGACGTCCCGGGCATCGAACGGCACGGGGCCGACGCGCTTCAAATTCTCATACATCACCTCGGCGAGCGCCATGTTGGGGATGATGTTGGAGCAGGCCTTGTCGATCTCCATCTCCACCTGCGTTTCGGTCATGAGCGCCGCGCCTTCCGCGATCTTGCGGACACGCTCGAACAACCTCCGCGCCGCGCCGACCTCGGGGGCGCGGATCAGGTACAGTACTTCGGCACGCGGCTGCACCACGTTCGGCGAGATGCCGCCCGCGTCGGTGATCGAGTAGTGGACGCGCGCGCTTGACGGCATGTGCTCGCGCAGGAAGTTGACGCCGATGTTCATCAGCTCGACCGCGTCGAGGGCGCTGCGTCCGAGGTGCGGCGCGCCCGCGGCATGCGAGGCGCGGCCGGTAAACCGCCAGTACACCTGAAAATTCGCAAGCGAACTGCGGGACATGACGCTCGCGAAGCACCCCGGGTGCCAGGAGACCGCGGCGTCGAGGTCGTCGAACGCGCCCGAGCGGGCCATGAACGTCTTGCCGGACCCGCCTTCTTCCGCGGGACAGCCGTAGAACCGCACCGTCCCTTTGGTGCCGGTGCTCATCAAGTAGTTGCGCAGCGCCACCGCGGCGAGCGCGGCGCCGGCACCGAGCAGGTTGTGGCCGCAGCCGTGGCCGACCGCCCCGGGCGTCGGCGTCCGGGGCTGCGCGATCCCGGCCTCTTGGCTGAGGCCCGCGAGCCCGTCGTACTCCCCGAGGAGCCCGATCACCGGGCCGCCCGTGCCGGACTCGGCGACAAACGCCGTGTCCATGCCGCCGACGTTGCGGGTGACGCGGAAGCCCTCCTCCTCCAGCGCGGCCACGTGTGCGGCGACGGACTTGCGCTCGTTGAATCGGATCTCCGCGAGCCGCCAGATCTCGTCGGCGAGCGCCACGAAGGCATCTCGCTTAGCGTCCACGTGGCGGACAATCTCGTCAACCTTGACGACCACGGCCTCGCCTCCTTCGTGTCCCGGCCTGTCCCCTTTCGGCGGTGCCGTGTGCGATCTCCTCGATGCCCGCCCGGGCGAGGAATGCCACTCCGGCTCACGGAAGAGGGCGGTCCATGAACGTGCGCGGTGTGACCGCCTGCCGAGCCCGGGCCTGGACGCTCGCGCTCGCCGCGTGTCTTGTCGTCGCGTTCAGCGCGGTGCCCGCGCGCGGCGATCCCAACGCGCTGTGGAACATCGTCCACGGCCGCTGCGTCCCCAACGAGCTGCAGCACGCCAACCCGGCGCCCTGCCGGTTCCTAAGCTTGAGTCAGGGCGAGCAGCACGGCTACGCCGTCCTCAAAGACCTCGTCGGCGTCGCACAGTACCTGCTGATTCCCACGGCCCGCGTCGGCGGAATCGAAAGCCCTGTGGTGCTCGCGCCCGGCGCGCCCAACTATTTCGCCGACGCGTGGCAGGCGCGCACGTACGTGGACAGCGCGCTGCACCGCGCGATGCCGCGCGACACGATCTCCCTGGCGATCAACTCGGTATCGGGACGCTCGCAGAACCAACTGCACATCCACGTCGACTGCCTACGGATGGATGTGTACGCAACCCTGCGCCGGCAGGAAGCCTCGATCGGGACGCGCTGGGCGCCGTTGGGCGCGACGCTCGCGGGCCATCGGTACCTCGCGGTGCGCGTAGAGAGCGGCGACCTCGACGTCAACCCCTTCGTGCTTCTGGCCGACGGTGTGCCCGGCGCGCGGCAGGACATGGGCAAACACACGCTCGTCGTCGTAGGCGCCGTCTTCGCGGACGGCCGTCCCGGCTTCGTGATTCTCGATAACCACGCCGATCCCGCGGCCGGAGACGAGGGCAGCGGCGAGGAGCTTCAGGATCACACCTGCGCGATCGCCAAATGAACGGGCGCGACCGCGAGACCGTCACCGGACAAGCGCAGCGCTGGAATCGCGAGGTCGATATCATCGTCGCGGGATCGGGCGCGGCGGGACTCTCTGCCACACTCGCCGCCGCGGCCGGCGGTGCGCGGGTGCTCGTTCTGGAAAAGGCGCCGGTGTTGGGCGGGACGACGGCGATGTCGGGGGCCGGGACCTGGGTGCCCGCCAATCACCACATGCTCGCGGCCGGCCTGGCCGACTCGAAGGACGAGGCGCTCACCTACCTGCGCGCCGTCGCGCCCGACGGATGGGCTGCGGTCGAAGAACCGCTGTGGCACGCCTTCGTCGAGTACGCGCCGGAGATGCTCAGGTTCGTCGAGGCCCACTCCCCGCTCGAATTCGAGCTCGTTGACCATCCCGACCCCTACGTCGAGGCACCCGGCGGCAAGGTGCACGGCCGGATGCTGTCGCCCCGCCTGATCAGTCAAAATATCCTCGGTCCATGGCGCGACCGGATCCGGCGGTTCACCCGCGGCCAGCGGTTCAAGTACAGCGAGATGGTGGTCGGCCCGGTACTGTCACGGCCGGTGCCGACGCTCCTCAAACTGGCACCCGCCCTCGCGTATCGTTGGCTCACCCGGCGCGTCGGCATGGGGAACGCCCTCGTGACCGGACTCCTGAAAGGCTGTCTCGATCACGGCGTCGAGGTCATGGCGGAGACGCGGGTGACCCGGCTCGTGACGGAGGGCGGCGGCACAGTCCCGAGCCGGGTGATCGGGGTGGAGGCGCTTGCCGGCGGCCGTCCACTCGCGATGCGCGCCACGCGCGGCGTCGTCTTGGCGACCGGTGGCTTCGAGTGGGATCCGGAGCTGCGGGCGCGCTACTTCCCTGGGGACGTCGGCCTCATCGGCAGCCCGCGGACAAACACCGGCGACGGCCAGCGCATGGCCGCGGCGATCGGCGCCCGGCTCGAGCGGATGGACCAGGCCCTCATCTACTGCTGCCTGCCGATTCGATACGAGGGACACCGGCACGCCGTGCCCATCACCGACGTCTACAGCCCCCACTGCATCGTCGTCGACGCCGAGATTCGGCCGGCGCTTCTTAGATGAAGGCCGGCCGAATCTCGGCGTCGCGATCGACGAGCGCGACCGCGCAACCGGCCTGCCGGTGCATTTGCCGGCTTGGCGGATCTTCGACGCGCAGTTCGCCCGAAAAAACCCGGCCGCCATGCTGCTGTGGCGACTCGATCGCGGGCGGCGCCTCCGGAAAGCGCGGCGCATCGGCCAGCTCGCGGAGCAGGTCGGCCTCGACCCCGCCGTGCTGGCCGCCACGGTAGAACGGTTCAATGAGTTTGCGCGGCGCGGCAGAGACGAGGACTTTCACCGGGGCGAGACGGCCTGGGAGAAGTTCAATACGCCGGATCCTGGCCCGGAGGCAGGCGGCAACGGTGCGCTCGGGACGATTCGAGTTCCCCCGTTCTACGCCGCCCCGTACGACCGGGCGATCCTGGCCACGAAGGGAGGCCCGCGCACCAATGCGCGCGGACAGGTCCTGCGCGAAGACGGCAGCGTGATCGACGGGCTGTACTGCGCGGGCGTAGCGATGGCCAACCCGGTCGGGTCGAAGGCCGTCGGCGCCGGCAGCACGATCGGGCCGTGCATGACATGGGGGTACATCTGCGGGCGCGACCTGGTCCAGGAACGCGTCCCGAAGGAAGGCGCGGCCGTCCCCACCGTCTAAAAGAACGCCGAACCGTTCTGAATCCGCACGGGGCCGGTCGGCCGGAAAAGGCTCGCGACGCGATCCGGGCCGGCGCCGAGGCGGTACAGCGAGCCCGCGCCTCCCGCGTGAAACCGTACCGGCCAGCCGCGCCCATTCGCTTCGAGGTCGACATCCAAAGCCCCGATCTCGCCGACCTGGCCTCGCCGCCGCCGGGCGTCACCCGCACCGGGGCTCGCTCCGTCGTGGACGAGGATCAGGATATGCTGCCGGTGTTTCGGGCATGGCGCGCGATGTTGACTGCCGTGCCGAGCCGTACGCCGTTGTAGCAGGGGTGCGGGCTCGGAACGTCAAAACAAGGCCGCCCAACGGTTGCGGCACCGGCCGTCCCACACCTCGACGGAAACCTTTCAAACCCTCGCCGACCTCGAAGACGTTCGGCAGTGGCCTGAGATCGCGGACCGGATTCGGAAGGGAGCCGCCGTCTATGTGGACCGGACCGTCTCTCCGTACCGCCGCTTGGCTCGTCCTCGTCGTCTTCGCCTCGCTCGGCACGGCACCGCTTGCCGTGGCGGCCCCCGGCCCCACGGAGATCAAGTGGCTGGAGTGGTGGGTCAATGAGTGGGGTCCGGACAATCACGCCAAGCTCATCGCCGACTTTCAACGGGCGAACCCATCCATCAAAGTCACGGTCGTCGACACGCCGTACCCCGATATGGCCGGCAAGCTCAACGCCGCCGCCGCCGGCAATGAGAATTACGACGTCTTCGGCGTGGAAGGCGGCTGGTTGTCCGGCCTCGCCAAGCTAGGGTACGTCGAAAACCTGGATTCGTGGCTGGCGAAGGACAAAGCGTTCGCCGACACCCTGACGGGAACGGCCCGCCGCCGGCTGAGCGGGAAGACGCTGTCGCTCTGTCTGTACCTCATCCCGTATCACTTCGCGTACAACGTCGACTTCTT
This sequence comes from bacterium, assembly GCA_035280345.1. Taxonomy (GTDB): domain Bacteria; phylum Sysuimicrobiota; class Sysuimicrobiia; order Sysuimicrobiales; family Segetimicrobiaceae; genus DASSJF01. Next base: position 21,899 of record DATEGA010000006.1, on the reverse strand, counting down.
CAACAAAGCGCAGCTCAAGCCGCCGGCCAGCTGGGACGACTTCATCCAGGTTGAACGGCGGCTGCGAGACAAGGGCGCGAACCGGTACGGGATGAGCATGCCGTTGTCCGACGGCGGGTTTGTTCTCACCCGCTACTTCGGGTATCGTCTCGCCCAAGAAGGCGGCCAGCTGATCGACGACAACGGCAAAGTCGTCTTCAACTCTCCGCAGGGCGTCGCGGCGCTCACGTGGTGGAAGAACTTCTACAATATGGGGCTGGCCGTGCCGGGCTCGATGGGCGAGAACCAGACACAGATGCTCGAGTATCTTGCCGCCGGCCAGGTCACCACGATCATCGACGGCCCCTTCATCTGGTCGAAAGCGAAGCAGATCGATCCGGCCATCAAGCTGGCGTACGCCCCGCCGTGGCGCGCCCAGTCCGGCGGCTACCTGTGGAGCTGCAGCGGCGTCGGGATGAGCGCCAAGTCGCCAAACAAAGACGCCGCGTGGCGGTTCCTGCGGTACCTGTACTCCCGCGACGTCTCCGTCGCGATGACGAAGACGATCAGCCTGCCATGGGCCACAAAGGCCGCGATGGACTCGTTGAAGGGGACGAGCGATCCGATTCTGCACAATATTCCGCTCTTCGCCAGCCAGGACGCGCGGCACAACATCGTCTATCCGGTGCTGCCGGAGGCCGGCAAGCTGATCGACGCGTTCAAGATCGCCTTCCAGGACGCCGTCGCAGGGAAGAAGGACCCGAAGCAGGCGCTCGACGAGGCGGCGGCCGTCTGGCAGACGGAGCTGGACAAAGCGAAGTAGCGGCGCCGCCGGGCGCGTGAAAGCGGCCGTGGGCGATTCACGCAGCCCTGCCGCGGCGATCGCGCCGGCCGCGGTGCCGCTGCCTGGGTCCGTGCGGCGGCGGATTCCGCGGTACGCCGCCGGCTACGCGTTCGTCGCGCCCGTCCTACTGTATCTGGCCGTCACGGCCCTTTATCCGATCGTGAACGTGATCACGATGAGCGTCAATGACGTCACCGGCGGGCGCTGGTATTTTGTCGGGCTCGCGCAGTACGGCCAGGTGCTCGGAGATCCGGTCCTGTGGAATGCGCTCCGCAACACGGCCATCTTCACGGTCGCCTCAACCGCCGTGCATCTCACGTTGGGGATGAGCTTCGCCCTGCTGCTGCACGAGGTCTGGTTCAGCCGGACGCTCCGGAACGCCACGCGCGGCGCCCTCATCATGCCGTGGGTCTTCTCGACCGCCGCGGCGGGTCTGATGTGGTCTCTCCTCTACCACCCGTTCGGGCTGCTCAACTACGTCGCGGTGGGAGTGCTGCACCGGCCACAACCCATCGAGTTTCTCGGCGACCCCCGTTTCGCGCTCGCGTCCGTCATCGCCGTCAACGTATGGAAGAGCTACCCGTTCTACATGGTCGCGATCCTCGGCGAACTCCAGGCGATTCCCGCGGACTTGTTCGACGCCGCGAAGGTCGACGGCGCGGGCGGTCCGCAGCGGTTCTGGTACGTCACGCTCCCGCAGCTGCGCGGCATTCTGATCGCCATCTCCACGCTCGACGTAATCACGACGTTCGGCCACGTCGACCTCGTCAACATCCTGACCCGCGGGGGGCCGGGCCGAGCCACCGAAACACTGGCATTTCACGTCTACCGCACCGCGCTGCTCGACGGCAATCTGCCGAAAGCCGCGGCGGTCAGCAACGTGATGCTGATCGTACTGACCCTGTTCACCTGGCTCTATCTGCGGGTCTTGTCGCGGCGGGGACGTGAGGCGTGGTGACCGCATCGCGGGCCCGGCGCCTCCGTGACACCGCGCGGCAAACCACGGTGGTCGGCGTCTCGGTGATCTCGGCCGCGCTCATCCTCGTTCCGGTGCTCTGGATGGTGAGCGCCGGTCTGCGCCCAATCAAGGAACTGCTCACGTACCCGCCGGCGCTGCTGCCGAAAACTTTGACCTTCCGTTATTTCGAGCGCATCTTCGCCAGCCCGGCGTACCGTCATTACTTCGTGAACAGCACCGTGCTGGCGGTCACGACGCTCGTTGTGGCGCTGGCCCTCGGATCGCTGGCCGCGTACGGTTTTTCCCGCTACCGTTTCCCGGGCGCAAAACCCATGCTCACCGGGATCCTCGCGCTCTTGATGCTGCCGCGGGTGACCCTGATCGTCCCTTACTTCCGGCTCGCGCACCTCGTGGGCCTCTACGACACGCTCCCCGGCCTGATCGCCGTTAACACGGCGTTTCTGCTTCCGATGTCTACGTGGCTGCTGAAAGGATACTTCGATTCGCTGCCCGAGGAACTCGAGGAGGCGGCGATGGTCGACGGCTGCCGGCGCTGGCAGGCGTTGTGGAAGATCGTGCTGCCGCTCGCGATACCGGGCCTCATCGGCGTCGGCACCTTCGCGTTCGTCGGGGCATGGAACGAATATCTCCTCGCCGTCGTGCTTACCGAAACGCCGCGGGCGCAAACGCTCACCGTCGGGCTGGCGGCGTTCTTCGGCGAGTACGTCCGCGACTGGAACGGCATTATGGCCCTGTCGACGATCGCCACGCTCCCGCTCATCGTGATCTTCGTCTTCCTGCAGCGCTGGGTCGTGCACGGTCTGAGCAGCGGAGCGATCAAATAAGGAGGCGCGGCATGCGGATCGGCATCGCGGGGATCAGCCACGAGGCCCTCACCTTTTCGCCGGTGGCGCAGACGATGCGGGACTTTCGCGTGCTGCGCGGCGCGCAGGTCCTCGAGTACCCCGGCCTCGCCGGCGCGGTGCGGGCGCTCGATATCGAGCCGGTGCCGGTGCTGGTGGCGACCGCCCGCTGTCCCTCAGGCGTCGTCGACGAGGGCGCGCACCTCCAGTTGCGGGACGAGCTCGTAGACGGGCTGCGGCGCGCCGGGCCGCTCGACGGCGTCTGTCTGATCCTGCACGGCGCCATGCTGGTGGAGAACATCGGCAGCGGGGAAACCGACCAGGTGCGCGCCGTCCGCGCCGCCCTCGGGCGCGACATCCCGATCGCCGTGCGCCTCGATCCGCACGCGAACCTCACCGAGGAATTCGCGAACAACGCCGATACCTGGGCGTGCTTCCGCACGGCGCCCCACCGCGATCAGGCCGAGACCCTGCACCGGACGCTCGCGCTGCTCGCGCGTGCGATTCGCGCGAACCGCCGGCCGCGTCCGGTGTTCATCCGCCTGCCCCTGCTGCTCCCGGGCGAGCGGTCAACGACGCATGTCGAGCCGATGCGGTCGCTGCTTGCGATGGCCCGGGAGATCGAGCAGATGCCGGGCATCTTGAACGCGGAGGTGCTGATCGGCTTCGGGTGGGCCGACACCTGGCACGCCGGGGCCAACGTTGCCGTGGTCGGGGCGGGTGACGAGGACCTCCCCGAAGCCCGCCGGCAGGCCCGGCGCCTGGCGCAGGCAATGTGGGACCGTCGACGGGAGTTCACCTTCGACCAGGAAATCGCCCAGTCCGCGGACGAGGCGATCGAGACCGCGCTGCGTGCGCCCGAGCGCAGCGTCTTCGTGACCGACTCGGGCGACAACCCTACCGCCGGCGCGCCGGGCGACTCGACGCACTTCCTCGCCCGGCTGCTGGCCCAAAAAGTGCCCGACGCGGTGGTAGCGGGGATTCCCGACCCCGAGTCAGCCCGCGCATGCTTCGCGGCCGGCGCAGGCGGGACCGTCAGCCTCGCCGTCGGAGGAAAGCTCGACGCGGTCCACGGCGCGCCGGTCGAGTTGACGGGAACCGTGGAGCACGTCTACCGGCCTCCTTCGGGAGACGAAGCGGGCTTGGCGACCGTGCGGGCCAACGGCGTGCGTGTCATCATCTCCGACCGGCGGTACGTCTACCGGCATCCCGACGACTTCCGTAAGGCCGGCCTCGATCCGGTGGAGCACAAACTTGTGGTGATCAAGCTCGGGTACCTCATGGCGCCGCTCCGCGAGATCGCACCGCGGGAGATCCTCGCGCTCACGCCCGGGTACGCGGACATGGACTTCACGCGCCTGCCCTACCGGTATGTCACCCGGCCGATCTTCCCGCTGGACCCAGAGGTTCGCTGGCACCCGATCATCACGAACGTCGCCGGTTACGACGAAGGGATCGGATAGGCCCGGACAGCGCACGCCGTCCGCACCCCGAGAGCCGGAGGCAGGTTCATGGCCGAGACCGTGCAGTTCGAATTGATGCGCCCGCCGCAAATCGTGGAGGCCCGGCGGCGCTGCCCGGTGGCCTACCTTCCGCTGGGTCCGCTCGAATGGCACGGTCCGCACATGCCGATGGGCACAGACGGGATTCACGCCCACCGCGTAGCGGTCGAGGCCGCCCGTCGCGTGGGCGGGATCGTGTACCCGCCGTACTTCCTTGGCTCGGATACGGTGCGCCCGGTGGAGGGGCCCCAGAGCCTTCGCGCGCTCGGGTTCGAGGGCAACGAGCGCATCATCGGCATGGACTTTCCGGCGAACCCGGTGCACAGCCTGTATATCGAGGAAGGCGCCCTTTCGGTGATCGTCCGGGAACTGATTCGCCTGATCAAACAGGATCCGTACCGTCTCGTCATCCTCGTGAACGGACACGGCGCCCCGAACCACAAACGCGCGTTGCAGCGGCTGGCCGCCGAGGAGAGCGATACCCGCACGCGCGTGGTCTTCGAATCCGCCTCGGGCGGGATCGCACCCCCGGACGTTGACCCCGGACACGCGGAGCGCGGCGAGACGGCGTTCGTCATGGCCGCCCTGCCCGGGATCGTGGACCTCGGCGCCCTGCCGCCGATCGGCACCCCGCTCCGGTACCGTGACTTCGGCATCGTGAACGGCTCGGCGTTCGACGGCCGGCCGGCGCCCGACTTCACGGTACCGCGGGGATCGGATCCAAGGTACGCTACAGCCGAGGAAGGAGCAGAAGCGCTGGCACGCGGAATCGATCGGTTGGCGCGCCGGGTGACTGAGTACCTGGCGGAGACTTCGGCCTGAGAGGTGTGTTGATGAGAGGGATGACGCGTCGCGGGTTCATCGATTCGGTCGCGAAGGTGACGGCGGCCGCCGCCGTCGCGGCAGTGCCCGGCGGCTCCCTCCGCGCCGCCGCGGCAGCGGGGCCGGTTACGGGTGGAACGCTGAACTACGCCGAGGCCGGCGACTTCAACGACTTCAATCCCTGGGGGTTCAGCGCGGTTGACTTCGAGATGTACGATCAGGTCTTTTCCCGGCTGCTGTGGAAGGACGGCCAGGGCAAGGAGTACCCCGATCTGGCGGAGTCCTGGCAGATCGCTTCCGACAAGCGGTCGATCCGCCTGAAGCTGCGGGACAACGTCAAGTGGCACGACGGGAAGCCGTTCGCGGCCCAGGACTACGTTACGGCCTTCGGCTACCTGAAAGATCCGACGATCGCCAAGTACTACGGCGCGCAGAAGATCCAGGGGCTGATGTCTCCGGCGAAAGAAGTGCGGGCGCCCGACCGTCTCACCCTCGAGATCGCGTTCGACAAACCGGTGCCCTATATGACCGACATTCTGGACTACTGGTTTGCCGTCCGCATCGACGACCCGTCGGATGCGCGGTTCCTAAAGAAGGTCCCGGCCGGCACCGGCCCGTTCAAGATGGTGGAATGGGTTCCCAACCAGTACGCGCGGTACGTGCGCAGCGCGGACTACTGGCAGAAGGGCCGCCCCTACCTGAACCAGTTCATGTTCAAGCGCCTGGCGCAGGCCGAGACGCTGGTCCCGAACCTACGCGCGCATGCCGTCGACGACGTGCTCATCTCGAGCCTGGCCGACGTCGCGCCGCTGCGCAGTGACAAGACCTACGCTGTCGTCGCCAACGAGAATTCAGGCAGCGTGTTCAATCTCATCGTCAACGTCCGGAAACCCCCCTTCGACACGACGGCCGTCCGCCAGGCCCTGTCCTACTCATTGAATCGCGCGGGAATGGCGCAGACCGCGTTCTTCGGGGTCTCGCGGCCGATCACGTCGCCATTCTACAGTTCATCCTCGCTGGCGTACCGCGCGAATTTGGTGATGGCGCACCCCTTCAACCTGCAGAAAGCCTCCGCGCTCCTCGAGCAGGCCGGCGTCCGGAATCTCGAAATCACCATCAACACGACGGCCGCCTGGCCGCAGATGAAGCTGTTCAGCCTCATCTGGCAGTCGGACCTCGCCAAGATCGGCGTCCGGCTGACGATTAACGAGGTGGAGAACGCGCAATTCTACGACATCGGCGGCGCCGCGGATCTGCGGGGCTTCGCCATCCACCCGTGGATCAACGCGCGGACGACCCGCGATCCGGCCATCTTCTTCAACACCCAGCTGTCCTATCGGGGCGACGAGCACAATGTCTATGGATACCGGAACCCGCAGCTGGAGCGGTTGCTCGCCGACGCTGCGATCGAAACGAACGTGAACCGGCGAAAGAACCTGTATCAACTCGCGAACGAGATCGTCGTCAACGACTGCTTCATGATTCAGATCGCCACGAACCCGCGCATCTGGGGACAGACGGCGCGTCTACAGGACGTGGACATCGACCTCAACGGCAACCTCTTCCTCGCCCGCGCCTGGCTCGCGGCGTAGGCCGCGCTGGTGCAGGGGTTCCTGGTCCGGCGGCTCGTGCTCGTCGTCCCGACGCTCTTCCTGGCGTCGCTCGTCATCTTCGCGATCATCACGCTGGCACCGGGCGACCCCGTCCGCATGATGCTGGGCACGCAGGCGACACCGGATGAGGTCGCACAGGAACGCGCGCGGCTCGGCCTGGACCGGCCGGTGCCCGTCCGGTACGCCATCTGGATGACGCACGTGCTCCGGCTCGACCTGGGACGCTCTCAGGTGAACGACCAGCCCGTGGCCAGGCTGGTTCTGCAGGCCTTTCCCTACACGCTCCGTCTGACCGCCGGCGCCCTCGCCGTCTCGGTGCTCATCGGCTTCGCGATAGGCATCCTTGCTGCCCTCCGGCAGAATCGGCCGGCGGATCTCGTCTTCACGGGGCTGGCCTCGTTGGGCCTGGCCGTTCCGAGCTTTTGGCTCGGCATCTTGCTCATTCTGCTCTTCAGCGTAACGCTGGGATGGCTCCCGCCGTCCGGCGTCGCCGAGTCTGGCGCGCCTCCCCTCGCGGCGCTGCGGTATCTTGTCCTACCCGTCGTGACCGTCGCGGTCTCGAATCTCTCGGTCTTCTCGCGTTTCGTCCGCACGGCGATGCTCGAGGTGCTCACGGCGCACTACATCCGCACCGCGCGGGCGAAGGGGCTCGGCGAGCGCAGCGTCGTGATCCGCCATGCGCTGCGGAACGCGCTCATTCCGGTCGTGACCATTCTCGGCATCCAGTTCGGCCGGCTCCTCGGCGGCGCGCTCATCACCGAGGCGGTGTTCGCGTATCCGGGGATCGGCCGGCTGGTCGTGACATCGATCTTGAACCGCGACTATCCGATGGTCCAGGCAGCCCTCATGCTGGTGGTACTCATCTTTCTCGTCGCGAACACGATCGTTGATATCTCCTACGCGTACCTCGACCCACGCGTCAAGATGGGGGAGGCCAGGTAGGGGTCGCGATGCGGGCGGGCGGCGGCCGGGCGGCAACCGTCATCGGCCGGCTGCTCCGTCACCGGAAAGGCAGCTTTGGAGTGGTGGTCCTGGCCGCGCTCGTGCTCGCCGCCGTCTTCTGCCCCTACGTCAGCCCCTACGATCCCGCGCAGATCCACCTCGCGGCCCAACTCGCGCCGCCCTCGCCGGCCTACTGGTTCGGGACCGACGAGCTCGGCCGTGACATCTTGAGCCGCGTGCTGTACGGCGCGCGGCCCTCGCTCGGCGCCGGACTGTTGGTGGTTGTCCTGGCCGCGGCCGTAGGATCCGCCACCGGTCTTCTCGCCGGCTACACGGGCGGCTGGCCGGATGCGGTGGTCATGCGCCTGTGGGACACGCTGCTCGCGTTCCCCGCGGTCTTTCTGGCGATCGGGATCGTGGCCGTGCTGGGCCCGGGCTGGATCAACGGTGCCCTCGCAATCGCCGCGATTAACATCCCGATCTTCTCCAGACTCGTACGCGCGATTACGCTGTCGCTCCGAGGACAGGACTTTGTCGCCGCGGCCCGCGCCGTGGGCTGTTCCGACGGACGGATCATGCGGGCCCACGTGCTCCCGGGCTGCGTGGCGCCGCTTATCGTTCAGATGGCGATCGCGGCGCCCGATGCGATCCTCGTGGAGGCAGCGCTCAGCTTTCTGGGCCTCGGGAGCCGGCCGCCCGCCCCGTCGTGGGGGAACATGCTGAGCGCGGCACAAGGCTACCTGGGCCGGTCTGCCACGTACGCTTTGTTTCCGGGCCTCGCCATCACGCTGGTCGTCCTGGGGATGAATTTCTTTGCCGACGGCCTGCGGGACGCCCTCGATCCTCAGCAGGTGCGGTCAGTCTGAGCCCGCGAGCTCCACGGCTTTGCCGGTTTGAGCGGAGAGGTAGATGGCGTCAAGGATCGTCAGCACCTGAAGCGCGTCGTCCGCGGACGCGAAGCTCGCGCGGCTGCCGTCGTCTATGCCCCGCAGGAAAGTCTCAACGAACCGCAGACCCGGCACTCCGCCGTACACCGGCTCGGGTGCCAGCACGTAACGATCCACCTCCTCCAACGCGGCGGAGCCGCGCTCCGGATTGGGCCGTCCCGATGCGGCGCGGCGGAGCGTGACGTGGTGCTCATCGCCCGATCGCCGATAGTCCACTGTTCCGGCCTCCCCCCGAAAGATCATGCCGTAATCGAACGTCGCGCCCTCGTACCCAGGCCGGCCGAACGGCAGCAGGTAGCCGGCGTAAAGGCTCGCGAGCGCGCCTCCGGAAAGGCGCAAACCCGCGATGCCGACGTCTTCCACGTCGATCGCCTCGCCGCCGACGTTTCCGACCATCGCGCTCGCCGCGCGCACCTCCTGGCCGGCGATGTATCGAAGCGCGTCGAGCCAGTGACACCCGAGCCATGAGAAAATTCCTCCGCCGGCCGCCGCGCGTTTGAAGAGCCAGTGGCGCGGGTCGCGGAACCCCACCTGTGACGTGACCATCCTGAGCTCCGCGGAAACGAGGCGCCCCACCGCGCCCATCTGCACCAGCTCGCGCATGCGCTGGACGGCCGGATGGGCCCGCCAGACGTAGCAGACCGTGAACCCTACGCCGTGGCGCGCGATGGCGTCCGCAGCCGGCCGGAATTCGGCCCCGGACCGGCCGCACGGCTTCTCGCAAATGATGTGCTTCCCCGCCCGCGCGGCCTCCACGATCGCGCCGCATGCCTGGTCGTTTGGCAGAGCAATCACGACCACCGAGACGTCCGGGCGCGCCAGCAACGCGCGAAGGTCGGCGTCGACGGCTCGCACTTTGCGGCTCATCTCCGGTCCCGCGGCGCGCGCCGTGGGATCGGGATCGTACAGTACAACATCGCCGATTTGCTCCAACGCGTCCAGGGTGCGGAGGTGACCGGCCGAATGGGGGTGTGTGAGCCCGATCATGCCGGCCCCGATCCGCATCGGAACGCCGCTACCGGTCTCGAACCGGGAACGACACCGGCGCTCCGCCCGCGTCGTTCGATTGGAGAATCGCGAGCAAGATCGAGAGCGCGCGGCGTCCGTCCTCACCGGTCGACGACCCGCGGCCCCCGTGTTCCACGAGACCCAGCAGCTCCTCGACCGCCGCGCCCATGTCCGCGCGCGTCGTGTACGGCGCGCGCAGCGGGCGCAACGCCGGAATGCCGTCGTCTAGGACGCGCCAGACCTCGCCGGCGTGCGCGCCGACTCGAATACGTCCGGTGGCCCCGAGCAGATCGATCTCGAACGTGTACATCGTCCGCTTCGACGCCGTCAGGAACGCGCGCATACCGTTCTGAAAGCGGATCGAGGCGCTGTATCCCGGGTCTGTCGCCGCGTCCCTCCCGCCGTCGCCGCGGTAGCGGGGGCCGTAGTTGCGGTGTTCGTCATCCAGCTCACCGGTGACCCACACTGGGTCGGAGCCGGCGAAGAAGCACACCGTATCGACGAGATGCGTCCCCATGCGGAACAGCATCGCGCGCGGCCCGCCGTGGATCGCGACAATGCGGTGGAGCGGCCCGATCGCTCCGGAATTGATCAGGCGCCGCGCCTCGACGAATTCCGGGAACCAGCGCCGCGTATGGTTGATCAGCAGGGGAATCCGGCGTTCCGCGCACGCGGCGATCATTTGGTCGGCTTCGGTGAGGGTCGTCGCGACCGGTTTCTCGCACAGGATTCCCCGAACGCCTGATGCGACCGCGTCGAGCACAATCTGCGCGTGGCGATCGTCGGGAGTCGCCACGCTCAGTAGATCGATGCGCTCCCGTGCGAACATTTCGCGATAATCGGCATACGGACGAGCGTCTGGAAACGCCCGCCGCCACTGCCGCTGAAAGCGCTCCAACACGTCTGGCGCCGTGTCGCACACTGCGACGACGGCCGTCCGGGAGATCGCGGCGTAGGCGGCCGCGTGGGAATGAGGCTGAACCTCCCCAAGGAGGGGGTCGGGAGCGCCCCGGCTCGGGGCCGCTCCGATTTCGGACAGGCCGATGATCGCGGCGCGGTAGGTCACTAGGCGAAAGCGACGGTGTTTCGGAGTACGCCCAGGCCGCCGACTTCCACCTCGACGGTGTCGCCGGGCCGCAAGAAGGTACCGGTGGAAGAGCCGACCCCCGAAGGGGTTCCCGTGGCGACCACGTCGCCGGGCTCGAGCGTGACGAACCGGCTGATCCACGCCACAAGCTCGGCGACGGTCCAGATCATGTCGGCCGTCGTCCCGTCCTGCCGCGTCTCGCCGTTCACACGGGTCTGCACCGGAAGCGCCTGCGGGTCGGCGATTTCGTCCGCAACGAGGTAGGGGCCAAGCGGCCCGAACGTGTCGAACCATTTGCCGTTCGACCAATCGAAGTACCGGCTCCGCGGCGTCTCTTCGCGGGGAACGTCGACGGTCAAGCGGCGCCCGGAGACGTCGTTGAAGTTCGCGTAGCCGGCGACGAAGTCCAGCGCCCGGTCGGGGGACACATTCTTCGCCGTGCGGCCGATCACGGCGGCGAGCTCGCCCTCGTAATCTACCGCGGTACAGATCGGGCCGGGCAGACGGATCGACGCCTCCGGGCCGACGATCGTCGTCACGGGCTTGATGAAAATCTCCGGCGCCGATCGCTGCTTTACCGGAGCGTTCAGGCCGCCTTCCCGCCAGTGCTCGGCATAGTTGCCCGCCATGCACAAGATCTTTGGCGGGCGCGGCACCGGGGAAAGCAGCCGGATCGTCCCCGGTGCGAGGACGAAGCCTGCATCAGGGCGGTCGGACGCCCAATCGGCAAGTTCGCGCGCGAGCGCGCGGCCGGCCTCGCCGGCCTGCAGCAGCGCAAGCGCATCAGTGACGCGCCCGGCGTCTTTTGCGTTGCGCGCCTGCGCCGCGGCCGCAAGATCCACGATGCCGCTCCGGCCCAGCACCCCGAGTTGCTCGTGTCCGGCCTGCGTCGCAAATGTGAGAATTTTCATTACGCGCGTCGCCTCCGTGCGGTGAGCCGTTCCAGGATTCAGGTCGCCGGCGACCCTTTCCTCCGGCGCTACGCGCCGTCCACGGTGAAGGTGTCGGTGCCGCTTGTCCGTGAACCTCAGCATCATTGAGGAAAGACGGAAGGGAGATCGGTCGCCGTGCTGATTGTCGACAGCCATCTCGATCTGGCGCTCAACGCGCTGCAAGGCAATCGCGACCTGTTGAGCTCCGCCTACACGGTCCGCGTCCAGGAGCGCGCCATGAAGGGCCCGGGGCGCGCGCAGGGCACAGTGGGCTTTCCTGAGCTGCGGCGGGGCCGTGTCGCGCTCTGCTTCACCACGGTGCTCGCCCGCTCGAGCGGCCGTCCGGAGCCCGGCATCGACTATCCGACGGCAATCCAGGCCAACGCCCACGGGAAGGGACATCTCGCCTACTACCACGCCCTTGAGCGCGCGGGCCACATTCGGATCGTGCGCGACCTGGCACAACTCGATGCGCACGTCGCGGAATGGACCGATTGGGACGTCCGCCATCCCGGCGAGGAAGCGGGCGCGCCCCCGCCGCTCGGCATGGTCATCACAATGGAGAGCGCCGACCCGGTCCTCGAGCCGTCGACGCTGCGTGAGTGGTGGGACGGCGGCCTGCGCCTGCTGGGGCCGGCGCATTTTGGACACGGCCGCTACGCCGGCGGCACGGGGTGCGAAGAAGGACTGACGGATCTAGGGCCCGCCCTGCTCTCGGAGATGGCGCGGCTCGGGATCAGCCTCGACCTGTCGCACTGCTCGGACGAGGCGTTCTGGCAGGCCCTCTCGCGATACGACGGACCGGTGCACGCAAGCCACAACAACTGCCGGGCGCTCAATCCGCACCAGCGACAACTCACCGACGAGCAGATCCGCGCGCTCGTCGACCGCGGCGGCGTGATCGGCACGGTCCCGGGCTGCTGGCAGATGATTCCGGGCTGGCGGAACGGCGACAGCAACGAGCACGTGAAGCTCGCCGATCTCGTCGCGCACATCGACCATATCTGCCAGCTCGCGGGCGGCGCGCGCCACGTTGGGATCGGCAGCGACCTCGACGGCGGCGTCGGCCGCGAAGGCTTCGCGCACGACTTGGACACGATCGCCGATCTCCAGAAGATCGCGGGACTGCTGAGCGGCCGCGGCTATCCGCCCGCCGACATCGAGGCGGTCATGCACGGTAATTGGATTGGTTGGCTCCGGCGCGCGTGGGGCGGCGCGGTGGACCGCCGCTAGCTGTAGTGCCTAGGGACGTTGTTTACACGCAGCAATGGGACACTTGCCTCCTAGGGCAGTGTGGGGTCGCGAGTGATTGTAGTAGCGGAGCCACTTCGGAAGTGCCTGATTGCGCTCCTCGTTGGAGCGATAGAGCCGGACGTAGGCCCATTCGGCCAGGAGCGTCTGGATGAAGCGCTCCGCCTTGCCGTTGGTCTGCGGCCGATACGGACGAGTGATTTTGTGGCGCAGCCGCAGGGTGCCGATAGCGTGACGAAACGCCCGTGCGACCGTGTAGCTGAACGCCCGGTCGGTCATGACTCGTTGGACTCGGATCCCATGTTCCGCATAGAAGGCGGCCGCTGCGAGCAGAAACTGGGCGGCGGTGGGGCCGCGGTCGTCTGGCAACAACTGCACGAACGCCAAGCGGGACGCATCGTCGACTGCGACGTGGAGGACCTCATAGCCCAGCCGGTGTCGATGGTGGTGGGGCACGACCGCCCGACCCAGATGTCGATGCCCGCCGCCGGGCGGAATACGGCCCAAAATCTTGGTGTCCAGGTGGATCAGCTCGCCGGGGTGCTCGCGGACGTACCGAATCGGGACCCCGGTCGCGCGATCAGCATCCCGCAAGCGCGAGAGTCCATGGCGCTGCAGCACGGCCGAGATCGTAGCATGCGGCACGCCGAGGAGCGGGGCCAAGCGCCGGGGGCCCAGCTTCAATCGCCGGCGCGCTCGGAGAATGCGGGCCTCGAGCATTGTCGGCGTCCTGCCAGGGCTCGAGTGCGGGCGCGAAGAGCGATCCACGAGGCCGGCTTGTCCGTCGGCGCGCCAACGGGCCAGCCACTTATGGGCCGTCGGCCGAGAAATGCCCAACGAGGCAGCTGCCTGCGTCACCGGCCAGGCCAACTCATCGACACGATGTGCCAGCAGCCAGCGCCCGAATGGCGTGAGCCTGGCGCGGCGATGGCCCATGAGAACCTCCGGCGGCGGAGCAGATGCTCGCTCCCCACCGATTCGCGGAGGCTCTCATATGATAATAACGTGGCTAGGCACTACAGCCTAGCGCGCGAGGATGCCGACGGTCGTCTACATCGCCTGCGCGGACACCCGCGAGATCCATGTCGGGCATCTCGACAACGCGGCCGGTACGATGAGAGTCATTCAGAAGGCGGTCATGCCCGGCGTTGTCATGCCGCTCGCGGTGAGCCCCAACCGGCGGCTCTTGTACGCCTGCCTCCGCTCGGAGCCGTTCTCGGTGGCGACGCTCGCGATCGAGTCCGCCGCGGGGACGCTGCGGCTCCTCAGGACGGCGGCGCTTCCCGACAACATGGCCTATATCTCGACCGACACGACGGGCCGGTTCTTGTTTGGCGCGTCGTACTCCGGCGATCGGATCTCGGTCAGCCCGATCGACACCCGCGGGCAGGTCGAGGCCGAGCCGGCGCAGATCCTCCGGACCGCTTCACATCCGCATTCGATTCTCACGGACGCGTCCAATCGGTACCTATTCGTGCCGTGCCTCGGGAACGACGTGATCTTGCAGTACCGGTTCGATCCCGCGGCGGGCCGCCTCTCGCCTAACGCGCCGCCGGCCGCAGAGGCCAGCATGCACGCGGGGCCGCGGCACCTTGTGTTCGATCCCCATGACCGCTTCGCATACTGCACGAACGAACTCGACGCAACGGTGGGCGCCTACCGATTCGACCCGGCGGCCGGGACGCTGACACCGATCGGTACCGCGAGCCTGCTGCCGGAAGGCCACCAAGGATCGCCGCCGTTCGCGGCGGCGGACATTCACGTGAGGCCGGACGGACGATACCTCTACGCTTCCGAGCGCGCATCGAATACGCTCAGCACCTTTCGCATCGACCCGGCGAGCGGCGCGGCCGTCCGCGTTCAGAACCTCCCGACCGAGGACAAACCTCGCGGGTTTCAGATCGATCCGGCCGGCCGATTCCTGTTGGCGGTCGGCCAGGTCTCGAACCAGCTGACGTCCTACGCCATCCACCCGGACACCGGTTGGCTGACCCCGCGGCATCGGTATCCGATGGGCCGGAACCCGAACTGGGTCGAGATCGTCAATCTACCGTAGGGCCGGAGTGCCGTAGAAAGGACCGCGAACACCAGGGCGGAATCTTGCCCTGCCGGAGAAACCACAGATTTGCCGGTGGCCGCGGAGGACGCGGGGGAGGCTATCTGCCAATGCATATCCCGACTTCGTTGAACGCCCCGATGACTCGTCGACGGATGCTGCGCCGGGGCGCTGCCGCCGGACTCGGTTTTGCGGCGCTGGGCCGAGCGCCCGCGTTCCTGGACCCGATGGAAGCGTCCGCGGCGGCGCAGATCACGCTGCAGTACCCGAGCTGGATGTTCAGCGAGCCGGCGACCGGCAAGTACTTCCGCGATCTCAGCGCGGCCTACAATCAGGCCCATTCGAACGCGCGGGTCGACCTCGTGCAACTACCGGCCGGGCAGTACGTCGAGAAGATCTTCACGGAGATCCAGAGCGGCCAGGTGCCGGATATCCTGCCGCTGTTCACCACCCAGATGCCGCAGTACATGCACCTCGACCTGCTCGAGCCGCTGGATCCGTGGCTCGACAAGGCGCCGTTCAAGAACAAGCTCGTGCTGCTGCAGAAGTTCGCGCAGAAAGATGGCAAGAACTACGGCGTGGCGCTTACCGCCTCACCGCAGGGCCTGCTGTACAATCAGCTGCTGCTCGAAAAGGCAAAAGTTGACGTGCCGAAAACCCTCGACGACCTGTACAGCGCCGCGGACAAGATCTACAAGGCGACCGGCGTCTTCGGGTTCGGCGTGCACACCGACACCTCCACCATGCTGCTTGCCTACGTCTCGTGCATGCAGTGGGTGCTCGGCAACGGCGGCGACTTCAGCCGCAAGGACGGTACCATCGCCTGCAACGCGCCCAAGACGGTCGAGGGCTTCCAGCAGATGATGCGGTTCGTGAACGCGCCGTTCTCCCCGAAAGGCGTCGGCTGGTACCAGCTCCGCACGATGTTCGCGGAGGGCAAGCTCGCGATGCTGTTCGACGGCCCGTGGGATCTTGGCCAGGTGAAGACCGTCAACGCGACCTTGTACCCGCACATCGGCATGGTGCCTTGCCCCACACCGACCCATGCGGCGATCACCGGCGGCGCGTTCTACACGATCCTCAAGAAGGACGCGAACAAGCAAGCCGTGTGGGACTACATCGCGCTCGCGACGAGCGACGACTGGCAGCAGCGCTGGATCGAGGTGGAGGTGCAGGTGCCGGGCACGACGCTCGCGCCCACGCCCGCCTTCCTCCGCACCAACCCCGGTTACCGGTTCGTCACCGAGATGGCCGCGAAGTACGCGACCGGCTTCGGGTACCTGCCGCCGGGCTACGAGCGCGTCGCGACGACCCTGCAGACGAAGGTCATCGACCACGTCGGCGACATTTGGTCTGGCGCGAAGCCCCCGAAAGCGGCGATGGACGACGCGCAGAAGGAACTCGAGGCCTGGTCCAAGACTCTCGCACCGGGTGACCGCGGCTAAGCGCCGCTCGTGAGACGGGAACGCCGGGTCTTCGCCGTGGGCCTCATGGCGCCCACGGCGCTGTGGATGTTATTCGTCCTCGTGTACCCGATCTACATCACGCTGCGCAACAGCGTGCACAATGTCGGCGCGGGCTTCGATCCGCATCCGGCGTTTGTTGGGTTGCGGAACTACGCGGCGCTGCTCGATGACCCGATTTTCTGGCACTCCGTACGGGTCACGGCGCTCTTCACGCTCGGCAACCTGATCGGGTCGTTCGGCCTCGGCCTGCTCACGGCGATGCTGCTTCACGCGCGATTCCGAGGCCGGCCGCTCGCCCGCACCGTGCTGCTGCTGCCGTGGGCCCTTCCCCAGGTGGCGGCCGTCGTCGTGTGGCGGTGGCTGCTTCAGGTGCAGTACGGCGCCGTCAACTACATCCTGTGGCGCGCGCACCTCGTCGCGACGCCCTCGATCCAGTGGCTGGTCCGCCCGAACCTCGGCCTCTACGCGGTGCTGATGGCCGCGGTGTGGTGGCAGTACCCGATCGCGACGACGTTTCTGCAGGCCGGCATGGAGTCCGTTCCGGTGGACCTCTATGAAGCGGCGGCGATCGACGGCGCCAACGCCTGGCGGCGGTTCTGGCACGTCACGTGGCCGGGCCTCAGCCACGTCCGGAACGTGCTCCTGCTGCTGCTCCTCTTCTGGTCGCTCGGCCAGGTTATCATCATCTGGACGATGACCGCCGGCGGGCCGGCCCGCGCGACCCAGACGCTCGCGATTCTCGTCTACCAGCGGGCGTTCTCCGATTTCCAGTTCGGCAGTGCGGCGGCACTCGCGACGATCGTGCTGGCGGTCGCCCTCAGCATCGGGCTCGTCTACTACCGGCTGACGCTGCTGCGGCCGCGCGAGGTCTAGGCATGAGCGCATCACGAACGCCGTGGCGTGTGCTGCGAGGGATGCTCTTCTACGCGGGGACGATCTTCGTCTGCGCGGTCGTCGGCTTCCCGATCTACTGGATGGTGGCGAGCGCGCTCGAGCCCGGCAACCTGTTCAACTTCCCGCCGCGGTTCGTGCCGCTGCATCCGGCGTGGGGCAACTTCACGCACATCTTCACAGTGAACCCCCTCGGCCGCTGGCTCGCCAACAGCCTGTTCGTGGCGACGGGGACCATGGTCTGCTCGACCGGTCTCGGCGTGCACGCGGCGTACGGGCTCTCGCGATTTCGGAGCCGTCCGGTCGACGCGCTCGGATTCCTGATGCTGGTCGGCCAGATGATCCCGGTGACGGTGCTCACCATCCCCTTCTACATCATGTTTCGCAGCCTGCATCTCATCGACACACTGACGGGCGTCGTGATCGCAACCACCACGTTCAGCGTGCCAATCTGCCTGTGGATGCTGAAGGGCTTCTTCGACGGTGTACCGCGGGAACTGGACGAGGCCGCGCTGACCGACGGCTGCACCCGGCTCGCGGCACTCTACCGGGTGATCCTCCCGGCCGCGCTGCCGGGCGTCGCCGCTGCGGCAACTTTCGGCTTCATGATCGGCTGGAACGAGTTCTTCTTCGCCAGCACCTTTCTCGGCACGGAAACGAAGTGGGTGGCGACGGTCGGCCTGGTGACGTACATGTCACAGTATTTCGTCGAATGGTCCGCGCTCATGGCGACGGCGTTCGTGATCACGATCGTCCCGGCGGTGCTCTTCCTCGCCACGCAGCGGTACATGATGGCCGGGATCACGCAGGGAGCGGTCAAGGCGTGAGCGGCGTGCTGAACGTCGCGGTCGTCGGCGCGGGGCTTCTCGGCGCGCGCCATGCCCGCGTGTACGCGGAGATGGCCGGATGCCGCCTCGCGGGGGTCTGCGACCTGGACGCCGCACGGGCAGACGCCGTCGCGTCCCGGCACGGGGCGCGCGCGTTCGCGTCGCTCGCGGAGCTGCTGCGGACCGACGTCGACGCGGTGTCCGTCGCGACGCCGGACCATGCGCACCACGATCCGGTCCTGGCGTGCCTCGACGCGGGCGCCCACGTCCTGGTCGAGAAGCCGCTTACGGTCGATCCGGCCGAGGCGGACGCGCTGATCCATCGGGCGGGCGATCGCCGGCGCCTCCTCATGGTCAACTACAGCCAGCGCTGGCTGCCGGAGTCGCGGCGAATCGAGCAGCTGATCCGGCAGGGTGACCTCGGGGAGTTGGCGTTCATCGAATCGCACCGCTGGGACGCCGCGTGGGTCCCGGAGCGCATGATCGCCTCCTGGGCAGATCGAACGACGCCGATTCATTTCATGTCGAGCCACGACATCGACCTCATCCTGTCGTGGACGGACCGGCGGGTACGGCGTGTCTACGCGGCCGCCCACTACGGCGCGCTGCCGCGTGCGCAGATCGTAGACGGCTACGACGCCCTGCTCACGCTGGACAGCGGCGCGCGCGTGAGCCTTCACTCGTCGTGGATTCTCCCGGAGACGTTTCCGGCGGCGGCCGACACCCGGTTCGAGATCATGGGCTCGAAGGGCGCGCTCTTCCTCGACGGGAACCGGCGTGAGATGTCGCTGTTCTTGCCCAACCGCAGCGAACGCGTCGCGTTCACGGGTCCGCAGACCGCGAACGAGGTCAACGGCCGGCTCGCTGGAGCGTTCGTCGCGTCGCTGGAGGCGTTCGTCCGGGCGGCGTCCGCCGGGGACCTCGATGCGCCCACATCGGCGGCGCGCACGCGGCACGTGGTCGAGGTCCAGGCGGCGATCGTCGCCTCCGCGGCCCGCGGCGCGGAGATCGAGCTCAACAGCGAGGCAACGGGAGGCGCGGCATGAAGATCACCGATCTCACAGTCGACCTCATTAACATCACGTACACGCACACGATGTCGTCGGCGACATCCAAGGCGGCCGGCACCAGCAAGTGCATCGTGCGCCTCCACACCGACGACGGCTTGGTTGGCCTCGGCGAGGCCCCCGGCGGCCCCGAGACACACGAGGAGATTGTGCGTGCGTTCGAGGGGCTGCGCGGCCAGGACCCGTTCCGCATCGAAGCGATCGTCGAGCGGCTGCCCGGACCCCACCGCGGGCTGTACGGTCCCACGCCGACCGCGATCTCGGCGGTTGAGATGGCGGTGTGGGACATCATGGGCAAGGCGGTCGGACGCCCGGTGTGCGACCTGCTCGGCGGACGGTACCGAGGCGCGGTCCCCGTCTGCGCCCCGCTCTTCACGCACGAGGACGCGGAGGGCGACTTCGCGTCCGCGACGGTCGCCGCCGCGGAAGAGGCGATTGGCCGCTGGGGCTTCACCGCAGTCAAAGTGAAGGCGGGCGTCTATCGGCCCGGCGCCGAGCTGGGCGCGCTGCGCGCGCTGCGGCGAACGTTCGGCGACGCGCTCGCCCTGCGCGTGGACCCGAACGGCGTCTGGTCGCCCGAAGAGAGCATTCGGTTCGGCGAGCGGGCCCTCGACCTCGATCTCGAGTGGATGGAAGATCCGACCTGGGGGATCGAGGGAATGCGGCGCGTCCGCGCGGCGGTGCCCGTACCGCTCGCGACCAACATGTGCGTCCGCAACTTCGACGAGGTGCCGGTCGCGTTCCGGGCCGACGCGGTGGACGTGATCCTCGGCGACCACCGGATCTGGGGCGGCATCTGGCCGACGCGAAAGCTCGCCGCGTTGTGCGAAGGTATGAACCTCGGCTTCGGGCTGCACAGCTCGCACGAGCTCGGGATCGCGACCGCCGCGCGGCTGCACCTCGCCGCGGCCACCGCTCACCTGAGCTATCCGATCGACATCACGCACTGGTTCCACGCCGACGACGTGATCGCGGGGGGTCCGATGCGGATCGCGGAGGGCAAGATCACGGTCCCTGCGGCGCCCGGCCTCGGCGTCGAACTGGATCCGGAAGCGCTCGACCGCGGCGTGACGCTGTACGAGAAGGACGGGCCGTACGCCAGCACATACACCAACCCGTCCCGCTATCGCTGGTGGGTGTGAGCCACGGCACGAAATCGGGGGTGCGGCCGCTCGGCCGCACCCCCAAGTCTACATTTCCTCAGCGACGTCTCGGCGATTCTGCCTACGGCCCGTAGCGGTCGTAGTAGTAGTTGCGTGTGTAGTAGTAACGGTCGACAGGATAGTAGTAGTTGTTGTACGGGTACCCGTAATACACGGTCGGGTTGCTGCACGACGTGTACGCCAATCCGCCGACCGCGAACGTCGAGCAGTTGCTCTGATAGTACGGCGCCGGATACGGGTAGTACGACGGATATGTGTAGTAGTAGACTTGCGCCTGGGCGGGCA
The DNA here is from genome assembly GCA_035280345.1 of bacterium. Classification (GTDB taxonomy): domain Bacteria; phylum Sysuimicrobiota; class Sysuimicrobiia; order Sysuimicrobiales; family Segetimicrobiaceae; genus DASSJF01. The sequence continues at coordinate 1,396 of DATEGA010000006.1, read as the reverse complement.
ACCCGCTCAGTGCAACGAACGCCGCCGCGATGAGCGCAACCATGGCGCCGCGCACGCTGAGGCGCTTGCTATATCGATTGACAGCCACCATGATGGAGTCACCTCCTCTAGCTGTTTTTTGGTGGCCTCCAGAGGTCATTTTTACCCGCCGCGCGGGCGCACGTTTCGGCAGTCTGCCAAAGTCTCCACAAGTATGTGGGCGGCGGCGCCACCGTCTGTCGATTGTTGCCGGCGAGGGACGACTACCAGGTGAACGATCACGTCCGTTAGGAGGACAGCATGCCGAAGATCACGCCATTTCTTTGGTTCGACAAGACCGCGGAGGACGCGGCCGAGTTCTACACGTCCGTCTTCAAGAATTCAAGGATTCTGGAGGTCAGCCGCTACGGCGACGCGGGGCCCGGGCCGAAGGGTCAGGCCATGGTGGTGCGGTTCCAGATCGAGGGACAGGACTTCCTGGCGCTCAACGGGGGCCCGCACTTCAAATTCACGGAAGCGATCTCGTTCACGATCCACTGCGAGACGCAGGACGAAGTTGATTACTACTGGGACAGACTTTCCGCCGGCGGCAAGGAGGTTCAGTGCGGCTGGCTGCAGGACAGATTCGGCCTCTCGTGGCAGGTCACGCCGAGCATCCTGCCGCGGCTCCTACAAGATCCGGATCCCGCCAAGTCCCAGCGGGTGATGAAAGCCATGCTGCAGATGATCAAGATCGACATCGCGGGGCTGGAGCGGGCGTATCACCAGGCGTAGCGGCGGCACCGAGCCCGTGGAATTGAGTGATAATAGGGTTGGTGGCGCGGTTTCGCGCCGCCAGGCAGGCCCAGTCTGCCGTCGCGAGGTGTCGCCGTGAGTGCGAGCTCGACCACCGCCCTTCGGGTGACCGTCAACGGGGAGATCCGCGAGATTCGATCATCGCCTGACACGCCGCTGCTCTACGTACTGCGCGACGAACTGGCCCTGCGGGGCCCCCGGTTCGGCTGCGGGCTCGGCCAGTGCGGCGCCTGCACCGTGCACGTCGCGGGCGCGGCGGTCCGGTCGTGCCGGATACCGGTCTCCGAGGTCGGCGCCCGGCCCGTGGTCACGCTCGAGGGCCTCGGCGCAGACGGACGGCTGCATCCCCTGCAGCAGGCGTTCATCGACGAGCAGGCGATGCAGTGCGGCTACTGCATGAGCGGTTGGATCATGACGGGCGCCGCGCTCCTCGCCAAGACGGTCAACCCAAGCGACACGGAGATTCGCGCCGCGCTGCGCGGCGTAGTTTGCCGCTGCGGCGCGCACATGCGGATCCTCCGGGCCGTGCGGCGCGCCGCGCAGGCGAGGGGGTGACGGCGATGCGGACCGGCGCTACGCACGTGCTGTCCCGGCGCGACTTTCTCCGTACCTCCGGCGCGAT
>DATEGA010000005.1:0-7302 GCA_035280345.1 bacterium | reverse complement strand
CCGATGACCGCTCCCTAGGCTACGTCGAATGGACCGGAAGAGTGTGGGGCTCCTGGCGAAGCCTCGGGGGAAAGTGGACCTCCAGTCCGGGCGCCTGCGCCACCGAGCGCGGCGGCCGGCTTGTTTACTGCCGTGGCGTGGACAACGCGACCTATCAGAACAATGGGCTCGTCCAGAATTGGGAGAGTCTCGGCGGATCGTTCACCTCGGCACCGGCGGCCGTCTACCGGGCGCAGATCTCAGCCGAGGGGTGGATCGACGTGTTCGCGCGCGGCGGCGACTACGGAATATGGCAAAGGGCCTACCGGGGTCAGAGCGGCTGGAGCGACTGGCTGAGCGCCGGCGGCAGCTTGACCTCCGCGCCGGCCGCCTCATCAGGCGGCGCAGCGCTGCTCGATGTCTTTGCCGGGGGGAACGACAACGCGCTCTGGCACCGGAACTTTGACGAGAACCGGCGATCCTGGACCAACTGGGAACCCCTGGGCGGCAGCGGCCTCACTTCGCTCCGGCCGCGGTCGCGTGGGGCGGCAACGCCGGGCTTCCGTATCACAGTTACGATCATCAGCACCTCGATGTCTTCGTCTTAGGCAACGACCGCGCGTTGTGGCACAGGAGCCTCGACCAAGGCTCGGTGGAGCGCGTGGGAATCACTTGGCGGCCAAAATATCGCAGGCGACCCCGCGGTGGCCTCGTGGGGTGTGGGGCGCCTCGACGTCTACGTCATTACGTCCGGCCGACAGTTGTCGACAAGGTCGCACCAGGGGTGATTCCAAGGGTGTCGATGTTCATCTGACACCTCCCCTGGTGCCGCTATAGCGGAGTGCAAGCTATTTGAGAATGAAATTACCCGAATGTATCGGGATCAATTTGCGAATCAAGCCATGCGTAGCGGGACGTCAGACGCTTTACCGTTCCGCGCGAGATTTGTTTGACGAGGAAGAGTGACTGTCCGAACCGCGCCACGCCGTGGACGTAAGCGTCATCGAAGGTCTCGAACACCCCAACGAGTTCATCACGGCCCACAAGCGCAAACTTACCTTCGTGGTGCTTTAACAGGTGGCGGCGATGCTGATGGAAAACCCGTTGTTCGGCTTCGAGCGCCATCCCGGTCCCCCTCCGGTTGGTGCGACCCAACAGCGGAAGTTATGGTTCAGGCCCGAACGTGCAGACCCTTCCGCCGCCGCGTCTCGAACGAACACTATCCGTTCGATCAGATGAATGACGGTGTGCAGGAATAGAGAATCAGGCTGTCGGATTTCGCGTGTCTCCACGCGATGGTTTAGGTGGGAAGCGAGAGGTCACATGAGACGTCGCGCGGGTGCGTTCTTCCTTGTTGTAGCACGGCCGCCGGTGGTTGAACACTGACACCGTCGCTGTCTAAAAAGTACGCCCGGAGGAATCGCGTGGCTCTTGCCAGCTGCCCGGACTGTAAGCAGGACGTTTCGCCCACCGCGCCATCGTGTTCTCACTGCGGGTGCCCGCGGCCCTTGGGCGGGTGGTCGCCGTCGAGTGCCGCGCCAGATGGCAGCGACACCACCGGAGCACCGCGGACGGATTCCGATCAAAGCAAAATAGCCATAATAGCGGTCGGGACGGCACTCTGCCTGGTAGGCCTTCTTTTCATTCTCTTTTGGATAGGCTCCGGCAGCCAACGCGCGAAATTGATGGCCACCTCGGCCCCCAAGGCTGCGAACGGTCTCATTGTCGGCTACAAGTACGGGCTCACGGATGAAGTGCTGGCGTTTGACGGTCGCGATTCCTATGATGCGGCGATCAAAGCTGCGGCCGTAAACGATGGGTTTGGGGTGCAGAGGCTGTTGACCTCGGGCCACGGCGCCTCACTGTCGGCTGGTACGCAGATACTTGTCCTTGATTCCGGCGGCTTTTCGATCAAGGCGGTGCGAGTACGAGTACTGTCGGGAAAGCACGCTGGGCAAGCGTGGTGGACATACCCACATGTAAGTGCAATCCCGGACTGCGCATACCGAAATCATCTGAGCAACAGCAGGGAACCAAGGTGCCGCTGACCCGTCTTATGCGACGGGTTGGCTTCCTACGGGCACTGCTCGTCGGTCTGCTCGCATGGCTGGTGGTGGGAACGGTGCGAACGTATCCCTCATACCTCGCCTATTTCAACGAACTCATTGGGGGACCCGGGAACGGCTACAAATATTTGAGTTTGGCTGATCTTGACTGGGGGCAAGGCCTGAAGGACCTCAGCACTTACCTCCGCCGCAATGGCATCACCAGTGTGAAGCTCGCATACTTCGGAACCGATAATCCACGCCGGTTCGGGATCACGTATGTGCGGCTTCTTCCGGGTCGACCGGCGACCGGAGATCTCGCGGTCAGCGTCACATCGCTCGTTGGTACACACGCCGGCTGTGAAACAGCGTTTACGTGGTTGCAGAAGTATGAGCCGCGCGCGAAGATCGACTACTCGATCTTCGTCTACCACATTCCGCCGACCGCTACCCTTCCGCCGGCGACGCCACTTCCGGACTGTAAATGAGACGCTCGTTGTTATCCGCAGATGTTTCTGGTCAGCGCGATCAGCGCAGCGTGCCCCCGAACGCCAAGACGCTTGAGGCGGGGGAGGCGGAGCGAGGCGTCGGGTCTCGCAGGCTACACCTGGCGATTGCCACCGCGCTTATCGGAGCGTTTCTCCTCCAGACATTGCTGAGCATGAGACACACGAGTCTGACCTTCGACGAACCCGTGTACATCGCGGCCGGCGCCTCCTACTGGCAGACTCGCGACGACCGCATGAACCGCGAGCATCCACCGCTGCTCAAGATGTTGATCGCGCTTCCGCTGCTCGCCCAGAGATTCTCGGTCCCGACGGACGACCCATCCTGGCGCATGAGCGAAGAGCAAGGCTTCGCCGACGTGTTCTTGTCCCGGCAAGACGGCAGTATCGACCGCGTTGTATTTCTATCGCGGGTGCCGGTTGTTGCCATGGGCGTCGTGCTGGCGCTTTTTGTCCGGCAATGGGCAGCAGAACTTTGGGGCAACGAAGCCGGCCTCATTGCGCTGCTGCTGTTCGTGATGGAACCGAATACCATCGCCAATTCGGGCGTCGCCACCCTCGATCTCGGGCTCGCGGCCTTTATGTTTATCTCGATGTTCTTCGTGTGGAAATGGCTCCGGACCGGTCGAGCGGGCTTCGCGATAATGGCGGGCATCGCGCTTGGGTGCTCTCTCCTAGCCAAAGAAGCCGCGCTCGCGTTTCTACCCATGATCCTTGGACAATTTATGATCGACGATGTCGTGGCCTCGCGCAACAATCTTCCCCGGCAGGTCCACCCCGTCAAAGGGTTTCTGCAGGTGCTCGCTGGAGGCATCCTCGTCTTGGTCGTGGTCTATGCGGCCGCCTTCCATTGGCGGCCGCTCTTTCACGCCGGCGGCGAACATCGGACCGTCGAGAAGGTCGTGGGCAGACTACCCGTGCTCAAGGGAGCGGCACCACACCTCGTCGCCCTTGGCGAGCGCACATGGGTCCCGGACATCGGCAACTACATCGGCGGCCTGCTCGACCAGCGAAGACATGTCAACGAGGGACATGCGTCGTTTCTGATGGGACACCATGCCGTACACGGATGGTGGTATTACTACCCGGTGGCGTTCCTGATTAAGACCCCCCTGCCAATTTTGCTCCTTATTATTGTGCGGCTGGTCCTCCTCGCCGCAATTCCCATGGGTGCTCAGGAATACGCGATGGTATTCCCGGTCATCGGCATCCTGATCTTGGCGTCATTTGGGACCGCGTCTAGTATCCGCCAGATCCTCCTCGTGTATCCGTTTCTCTTTGTCTGGCTAAGTCGCGTCGCCGCGCAGGAGCTGTTCGGGTCGAAGCGCGAAAGGCCGATCGTCAACGAGCCGCGCGCCTGAACCCGAGCCCGGCCAGACAAGAATCAGCGAAGGAGTGCTACAATCCCACGGGCGATCAGCGCCACCGCGAGCACGATGGCCGCGGTGACCGCCAGCGCCACGAGGCCGGCCCCGATCCAGATCAGAGGCGTGGTCAACGGGCCGTGTGATAGCCATTGAGCCAGAGCCCTAGCCATTGATCTCGCCCGCTTCCCGACGTCGAAAGCCTAAGATGAGTGTAGCGGGTTGCCGCTGAATTGTCGTTGGTGTTCATTAGTCCGTGCGCGGACGCGATTGTTGCGCGAGCGCAGGGCCGACGGAGGCGGCCGGCGGAGAATTCGGGAGGCCTCTCTCGAGGTTTCGCCGCGGGTGGCCGTACGCATTTGGCCCCCGGACTGCGCTGCGGTGCCGCGAAAGTCACACGCTTGTGACATGCGCTCGATAGCATCACCGTGAGTTGTTCCTGCCGCACCTCAAACGCCGAGGAGGTCCGCCCATGGATGGTCGCGCACTGCTGCAACACCAACTTGGCGTGAGCCACCAGATTCTAAGGCTCAGCCTCGACAGTATATCGGACGAGGAGGCCCGCAGCACGCCGAGCGGCCTCACGCCGATCGTGTGGCAGGCGGGGCACATCGCGCTCGCCAACTTCGGATTTGCCCGCGGCAGCCTCGGCTTTGTTGTGGGGGCCGACGTCGCCCCTGCCGGAATGCTGCCCGGCAACTCCGCCGCATTGTTTAAGACGGGCACTGGCGGCGCCGCGGCGTATCCGCCGCTCGGCGACGTCGCGGGCTCCCTCGACGCGAGCCACGACGCCCTCGTGCGCGCGGTGGCAGAGGCGGATCTCAGCGCGCCGAACGAGGGGCCGCGCGGCATCTGGCACACACAGGGTGAGGCATTCGCGTTCGCCGCTACGCACCGCAGTTATCACATCGGCAAGATCAACACATTGCGCGCGCTGCTTGGCAAGCCGAGGTTATTCGGGTAATCCGGATCGGCTGACTTTATCGATACTTTACGCAACCCGCGTAGCGTTTAGGGCAAGTCTGGGACAACGGGGGTTTCGCGATGCGGATGGGGCGGTGGCTTGCGTCGTCTATGGTACTGGTGGGGCTGGCCGTCTGGGGAGTCCAACCGTCTCCGGCAGCGATGATGGGAATGGGCGACGAGATGAAGACGGCGATCACTCATGCCGGCTTCGCCGAGAAGTACGACGCGATGAAAGAGGTCACGATGCATTTGCACCACGTTATCAACTGCATCGTCGGACCCGGCGATCCGATGTTCGACAGTGCAGCCGGCAATCCGTGCCAGGGGCAGGGCAAAGGCATTATGCCCGACATTAAGGCGTCGATGGGACAGGACCAGGAATACCAAGTCGCCTGGTGGCTCGCGCACATGGCCGATCAGGCGATCAAGATGGGCAACCTGGCTCAGGCTAAGGCGGCTGCCCACATCATCGGTGTCCAGCTGACCGCGATGTCGAAGATGTAACGTCAAGAATCGCCGCGGCGGTCAGGGCGCTTGGCGGGGGTCAATTACTGGATCGCTTGCTGTGTTTTAGTTCCGCGAGCCCTCGCGACTCCGGTACCGCCCCGCCAGGGCCGGCGAAGACCCGGCCGCGCGCGTCACTTCGCTCTGCGCGGCGACGGTCCGTTCCATCAGCGATGGGTCGTCCAGGGCGGGAATACAGATAGTCTCGCCACGGGCCCAGCCGGCCAGCGACCCGGCCACCAGATCCTCCGCCGTCATCCGGGGACGCTTGCTCATGTCCATGCCCTGAACCGTATGGAACTCTGTCGCCACCACGCCGGGTAGGCACACCTGCACAGTGACGCCCGTCCCGGCGAGCTCCCCGGCGAGCACCTGCGTAAACGTCAGCATGAACGCCTTGGCGCCGGCGTAGACGGCCCGGTGCGGCAGCGGGTTTGGCGGAAGACCGCCGCTTAACGCGAGCAGGGAGGCCACGTTGATCACGCCGCCGCTGCCGCGGCGGACCATGCCGGGCAGCGCGGCGCGGCTGAGCCGCGCGACAGCGCGAATGTGCACGTCGATCAGTGCGTCGATCACCTTCGGATCGACCTCGATGAACGGTCGGTAGCCTCCGAACCCGGCGTTGTTGACGAGCAGCGTTACCGGCGGATCGCCGGCGACGCGCGCCTCGACCTCCGCGAGGCCTCCGGCGTCTGCGAGGTCGGCCGCCAGCACCTCGGTCCCGGCCGCCGCCTCGGTCCGCAGCCGTTCGGCCAGAGCCTGTAGTCGATCGCGGCGCCGCGCGACGAGCACGATATCGTACCCGTCGCGGGCCAGCCGCTCGGCGTAGGCCGCACCAATCCCTGCGGATGCCCCCGTGACGAGCGCACGCGGCCTGAAACTCGGGCTGGACATCAGCGGCACCTTCTCCCGGCTTCCGGAAGCCAGCGTAGTTGTGGTCGTCGCCCGGGCGCGCAAGGTGCCAACACTCGCGCGGCCGGCACTCTTACCAGTCCGCAATCAGCGCGAGCAGCTCTCTCTTGAATCCCGTGGACCGGATGGGCGCCCAAACGTCCTGAAACGTCCCCACCAGCATCCGGATCTCGCGCTGGCGCACGTCGAGATAGGCCGCGACGCCGGGCACGACCGCCCCTGAGAGCACGCGCGGTGCTTGCAGGGGCCCGCCGTTGGTCCAGGTTCCCGACGCCAGGAAATCTTGCAGTATGCCGCAGGCGATGACGGCGTCTTGGAGGTTCCCGAGATGATCCTGGACGGCCGTGAGCTCCCCGATGAGCCGCTCGGCCGGTGCCCCGAGCGCCCGCGCGAAGAACTCCAACGTATAGCGCATGCGCTTACACGCGATCCTTCGGCGATGGAGTTTCCCCAGCGGCGGGTGCGCCCCGGCGACCAATTCATCGTGCGCGCGCACCGTCGCCAGTGCGCTGAGCAGCACGATGGGCACGATGTCGCGGACGCGGTCGCCGTGCGGCGCGTGCGCAGGCCGGCCGGTATCGGTCTCGGACTTCAGGCGCGCGCCGAGCTCTACCTTGAAGCGCGCAAACTTCCTGCTGTCGAGCCACGCCACGAGTTCGGCCCGCGCAACAGTATGCTGCGCCTTCCAGACGGCAAGAAGGGCATCGAGCTCCGTCCGGCGCCCGGCCGGCAGGATATCGAGATACTGCTGTGTTTTGACGTGGAACACGTCGAGGTCTCGGACCGCGCCAAGAAGGCGAGCCGTCCGGCCGAGCCGCCGGCGCAGAGGCCGGGTCGCCTCGCGATCGAGGTAATCCCGAAACACGCGGAATGCGACGCGCAGCCGCCGCACCGCGACACGCAGGTCGTGGACGCCCTCGGTGTCGCCGCCGTCGCGGGCCCGCGGCTCGGCCTCGCGGGCGCGCTTCCAGTGCCGCCACAGCGTCTTCCGCGCGGCCTCCGCCATCGTGTCGTCGAGCGTGATCG
>DATEGA010000004.1:0-42979 GCA_035280345.1 bacterium | reverse complement strand
GAGTTCGTCCACGGCGCCCTGCTCTTCGTCCTGCTTCCCACGATGCTCACCGTCCGGTTCGGCTGGGCGATGGGGACGACCGGCGCCGCGGTCTCGACGTATTTCTTCACGGAAGTCGCCCTCAAGCTGCTGGCCGGCTGGATGGTCGACCGCGTCGGCACACGCCGGATTTTGCTGTGGGGCTTTTGGATCTACACGGGGTCGTTCACCTGGCTCGTCCTGGCCACGCACACCTGGGAAATCTTCGTCGCCCTTGCGATCATGGGCGCCGGCGCCTCGCCGCTGTGGCCGGCCGCCCTCACCCGGCTGACACGCGGCACTACGCCCGTCGGCGGCACGCTCGGGCGCGTCTTCTCGACCTGGTTCCTCGGCGGCGGCTTGGGGGTCGGCATCGCGACGCTCGTGAGCCGCGCACAGCATCCGTTGTCGCTGCGACTCTTCGTGCTGCCGCTGCTGGCCGCGGCACTCCTCGCGCTGCGGCTCCCGCCCGAGGGCCACGAGATCCGCACCATGGCCAGACCCGCGGCCGGCCGCGCGCTACGTGAGATGATGCGCGCCCTGATCACCCTTGCCGGCAGCCTCGTGCCCCAGATCATCGCGGCCGGCATCCTGATTCCGATCGTCGTCCCGTATCTGGAGTTTTACCGCGGGTACGACGAGCGGCAGCTGCTCTTGCTGCTGATCCTCGGTCCGGGGGTGGGCCTCGCGCTCATGACGCACGCCGGCCATCTCGGCGATCGCTTCGGGTGGCGGCGCACGTACGCGATCGCGCTCGGCAGCGTCGCGGTGCTGCTGCTGCTCATCCCGTTCTGTTCGACGCTGTGGATGCTGGCGCTCGACTTCGCGGCGATCGGAATCGCCTACGCCTTCGTCCTCCCAGCCTGGAACAGCATTCTCGTCCGTCTTCTGCCGCAGGACGTCCGCGGCGCGGGTCTCGGCTTTGCGATGACCATCGAAGGGATGGGCGGCGTGATTGGGCCGCTGCTCGGCGGCCTCCTCTGGCAGTGGACCAATCCGTCGTCCCCGTTCTACCTGAGCGGCGGCCTGCTGCTGCTGGCGGCAGGCGCGTCCGCCCGCTGGCGCACCGTCGAGCCTGTCGAAACGGCCGGGTGAAGCGCGGCCTCGGGGCCCGACTGCTCGCGGCGGCCGGCGTTCTCGCCGCGCCCGTTGGCTACACCATCGGCACGCAGCTCGTCGCCGGGACGCTTGCCCGGGGTGTGATCCGGCACGGGCCCGGCCGCCGGCAGATCGCACTTACGTTTGACGACGGCCCTGATCGCTCGCACACTCCGCGCATCCTCGAGGCCCTGGCGGCCGCGGAGGTCCGGGCGGCATTCTTCGTCGTCGGCCGGCACGTGGAAGCCGCACCGGCGGTCGCGCGCGAGATCGCGTCCGCCGGCCACGACCTCGGCAACCACACCTACGGCCACCGTCACCTCTGGATGCTGCCGCCGCGTGCCTCGCGCGAGGAGGTCGATCGGGGAGCCGCGGCGATCGCCGACGCGACCGGACGGACGCCGCGATACTTCCGGCCGCCGTGGGGGACGTTCAACTGGGCGGCGTACGCGCGGGCGGGGGAGATCGGCGAAATTCGCGTGTTGTGGTCCGTGCGCCCGGAGGGATGGCTCTCGCCGGCGCCGGCGCGGAAGATGACCGCCTTTGTAGTCGGGCACGCGCACCCGGGCGCGATCGTCGATCTCCACGACCGCGGCGGGCACCCGTCGACGCCCGTGGAGACGTGCGCCGCGCTGCCTGGGATGATCGCCGGTCTTCGCGATCTCGGCTTCGAGGTGGTGCCTCTCAGAGAACTGCTCGCCCCGGCGTCGTGACGGCGCGCTCGTGACAGCGCGGACGTGAAAGAGGCCGCGACGTGACCGCGGCGGCGCTCGGGCTCGTCCTCGCCGGCGCGTTCATCCATGCGCTGTGGAACCTGATCGCCAAGCGGGTCGAAGCCGGCGCGACCTTTGTCTGCCTGTTCTCCCTCGTCGCCGTCTGCGTCTATCTCCCGCTCGCCATAGCGGTCGTCCTCTGGCAGCATCCGCACATTGGTCCGATCCAGCTGATCTTCATCGGCGGCACCGCGGTGCTGCACACCGGGTACTTTCTTGCCCTGCAGCAGGGCTACCGCCTCGGTGACCTCTCCCTCGTCTATCCGCTTGCTCGCGGTACCGGCCCGATGCTGACTACCGTGGCGGCGATCGCGTTCTTCGGCGAGCGCCCCGGCTCGATCGCGCTTGCCGGGACCGCCCTGATCGGCGGGGGTATCATCCTGCTCACGACGGGACCGGAGGCGTGGCGCCGGCCCAACGCGCGGGCCGCCGCGGGGTACGCGTTCGTCACGGGGCTCTTCATCACAGGATACTCGCTCTGGGACAAACAGGCCGTCACGACCTTTGCGATCCCGCCGATCGTCCTCGACTGGGGCGACAACCTCGGACGCGCGCTCATCCTGGCGCCGGTCGCACTGGGGCGAGGCGCGGGGCCGGGCGCTGAGGTGGCGTCGGTATGGCGGCGGTACCGCCGCGAGATCGTGCTCATCGGGATCCTGAGCCCGATGCCGTACATACTCGTTCTGAGCGCGATGGTCTTCACGCCGGTGAGCTACGTCGCGCCGGCGAGAGAGATCAGCATCCTCGTCGGCGCCGTGATGGGAACACGGCTGCTCGCGGAGGGCGACGCCAGGCGGCGCATGGTGGCGGCGGGAGCGATGGTGGTGGGACTGGCCGCACTCGCGATCGGCTAGCGGCTATGACTCCCCTGCCGGGGCGTCGTCGAGCACGCGCCGGTCGTGGCGGCGGACGGCGAGGCGCTCGATGGTCCGCCGGGTGAGCCAGACCTGCCGCAGTTCGGTCCGGCGGCCTTCGCCGAGCCGCTCCTTGCCCCCGGGGTGATACCGGGCGAGCAGGAACCGCTCCCACCATGTCAGCCACCAGCGGGTGAACCACGACAGCGGCCGGTTCTCGAACCCCGCCCGTTCGGCCTCGGCCCAGAAAAGGCTCGCGCCGCAGAGCGCCTTGATGTCGCGGTACTCCGGCCGCTCGTTCAAGTCGCGGGCCAGCGGCCCCATCAGGCGGAAGACCTCGCGCCGGAACCGCAGCCCCGGACGCCCGCCGTCGTGCAGGGCGGCCGCCCGGTCGTTGTCCATATGGAACTCCGCCACCGTGTCGCCGCGGTCGACCACGGTGCCGTCCTGGAACTCATACCGCGGACCGGGATGGCGGATGACTTGAATTTTCAAAATGTAGCCACCGTCTCCAATCTCACGGATGTCGAAGCGCCGCTCAAACCAGCGGTTGACCCAGGCAACCCAGCTCATCGTCCGGCCGTCATGCACGCGCGCGCCGACCGCACCTTGGCCTCCATGGTGCGCTCGACCACCCGGAGCGCGTCCGCGACGAAATCGCCCACGCCGGTCGACCCCGTTCCGATCGGGGACACGCTGATCGCCATGATCGCCACGCCAGACACCTCCGCGGGCGGCCGTTCCGGTGACGGCGGCCGCGCCGCCCCGCTCGGATCACAGGTTCGCCGCGCGACGAGCGTTTTCCGAAGCGGTCACGCCCGGACCCGCCGGTGCCACCGGGGTTCGCCGGGCACCGCGGCGAACTCGTGGACGGCATGGCTGAAACGCGTCAACTCCCCGACCGCCTGAGACGGACCAAGATCATCGCGACGCTCGGCCCCGCCAGCGAGGCTCAGGCCGTGCTGCGCCGGCTCATCACCGCGGGCATGGACGTCGCCCGGCTCAACTTCTCTCACGGGACGCGGGCCGAGCACGGCCGCACGATCCGGCTGCTGCGGCGGCTCGCGCGCGAGGCCGGACTGCCGCTTGCGATCCTTCAAGACTTGCAGGGGCCGAAGATCCGTGTCGGCCGCCTTCCGTCGCCGCTCGACTTGAAGGACGGGGCCACGATCGCGCTGATCCCCGGCCGCACCGCGGGCCGGAGCGGAGGCGCGGGCCGGGGCCACGGCGCGGTTCGGATCCCGGTGCCGTTTGCGGGACTCGGCGGCGCAGTCCGCCGGGGCTCCCGCATTTTAATGAAGGACGGCACGATCGAGCTTGTCGTGACGGGCCGCCGCGGGCGGGAGATTCTCTGCCGCGTCGTCCGTGGGGGCGTGCTCGGCGCGCATCAGGGCGTCAACCTGCCCGGCGTGCGGATCCGGGCTCGGGCGCTCACGGCGAAGGACATCGGCGACCTTAGGTTCGGCCTGCGCCACGGCGTCGACGCGGTCGCGCTCAGCTTCGTCCGGACCGCGGCCGATCTCCGCCACGCGCGGCGTGTGCTGGCGCGGCTGGGGCGGGACGTGCCGCTGATCGCCAAGCTCGAGAAGGCCGAGGCGATCACGAACCTCGACGAGATCGTCGCGGAAGCGGACGCGGTCATGGTCGCCCGCGGTGATCTCGGGGTGGAGCTGCCCACCGAGCGTGTGCCCCTGCTCCAAAAGCGCATTATTCGCCGCGCCAACGCCCACGGGATCCCGGTGATCACGGCGACCCAGATGCTCGAGTCGATGGTTCGCGCCGAGCGTCCGACGCGCGCGGAAACATCCGACGTCGCCAACGCCGTGCTGGACGGCACGGACGCGGTGATGCTCTCGGCGGAGACCGCGGCGGGGAAGTATCCGGTCCAGGCGGTCGAGACCATGGCGCGGATCGCCCGGGCGGTCGAAGACGGCGTGCCGGGAAGCGCCCAATCGCGCCGCGTCTCCCGCCCGAGCATCCCTTACGCGATCGGCGGCGCCGCGCAGGCGCTCACGGAAGACTTGGACGTCGCGCTCGTCGTCGCGATCACGACGACGGGCCGGACGGCGCGCCTCCTGTCGCAGCGGCGGCTCGCCGCGCCGGTGCTGGCCTGCATGGAGGACGAGCGCGTCGCGCGCAGCCTGGCCTTCTGGTGGGGCGTGACGGCGTTCATGGTGCCGTTCCAGCCGACCACCGAGGCGATGATCGGCTTCCTCGACCGCGAGATCTGCCGCCGGCGCCTCGGACTCCCCGGCCAGTCCATCGTGGTCGTCGGATCGGTCCCGCTGATCGCCCGGGGCCGCACGAACTTCGTCCAGGTGCACCGCCTCGGCACGGCGGGCCGGCCCGGCACGCGGGCGCCGGGCCGGGGGAAGATACGGATCGGCCCGAGCGTTGCTGGGGGGAGGAAGAGGTGACGCGGTGATGCCCAACGAGAACAGCGTCCACAACGTCGTCATTCTGGGCTCCGGCGCCGCCGGCCTGACCGCGTCGATCTACGCGGCGCGGGCGGCGCTGCGGCCTGTGGTCGTCGCGGGCAGCCAGCACGGCGGCCAGCTCACCCTGACCTCGGACGTCGAGAACTTCCCGGGCTTCGAGAGCCCGATCCAGGGGCCCGAGCTGATGGAGACGATGCGGAAGCAGGCCGAGCGGTTCCAGGTCGAGTTCATCACCGGCGATGCGACGTCGGTGGACTTCCGCCGGCGGCCGTTCCAGGTCGTCGCCGGTGACGAGACGCTCTTGTCGCACGCGGTCATTATCGCGACCGGCGCCGGGACGAACTGGCTCGCCCTGCCCAACGAGCAGCGCCTGATCGGACACGGAGTCTCCTCGTGCGCGCCCTGCGACGCGTTCTTCTTTCGGGGGAAAGAGGTCGCCGTCGTCGGCGGTGGGGACTCCGCGATGGAGGAGGCGATCTTCCTCTCCAAGTTCGCGACGAAGGTGACGATCATCCACCGGCGGGACGTCTTCCGGGCCAGCAAGATCATGGCCGATCGGGCGCTCCGGAACGAGAAGATCAACGTCCGCTGGAACACGGTGGTCGAGGACGTGCTCGGGAACGGCCAAGTGGAAGGCCTCATGCTCCACGACACGGTCTCGGGCCGCAAGGACACGTTCCGGGTGGACGGCCTGTTCGTGGCGATCGGCCACCACCCCAACACGGACGTCTTTAAGGGCCAGATCGAGCTCGACGCGAACGGCTACATCGTCCTGGACCACCACACCATGACGAGCGTCGACGGCGTCTTCGCCGCCGGCGACTGCCACGACCACCGGTACCGGCAGGCGATCACCGCGGCCGGCTACGGCTGCATGGCGGCGATGGACGCTGAGAAATGGCTCGAGGCCCACCACGGATGAACGACGCCCTCTGGGAACTCTACCAGCAGCAGTGCCAGGACGAGATGGTCCCGCTCGAGGAGTTCATCCGCCGGCTCGCCGCCGGCGAGTGGGGTGCCTATTCGAAGGCCGACGTGCAGGAGCTCCTCGGAGAACTCGAGAGCATGATGCTCGCGAACATCCAGATGAAGGTGCATGAGGGCGCGCGGTTCGCCGAGATGGCCGACGAGGTCAGCGAGCAGACCCACGCCGAGTTCGAGAAGCTCAGCACGTTCGTCGAAACCGCCTTTAACTAGCCTTCAAGCAGAGTCCACCGGAGGGCGTATGGAGCTCAACGGCCTGGTCGCGGTGGTCACCGGCGCGGGCCGCGGCATCGGCGCCGCGATCGCGGCGCGGTTCTTCGCCGAAGGGGCCGCCGTGGCGCTGTGGGACGTGAATGGGGAGTCGGCGGACGCGGGCGCGCGCAAACTGGATCCGGCGCTCGTCCGAGCGGCAGCCGCGCACGTGGACGTGACGGACGAAACCGCGGTCACGCGCGCCGTCGCCGAGACCGCGAAGCGGTGGGGCCGGCTCGACGTGCTGGTCAACAACGCGGGCATCTTGGGCCTCGGCACCACCGCCGAGATGACGGTGGACGCGTTCGAGCGGGTGATGCGCGTCAACGTAACCGGGATGTTCATCTGCTGCAAGGCGGCGATCCCGGTGATGACCAAGCAGGGCCGCGGCAAGATCGTCAACATCTCCTCGCTGTCCGCGCGGACGGGGCGGCCGGTGCCGGTGAACTACGCGGCCTCGAAGGGCGCCGTGGTCTCGCTCACGCAGACCCTGGCCCGCGAAGTCGGCCCGGCCGGGATCTTTGTCAACGCGATCGCGCCGGGGCCGATCGCGACCGAGATGACGGGCCAGTTTACGCCGGAGTTCTACGCGCGGCTCACCGCCGGGCGCGCCGCGCAGCGCGATGGCACGCCGGCAGACGTCGCCGACGCCGCGGTGTACCTGGCCTCCAAGCGTTCGGACTGGGTGACGGGTGTCGTCCTGGACGTAAACGGCGGCATCCTAATGCGCTGACGCGCTGCGGGCCCGCGCTACATTCGAAAACGGCCGTCCCGGTAGACAACCTCCCCGTCCGCGTACGCTTCGCAGCCCTTCCCTCGCAGGTCCAGGATCATGTCCCAGTGCAGGCCCGACTGGTTCTTGCCGCCGGTGTCGGGGTAGGCCGCGCCGAGCGCCATGTGGAGCGTGCCGCCGATCTTCTCGTCGAAGAGAATGTTGCGCGTGAACTGCTGGATGTCGTAGTTGAGACCGAAGGCGAACTCGCCCAGGACGCGCGCCCCGGCGTCGACGTCGAGCATCGAGCGAAGAAACTCTTCGCCCTTGTCCGCCGTGGCGTCCGTGACCCGGCCGTCCTTGAAGGTGAGCCGGATCCCGGTCACTTCGCGGCCGCCGTAGATCGCCGGAAACGTGAATCGGACGGTACCGTTGGTGGCGTTTTCGACCGGCCCGGTGAACACCTCGCCGTCCGGGAAGTTGTGCTCGCCGGAGGCGCTGATCCAGGTCCGGCCCCCGACTCCGACCGTGAGGTCGGTGTCGGGGGCCACGATCCGAATCGTCTTCATCTTCCCGAGCCGCTCTGCGACCGCGGCCTGCTCCCGCTCGACCCGCTCCCATTCCGCGACCGGGTCGGCCTTGTCCACGTGACCGGCCTTGTAGACGAAGTCCTCATAGTCGTCGAGCGACATCTCGGCTTCCTGCGCGTTCGCCTGGACCGGCGCCTGGGTCAGGCACCAGCGCAGCTCGTGCTTCGCCGCCCGCTCCATGAAGCGGGACATGATCTCACGCGTGGCCTCCCGGCGCACCCGCATCCGTTCCGGCGGAACGTGCGTAAGCGCGCGGGTGTTGTAGGCACCGAGGTAGCGGAGCTCGCAGTTGAGGACCTCGACTTCCCGGCGGTCCAGCTCGGAGATGAAGCGCAGTTGCTCGTCGCTTGCGAGCTTGAAGAACGTCTCCTCGAGCCCGTCGATCGCGCAGCGCACGGTGGGGTGCCCGCCGGCCTGCAGCACCTCGCGGTAGGCGGCCGCAATATGGGGCGCGGCGATCGCGGGGCCGCCGATCCGGACGAGGTCTCCCTTGCGGACCTTCATGGAATAGTGGACGAGGACGCGGGCGAGCTTGTCGACTCTGGGATCTGCCATGCAGTCTCGCTTCCGCCCGGGCGGGCGGCCATCCTACATCGGGTCAGATAACCGGAGGGCCCTGCCCCATCGGACAGCGCCCTCCAGGTGAAGCTCGGGTAAGACGCGATTTAGCGCTTCTTGCCCTTTTTGGCTGCCTTCTTCTTGGTCGCCACGAAACTGGGCCCTCCTTTCGATTTTTGGTGTCCAGGGGGGCCGCTCATGCCCCTCGCCTAACCTACATACGACAGTCTTCCCATTTCTCCTCCTGGGAAACCGAGGAAATTTCAGAGAATGGGAGAGAACGCGAGGCCTGTGGGTACCCTGGCTTGGATTCGGGGATATCCTGGGGATGAGGACCGCACGCCAAGTTGCAAGTTGCGTTCCCAAACCCTTCCGAACGCGCGTCCGATGCGGCTCAGCGAGCGTTCCGTACAGCGGAACGATAGTCGAGTCTCACCCGGACGAGCCTCACCAGCCTGGGTCACTGAGACCCATTATCGACAAAATCGGGGGTTTCCAGACGCTCCGCGGCAAATACGATGGCATGAGACGCGGTGCATTCATCCTACTCGCCTTGCTCTTCGGTTGTCCCGGCCTGCTCGCGGCGGGATCCGCCCAGCTAACCGAGGGGCCGATCGAGCGCATTCGCGGCATCTATCTGCAGCGGGCGATCGAGCTGGCCACCGTCGGCACCCGAACCGTTCGGCTCACGCGGATGACAAGGTTCAGGCGGTGCGGCCGGTTCCGAGGACAGGCCGAAGACTTCAACAAACACCTCGTCGAGGTGGCCGGTCGCGAGGTCGAGGGCGTGGGCTTCGTCGCCGGATACGTGAACGCGATCGAGGGCTGTCCCGCGACGGCCTTCTGGCATGACTGGCACGACGGGGTCGGCGGCGATACAATCGCCGCCGGAGAACCGTGACGCATCAGCGCCCGAATCGCCGGAAGACGAGGCGCGAACGCACGTCGCGCGCGATGTCCGACCTGCGGCGCATGGTCTACGAGATCTTGCGGCGCGTTCCGCGCGGACGCGTTGTCACCTACGGGCAGCTGGCGCTGATCGCCGGACGGCCGCGCGCCGGCCGGGAAGTCGGCTGGATCGCGTCAGAGGGCGGGTCGAGACTCCCGTGGCAGCGGGTGGTGAATCGCTTCGGAGGTCTGGCCGCCGGCTACGGCCCCCAAGGCAGGATCGCACACAAGCGCGACCTGAGCGCTGAAGGCGTGCGCGTCCGGCGCAACCTTACGGTGGATCTCCAACGGTACCAATGGTGGCCGGGCGACGCGCTCAGTCGCCGGCTCGGCCTGAGCATGGAGACGCTCGCTGCGCTGTCGGTCGCCCGTCACCGCGCACCGCCGAGGCCGCCGGTCGAACGGCGGCTTCCGGGTAGACTGGGCGCGCGGCAGCCGGAGGCCGGGCCGCCGGGGCGTCAGCGAGGAGAGCGCGTGCGAGTGATGCGTGGGCGACCGTTACCCGAGCGGGTGGCGAAGAAGCGGTTTCTCCCCGACTCTCCGCCCGACTAATTGCGCCCGTACAGGTTCAGCGGATGGCGCCGGAGCGCCGGACCGATCGCTCGCTGTAGGGCGTCGAACACCTCGAGATCGTATTGCCCGACGAAAGTGATCGCCGTGCCCGCGCGCCCGGCCCGCGCCGTACGGCCGATGCGGTGCACGTAGGTCTCCACATCCTCGGGGACGTCGAAGTTGATCACGTGCGACACCTCGGGCAGGTCCAGGCCCCGGGCCGCCACATTGGTCGCCACCAGCACGCGGGACCGCCCCTCTTCGAAGCCGCGGAGAGCCCGCATGCGGGCGCCTTCCATCATGCCGCCGTGGAGCACCGCGGCACCCGGGATCGCTCGCGCCAGCCGATCCACCCGGTGGCGGGTCCGCCGGAACACGAGCGCGGACGTCACTTCGTCGTCCCGGAGCAACGCGCGCAGCGCCCTGACCTTGTCCTGCTCGGTAACTTCGAGGTAGAACTGCTCGACGGTATCGACCGTCTGCGCGGCCGACGCGATGCGCAGCCAGATCGGATCGCGCATCTGCCGGTGGGCGATCTCGTGGATCGCCGGCGGCATCGTCGCGGAGAACAGCGCGGTTTGCCGGTCCTTCGGCGTCTGGCGGAGAATCCGGGAGACGTCGGGCAGGAAGCCCATGTCGAGCATCCGGTCCCCCTCGTCCAGCACGGCGACGCGCACGGCGTCGAGCCGGATGGTCCCCCGCTCCATGTGGTCGAGGAGCCGGCCCGGCGTGGCCACGACGATCCGGGGCCGCCGCTTGAGGTCCTCGATTTGCCGGTTGATCGAGTGGCCGCCGTAGACAGCGACGGCCCGCGCCCCGCGCTCCCGGCCGAGAGCGGTCAGGTCTTCGGTCACCTGGACGGCGAGTTCGCGGGTGGGCGTGAGGATAAGCGCTTGGGGCCGGCCGATCTTCGGCTCCTCGGCATTGTGGCGCGCCACCTCGACCGCGTCGACGATCGGGATGCCGAAGGCCCCGGTCTTTCCGGACCCGGTCTGCGCCTGGCCGACCAGGTCGGACCCGCGCCGCATCACCGGAATCACCTGCGCTTGAATAGGGGTGGGCTCCTGCCAGCCAATGCGGTGGATCGCGCGAAGCGTCTCGGGGCGAAGCGAAAACGACTCGAACGAAACCTTGGAATCTTGCGGAGACTGCGGGGTTTGCGACTGCCCGTCTAGCGGCTGCGGCGTATCTTTGGGTCGCGCCAACACTGAACTACTAATATAATTCCCTCCCTCATGGTCCGGCCTTTGGCCGGGCGGCGGCTGTTAGCCGCTCAAAGTCGATGCCGGCAACTTGCGCGTGTGCCCGGCACCAACCGCCACGAAGAAAGGTCCAGCGACACACTCGCGGCGGACCACCCGGGTCCGCCGCCAACGCAATATAATTGACGACACAGGTATTATATCGTAAAACGGCTGCGGCGTCGAGGAGGGGCTCGCGGAGCCGGCTGGAGGCGGCCCGGCCGGGGGGGGAACTTTCAGGATGGCCGGCGCCGTTTTTCCCCACAGATGCCGGCGGAAGAGGTCTACGACGTTCGCAATTTTCGCATAACTTCTTCGTGGCTTTTTCAACGCCGGCCTATACGGTGACACTAACGCCCTAACCCACTCAAGGGGGGACCCTGATGCAACAGCCGTCCCACGCGGCATCGAAGAGTTGGTCAGCTCTATTGGTCGCCGTGGTTCTCGCGACCACGCTGGCCGGCGGCGTGGTCACAGCCCACGCCGCGACAGGATCGCTTATCCTGTCGGCTATCGCGGTGCTCGAGCGCAACTACGTCGACCCGATCCACCAGACCGACCTGCTGAACGCGGCGATCGGCACGCTGCGCCAGCAGACGCACACCGGTGCCGCCGTCCTGCCGGACATTCCGTCAGGGACCAGCGCTACGGACGCAGAACAGCAGTTCCTCACGGAATTCGACCGAGCCGTCCAGACCGGCATCGAGACGCAGGACCAGCTGGCGTACGACGCCACCGCCGGGATGCTGGCGTCGCTCCACGACAGTCACGTCTACTACATGGACCCGACCCGATTTCAAGAGAGTAGACAGTCGCTGAACGGCGCGCCCGGGTTCTCCGGCATCGGGATCATGATCACGGGCCAGCAGGACTCGGCCGGTACGCACTGGGTGTTCATCGAGAACGTCTTCCCCGGGTCCCCCGCGGAGGCGGCGGGACTCAAGCGCTTCGATAAGATCGTCGGGGTCGGCAGCACGTCGCTGCGCGACGCGAACGTCCAGCAGGCGAGCCAACTGATCCGAGGCCCGGCCGGCACTCCGGTCGTGCTCACGATCGAGCGGGCGGGCGTGCCGCAGCAGATCACGGTGACCCGCGCGGCGATCCAGACGCGGGCGGTGACGGCCCAGTTCGTGGACCCGGGCGTCGCCTACGTGCGGCTGTTCGAGTTCAGCAAGGGCGCCGCGCGCGATATGCGCAGCCAGCTGCTGGACCTCTCACAGCAGGGCCAGATCCGCTCGGTGATTCTCGACCTGCGCGGCAACCCCGGCGGTCTGATCAGCGAGGCCGACGGCGTGGCGAGCCTCTTTCTGCCGGGCGGCACGCCGATCGCCCGCGTGGTCGACCGGGACTCGCAAAGCGTGCTGCGCACGATGGGCACCCCGCCGTTCGCCCAGGTGGGACTCGTCGTCCTGACAAACGGCGGCAGCGCCTCCGGCTCGGAGATCGTGACGGCGGCGTTCAAGGACCTGCACCGGGCGCAGATCGTCGGCGAGAAGACCGCGGGCGCGCTCGGCGGCGCGATCGACGTCGCGCTGCCTGACGGCGGCATGTCGGTGACGGTGGAGCGCATCACGAGCCCGCAGGGCCACGTCGTGGAAGCGATCGGGATCGCGCCGGACGTGCAGGTCTCGCTCAACGAGACAGACATGGAGCAAGGGATCGACCCGCAGCTGCAGACGGCGATCCGAGCGGCGGGAGCGATCGGCTTGCGCAAATAGCACAGCCGCAGAACGGCATCGGCGCGGAGCGGGTCCGGCCAAGGCGGCCGGGCCCGCTTCAATTTTGGTGGGGCTGAGTCGTCGCGTGCGGCCGGGACCGAAGAACCGCTATGCCGGACCGAACGCGGCCGCCGCTTCCTGGGCGGCGTACAGCGAGATCGGCATCGGATCCAGGACCGGAATCCCGAGCTCCGCGCGAAGGTCGGCGGTAATGCCGAGGCTGCCCTGGGTCATCGAGCCAAGGTAGAGCGCGTCGGCCCGATGCTCCCGCACCGCCGCCGCGGCCTCGTCCCGCATCAGGCGCCGCCCGGCGTCGAGGTCGGCCAGGATCTTCCGCACCGTCGTCGCCAGCCGGTGGACGATCACCGCCGCGGGCCTCGCCGGGACGCGGGCGATCATCTCCTCGGCCGCGGGCACGGCCGGCCCGACCGTGAGGACGACGAGGCGTTTGGCGACGAGCCCCGCGAGATACATCGACGCTTCGCCGGGCCCGATCACCGGTACCGAGGCGGCGGCACGCAACTCCTCCAGTCCCGGATCGACGGCACCGGCAGAGATCACGGCGCGGCATCGGGAAGGACGGAGTTCCGAGATGGCGGCAAGCGCGGCGCGGCCCGCCTGTTCGAAGTCTTGCGGCCGTTCCAGGATCGCCGGGCCGCCCGGCGCCTTCAGCAGCTCGACGGTGAACCCCGGGCGGAGATACGACGTGAGCAGGCCGAGACGCCGTGCGTTCTCCGCATCAGCGTATCCGGTCACGGACTCTAGATAGACGATGTGCGGCATGGGGTGGCGCTTCGATCCGAACGCCGAACCGCTCCTGCGCGTCGCGGACGCCCTATCGGACGGCTCGGCTGGACGCGACGGCTTTGCGAGGGAGGGTAGCCGGATTCGACGAATGGTGGGCAAAAATCGGATGAGGCGCATCAGCATATGGCCAAACCCGAACGGTTTACCGACGAGGACCTCCGCTTCGTCGCCGAGACGGCAGGTGCCGGAAGCGCGGCCGAGGTGCCGGCGCATCTTCGCGCGCGGCCCGACCTCCTCGACGTCATGCTCGAGGACGACCGGCTGGTCGATCGCCTTCTGGGAGACGAGCAGGTGCTGCTGCGTGTGTCGCCGCGGCTGGTGTTCAGCGTACTGCTGCGGCGCGTGGTCCGCGATCTGCAGCAGAAACCGTACACCGTCGAGCGGAACGCGGACGAGACGATCGCCGTGTTCGACGCCACGCAGGTGCGCCGCTTCGTCGCCGAACCCGCGATCTGGCAGTACCTCGTGTCAATGCTCACCTCGTTCGTCCGGAACGAGTCGGTCACCGTCCTTGTCCGGCGGCGCGGCCATTACGTGCGCCGGCGGTTCAACACCTCGAGCCTGGAAGACATGATCGACCTGTCGGGCCTCGCGGACACGCTGTCGCCGCCGCTCGCCGGCGACGCCGTGCCGTGGATCTTCCGCCGGATCGGCGACATCGCGCTGTTCCAGAGCGGGATCTTCCCGCGGTCGCTCGGATGGGCCGTGCGGCCGGGACGCGAGCGGGCGGTACCTCGTACACTGGCGTCCTACGAAGAGCACGGGCGGCGGTTTTACCGCCTCGCCGCGACGCGCACCCGCGCGCTCGCCGGTCAGCAAGACGGCGATCTCTCGGTCCCGGCGCCCGACCGGCGGGGCGTCGAGCCTGCGGTCCGGCGATCCGCGGACGAGGATCCGGGGCGCGTGCTCGAGGCGCTCGCGGAGGAGTTTGCCGCGGCGCGGAAATCGCTGGAACTGCTCGCGGACCGCTACCTGCGCTGGAGCACGATCCGGCTGTTCCCGGGTTTCGACTAAGCGCTCCCGCCGGCGTGCCCGATCAAGACCGATGCCCGGACGGGGCTCCCGGGCAAGGCTAGCGTGTCGGCACGTACCCCCGCTCTTTGTCCACCACGTTGAGCAGCGGCCTGCCCCCGTGCCAGCGCTTGAAGTTTTCGACGAAGAGCGCGGAGATGACCGCCGCCCAGCCCTGAAAATCTCCCGACATGTGCGGCGAGACGATCACTCCCGGCAGTTCCCAGAGGGGATGATCGGACGGGAGGGGTTCGCTCGTGAAGACGTCGGGGGCCGCGCCGGCGATCCGCCGGGACCGGAGCGCGTCCACAAGCGCGGGTTCGTCCACCACGGCCCCTCGCCCGACGTTGATGAAGCGCGCGGTGGGCTTCATCCGCGCGAACGCCGCGGCGCCGAAGAGGCCTCGCGTTTCGTTGGTTAGCGGCAGGGACAGCACGACGTAGTCCGCCTCCGGCAGCACCGCCTGCAGCTCGTCGATGCCGGCGACTCGCGCGAACGCGGCATCGTTACCTCCGGCGGACGATCCGCGCGCGGCCGCGGGCCGGGCGCGGCGGGCCACACCAAGGACACGCATCCCGGCGGCGTGGAGGAGCCGGCCGATCTCGCGGCCGATGCTGCCGGCGCCGACAACGAGCACAGTCTTCCCATCAATGCGCTCGCTCTCTCGATGGAGCCACTCGTGCCGCCGCTGGAGGTCGAACGTCCGCGGAAAGTCTTTGGCGAACGCCAGCACGAGCCCGAGCACGTACTCCGCCATGGCGCGGTCGAAGACGCCGCCCGAGTTGGTGAGGACGACGTCGCTGGAGACGAGCTCAGGGAAGAGCAGCGGGTCGACACCGGCGCCGCCGTGGTGGATCCAGCGGAGGTCGCGGGCGTGCGGCCACGCATCGCGCAGCATCCCGGAACGGAAGTCGGCCACAAACAGCACCGGCGCGCCCGCAAGCGCGGAACGCAGCTCATCAGCCGACGCCACGTATCGGATCTCCGCCGCTTCCGCCACGGGTTCGAGGGCGGCCGGACGGTTCGTGGCGTAGAGAACGACGACCGCGGGGCGGGAGCGGGCGCCGGGCCCGGCGGCGGCGCCGCCGGGCCCGGACGGAACCTTCGCGTTCATCTCAGGGCTTGTCGTTCCCGATGTAGATAAAGGGCGGCATGTCCGCCTTCGACGGCCGCGACCACGAGACGAAGCCGTACTTGTTGGTCTTGTTGATGACGCCCCTGACCCACGGCTTCCAGAGCTGCGTCACCGTCGGATGCCACAGAAACACCGCCGCGGGATCGCGCGCCAGCATGTCCTCGGCGCGCCGGTACATCGAACAGCGCTGCGCGTCCCCCATCGTCGAGTTCGCCTGCATGACCGCCTTGTCGTACTCGGCGTTGGACCACGGGTGCCGGCCGCCGCTCTTGTAGATGTTCATGAAGTTGCTGGCGTCGGCGTAGTCGTACTCCCATGGGATCAAGACGAGCGGCAAGTCGTACTTGTTGAGCCGGTCCATGAAGAGCTTCCGCTCGAGGTTCTGCACCCCGACGTCGACGCCGAGGTTCTGCTTCAGCATCGCCTGGATCGCTTCACCGGCCGCCTGGATCGTCGGCGAGGCGGCACGGAGATCGAGGTCGTACTTCGGAAAGCCGCGGCCGTCCGGGAATCCGGCCTCCGCGAGCAGCCGCTTGGCCGCCGCGGGGTTATAGGCCTGCGCGTCCTTGAGCCGGGCCGGCTGCGCGCAGTGGAACCCCGGCGGCAACATGCCGTAGGCCGGGACCGCCATCCCGCGCAGCACGGACTTGATGATCGCGTCGCGGTCGATCGCCATCGCGAACGCCTTCCGCACTCGAGCATCCTTGAAGGCCGTCTGGTCGCCGCCGAAGGCGATCCACCAGGTTTGGAAGTACGGCCAGACGTGCGCCTCGCGCTTGAGGCGCGGGTCGCTTTGAATGCGCGCGAGGTCCGACGGGCCGAGCGGCCCCTCGTAGATCCAGGGGATCGCGTCGACTTCGTTGGCGAGATACGCGGGGAAGAACGACTGGTCTTGGCCGACTTTATAGACGATCCGTTCCAGGTACGGCTTGCGGATGCCGGCGTACTGCGGGTTCGCCACGAACACGAGCTGTTTGTCGCGCTCCCACGAGGCCAGCTTGAACGGTCCCGAGGAGACCGCGGTGTCGGGGGCCTGCGACCACGGGTCGCCGGCCTTGGCCACGATGTGCTCAGGGACAACGTACAGGTCGCTCAGAAGCATCAAGAGGTACGGCGTCGGGTCGGTGGTTGTGATCTGAAGCGTGGTCGGATTGACTGCGACTGTGCCGATGTCTTCGAGCTTGGCCTTACCCTCGTTCGCGTCCTTGAAATTCTTGATTGCCGAGAAGTACCACGCGACGTCGAAGCCGGTCTCCGGGTTGGCGATGCGGCGGATCGTGTAGACGAAGTCCGCGGCTGTGAGCGGCGCGCCGTCCGACCATTTGAGTCCCGGCCGCAGCGTGAAGGTCCACGTCCGGCCGTCCTGCGAGACGCTCCACCGCGATGCGGACAGGGGTTTGATGTCGGAATTGTAGTCTTGCATCACCAGCGGATCGCTCATGAGGCCGGGCATCCACTGGCCCTTCTGGACGGTCTTGCTCCAGTCGAGGTACGTGCCCTCGCGGCCGATCAGCGTGAGCACCTGCTTGGACGGCGGTGCGGCGTCGGGCGGAAGTTGAACCCCCACCGAGTTCACGGTGGCCGCGCCGACGGACGGCCCGTACGTTGGAACGAAGACCACCGCGGCGATGAGCAGGCCGGCGGCGAGCCACCGGCTCCAGGGACGATCACCCGCGTGATGCCTCACGGTTCGTCTCCCCCCTTGACTATCGTGCGTGACCGATCGACGAAGCACCGGGATGCCCATCCCGGCAGCCTACTGCTTCAACGCGCGGGGGTCCAACACATCGCGGACGCCGTCCCCGAGCAGCGTGAACCCGGCCATCGTGACCGCGATCATGAGCGACGGAAACAGCGCGAGGTGCCAGTAGTAGCGGATGTTGGTGACGCCCTCTCCGACCATCTGGCCCCACGACGGCGTGGGCGCGCGCACACCGAGTCCGAGAAACGAGAGCGCGGCCTCGGTGAAAACTGCCTGCGGGATGCCGAGCGTGACCGCGACGATGATCGGCGCGAGAATGTTCGGCAGCACATGCCGCGTGACGACCGACACTTCACCCGCGCCCTGCGCCCGCGCCGCTTCCACGTACTCTCGCTCACGCTCCCGCAGGCACTGCGCCCGGGTAAGCCGGCAGATCGGAATCCAGGCGTGAAAGCTGATCGCGAGCAGAATGTTGCCGAGGCCGGGCCCGAGCACGACCATGATCAAGAGCGCAAACAAGAGCTGCGGGAACGCGGTCAGCGTATCGACGAGGCGCATGATCAAAAAATCGGTGCGGCCGCCGAGCACCCCGGCCGCGAGCCCGAGGGGCAGTCCGACCGCGAGCGCGATTGCCTGCGCCGTGAACCCCACGGTCAGCGACACCCGAGCGCCGTAGACGATCCGGGTGTAGAAGTCACGGCCGATAGCATCTGTTCCGAGCCAGTGCGCCGCCGACGGAAACTGGTAGGCTTCGCCGAAATTGGCGCGGTCGTACGGGCCGGGCGTGATCCATGGCGCCGCGAGCGCGAGGAAGAGGAGCGCGGCGACGACAGCGGTACCGGCCACCGCCATGGGGTTGCGCCGCAGGCGGCGGACCCAGGCGCGCCGGCCCGCGCCGGGTACCGGGGCTCCCGGACGGCTGCCTAGCGCTACGGCCGGGGACGGTCCGCCAACACCCGGGACGGAAGCGTTCATCGGGAGGGGCTCATCGGGCCGGGGGGCCTCATGTGTATCGGATGCGCGGATCGGCCAGCAGATACAGAAGGTCGCTGACGAGATACATCACGCTGACGAGCAGCGCCGCGAGCAGCGCGAGTCCCATGATCATCGGGTAGTCCCGGTCGTAGACGCTCGTGACGAAGTAACGGCCAAGCCCCGGCACGCGGTAGATGCCCTCGATGAAGATCGATCCCGTGAGCAGATCCGGGAACAGCGGGCCGATGATCGTGAGGAGCGGCACGAGGGCGTTGCGCAGGACGTGCCGGACGACGACGCGGCGGGTCGCGAGGCCCTTCGCGCGGGCGGTGCGAACATGGTCGGCGCCGAGGACCTCGAGGACGCTGACGCGGGTGTAGCGTGCGACGAGCCCGAGGGGAGCGAGGCAGTAGGTCAGGGTTGGAAGGATCCACTGGCGCGGAGCCTCCCATCCGCCGGCCGGTAGCCAGCCCAGCGTCGTGCTGAAGAACAGTATCAACAGGCTGCCCAAGACGAAGTGCGGCACGACGAGGCCGAAGACCGCCACGCCGGTCGTGAGGTAGTCGACCACGGTGTTCTGCCGTAGGGCCGCCGTGACACCGAGCGAGAGGCCTCCGGCCAGCGCGATCGCCAGCGCCATCCCGCCGAGATGCATCGTGACCGGCCACACGCGGCTGAGCAGGTGGACGACGGATTCGCCCGGGCTCTGATACGACACGCCGAAGTTGAGGTGGGCCACATTCCACACGAACCGGAGGTACTGCTCCGGCAGCGGCCGGTCGAGCCCATAGCTCCGCAAGATGTTGGCCTTGCTCGCCGGCGGAAGCGGCATCTTGTCCTCGTCGAACGGCCCGCCCGGAATCGCGTGCATCACGATAAAGACGAAGAGCGAGATAACGAGCAGCGTGCCGAGGATGGCGGCGGTGCGGAGGGCGAGGTACCGGCCCACACCCTACTCCGCCGGGCGCGGCCGGCCGGCCGCCAACTCGCTCAGCACCGTGAGCGGAGGCCGCAGCGCCGCGGCCACGGCCTGATTGTCGCGGGTGGAGCGCTCGAGCCGCTCGTAGGCCGCTGCCGCGTCCCGCGCCAACGCCGCTTCGTCAAGGTGCAGCGGCCGTCCGTTCTGGGCGAGGAGCCGTCCCCCGACGTAGACACGCTCCGGGCCTCCGCCGAAGCCGCTGTACGCCAGCTGCTCGAGCCAGTCGGGCCCTTCGTAGCAGCCGGCCGCAGCCGGGTTGACGACGAGGAAGTCGGCGGCGTGGCCCTGGTCCAGCCGCCCCGTGATGTCGCCGAAGCCAAGGGCCGCGGCGGCGTTCTCCGTCGCGCTCCACCACGCGTCGGAGGGACGCACCCAGCGCGCCGACGGCTCGTCGGGCCGCCGCAGCGTGACACCGAGACGCAGCGACGCGAGCCAATCCTGCGATCCGCCGCAATTGAACGCGTCCGTGCCGAAGGCGACGCGAACCTTGGCGTCGAGCGCCCCGCGCAGGTCGAAGTACCCGGCGCCGGTGGCGAGGTTGCTCTGCGGGTTGTGCACGACGGTGGCCCCCGCATCCGCGACGCGCGCCAGCTCCGCCGCGTTGAGATGCACGCAGTGCGCGAGTGTCGTCCGGGCCCCCAGCAGCCCGGCGGACTCGAGGACAGCGAGCGGATCTCCGCCGCGCCGCTGGACGCGGGATTCCAAGAGATGCGTGTGGATCGCGAGCCCGTGCTCCCGGGCCAGCGCTGAGAGACCGGCGAGGAGCTCGGGTGTGCAGCGCTCGGCGGTGGACGGACCCACAAGCGTTCGCACAAATCGCCCGCCTTCGGTCCGGCGCGCGAGCGACCGCATCATCGCGAGCAGGTCATGGGCGGATCGCGGCGGCCACCGGTCCGCCGCCGCGATAACCGCGTGCAGTGCGGGATCGAGCACCGGCAGCGAGTCCGCGATCGCACGGTCCCCGATCTGCGGGGCAAGAGCCACCCGAAGACCAGACTGTTCGTACGCGTCGACGGCGGCCTCGACGTGATCGGGGGCGAGCCGGGCGTGATCGAGGATCAGCGTCACACCGTGACGCAGCGCGTCGGCCGCATGCAGGCGGGCGGCGAGCGCGCTGTCGGAAGGGGCCATTCCCTGTGCGTACGCCATCGCGCGGGGCAGCCACGGCTCGAGCGTATCGTCGTTCATCGCGTGGCGGCAGACCTGCCCGTACGAATGCGAGTGCGCGTTCACGAGGCCGGGCAATACAAGACGGCCGGAGACGTCGACCACCTGCCGGGCGGCGGCCGTTCCTCCCGCCCCGATTCCGCCGGCGCCGGCGGCGATGCGGCCTCGGGGTTCGAGCGCGGTGATGCATCCGTCCTCCACGAGCAGGTCCAGTTCTTTAAAGGACGGGCGCGCCTCGCCGGCGCCGCGGCTGAACACGGAGCCGCCGGCGACGAGCAGGTCCGCCGTGCTCAACGCCTCCCTGCTGAGGTCATCGCGGCCGGCCGCCGATCTGGCCGGCGTGGGCCATCGCACCGATCAAATTGAGCATGAGGCGGACGGTGACCCGGCAAGTGAGGTCGCCGCCGGCGACGTCGGGCATGATCTCCACCACGTCGAAGCCGGCGATTCGCCCGCGCGCGGCCACGCCGCGCATGATCCCGGTCGCCTCGTCGTACGTCAGGCCGCCGAACGCCGGACTCGCGACGGCCGGCGCGATCGACGGGTCCAGCCCGTCCACGTCCAGCGTGATGAAGTACCGGTCCGCCGCCGGGACCTTGGCGAGCGCGGCCTCGACGCCGGCCCGGTGGACCTCCGCGGCGCCGATCAAGACCGAGCCGTACGCGCGGGCGTCCTCGAACTCACCCCGGCGCGCGCTGCCGAATCCGCGAAGACCGATCTGGGCCATCCCGCTGATCCACCGCATCTCGGCCGCGCGCCGCATCGGGCTGCTGAGGCCGTCACGGAGGCCCTCCCGCTCGTCGCGCCAGTCGATGTGGGCGTCGATCTGCACGACGCACATCGGCGCCTGTTCAGCGTAGGCGCGCAACACGGGAATCGGCACCGAATCATCCGCGCCGAGCACGAACGGCACCGCGCCACGCGCCAGAATCTGTTTGACCGCTTCCTCGGCCGCGTGCGGCGCCTTGTCCCAATGCCCGGGGCTGACGGCCACGTCGCCGCAGTCGACGATCCGGACGTGGCGGCCGGCGAAGAGTTCACCGCCGAAGTCGAAGTCGTAGTTGGTCGCGTACCACGGGACGTAGCGCATCGACTGCTCGCGGAGCCCGGCCGGTCCCCGGCTTTGGGCCGCCGCGGTCTGCACGTCGTACGGCACGCAGAACGGTATGCCGAGCACCGCGATGTCGGCGTCGAGCGTGGGCAGGTCGGTGCACCGCGGAACATCGAGGAACGTCGGGCGGCCGGCCGGAACCGGCGACAGGCTCGTGGGCATGGCGCTTCCTTCTCCCCGCGCCGAACCGGCCCCTGGACGCAAGAGCCGGACGCGTGCCCTGCCGTTAAGCCCGCGGCACCACCTTGAGCGTCGCCGCTCGCGCCTTGGGGGTCAGAATCGAGTCGAGAACTTTCCCCGCGTAGCGCCGGTATTTCGTACGGTACGCGGCATCGATCTGCTCGTTGACGCCGGAATCGGCATCCAGGAACGCGACGTCCTTCTCGACGCCGGCACCCTCGAAGCGGCCCTCGTGCCGCTCCTGAGCGCCCCGGTACCACGCGTCAGTGGCCCCGTTCACAGATCGGACGTAGAGGCCGTCGCCGTGGCGGACAATCCAGACCGTCACGGGCTTTTGCAGCGCGCCGTCATGCCGGCGTGTTGCGAGCTCGATCTCTTCTTCGGCTCCGATCTTCTCGAGGTCGGCGCTCGTCCACGTCATCACGGCGTGCCGCCTCAATCGGCGGGGATCTGCGCCGTCACGCGGCACTCTTGGTGCGGCTCCCGATGGCTTCGAGGCGATTGAGGCCGCCGTTCTGGTTGCGGTGGATGGCAAGTTCGATGACGACGTGTGCTTGCGTTTCCTGTGTGCTGGCGTCAGCCTCGATGATCACCCGAGTCTTGCCCGCCGCAATATCGTCCTTGAGCCACTCGATGTAACTGCCGGTCCCGTCGCAGTCAAGGCACGTCAGTACGTCGGCGTCTTGAGCTTCGGTGAGGCCAATGTCGGCCACCGCAATGTGCGGAACTCTTTCGGCACCACAATGTGGGCACCGCATGTGCGCCCTCCCCTTGGTCACCGTTGCCTCGCGTCACCTGGATTGTTCCCACAGTAAGCGGCGCCGCTTAACGTGTAATCAACCCGATTGCGCGCCAGTATGGCACCGCAAGCATGATCGCGGCGAGGACCACCGCGGTGACCACAACGCCCATTCTTAGCGCCTCGCGCTCCGTGAACATCTCGCCGCGCGTGCCTTCCCGCATGAGCACGTAAAAATCGCTAAGACCAGGGACCAACCATGCGTTCCCGGCTGTGAGTACGATGAATCCGACGACCCACGGGGATAACCCAAACCGCGGCGCGACGGGGATCAACGCAAGGCTCAGTAGAAAGTTTGTCGGGACGCGCGCGAGGACGACGCGGCAGGCGGTGACGACAAGCCCGAGAAGTGCGACCACAACGACCGGCCGCCCCGCAAGCCGGGTGAGCGGCGCGAGCTCCCGCGCGATCCAGCCGTCGATCCCGGCACTGTGGAACACCGAGCCGGAACTAACGAGCAGCCCGAACAGAACGAGAAACCCCCAATCGATGCCCGAGCGGAATACCGTCCTGTCCACCACACCTCCGGCCACGACGACGATGAGCGCGACGGTCGCGATCCACCCGGCGTCGACGTGGAGGACGGGCTCGAGAATGAGACCTGCGACGAAAATGACGACCGCCGCGAGCGTCACGAACTCTTGCCCCGACAACGCGCCCAGAACGCGGTGCTGCCGCCGCACTGCCTCGGCGATGATCGTGGGCGCGCGTTCCGCGCGGAACAGCAGAAGTATTGCCGCCGGCACCACGAGACAGACGATGAGCCCGACGGGGGCGGCCCCGATGAGCCACGTGACCCAGTTGATTCGCACCCGATCGGCCGGCGGCAGAAGGCCGAGAACGAAAAAATTCGTCGCCAGCCCCGTCAGGAAGATGCTGCTGAACGTCGTGTAACCGACCAGCCCCGCGAAGGCAAGCGCCGCGCTTGCCCGGCTTCTGCCGACGTACCCGAGCATCTGCGCCAATTCATGCGCGAGCCCCGCGGTGGTCGCGATCCGGGCCGACGTGCTCGGCATCAGCGGGGTGATGAGCACGCCGCCGAGGAAGAGCGCGAGGACTTGACCGGTGTGCGTCTCCGGCAGAAATCTGAGGAACCAGACAGTCAGCCTGAAGAGCAGCCCCGACCGGGCCATGGCGGCGGCGAGGCCAACCGCCCCGAAGGCCAGCACCCATGTCGAGCCGGCAAAGCCGGCAAAGGCGAGCGAGACGGGCACGAGGCCCGTCAGGCCCCAGGCCGCCGCCATCGCCAGCGCCACCGTGAAATCGGGCACCGGTCGCAATAACCACCCGAGTGCCGCGCCCGCTACGATGACCACCAAATGCCACGCGCGCGTGCTCAATCCGGCCGGCGCCGGGACGAACCAGAGGGCAAGCGGCAGGAGTACCGGGAGCAGGGCCGCCACGACGCGCGAACCGATGGGCGGGCCGGCCTGCACGGCCTGGACGGACGCCGCCGCGGCCGCCTCCGGTGCCCCTCGCGAAATGGCCACCCCGGCGCGCTCGCGCGAACGCTCTTCGAGCAATCGGGCCAGCGAGGCGGCAACGGCGATTCCCACGGCGCCCCGCTCACGGGCCACCCGGTCGAACCGGTGGCGCGGAAGTGTCCAGAGGTCGAGGTCCGTGAGCGCCCGTACGGAGGCGGTGCGGCGCCCGAGAAGCAGGCCGAGTTCGCCGAAGTAGCCGGGCGCCTCCAAGACGGCAACGGACCGCTCGCCGTCGGCGCCGTTCACCACGACCCCGACCTTGCCCGCCTCAAGCAGGTACAGCGCATCGGCTTCGGCGCCTTCAGTGAACACCGCGGACCCGGCCGCAACGCGCACCTTCTCGAGCGCCCCCACCAGCCGGGCGAGATCGACGCGATCGAGATTTCGAAAGAAGGAAACACGCCGGAGGAGATCTTCCACAGGCTCGGGAGCAGAGGTTGCGGATTCCGCGTCATTCATACGCGGCCTCCTGTTGAAGCGCTGTGCGTCCCGGAAGGACTGAAAGCCACTTCTGATAGGGCCCCTAACAATCCCCCGAGGTCAACACAGACAAATGCGGCGCAGTTTTCACCTCCGCGGCCCGTTCCATAGTGAGGCGTTCATACCTCCGTACGATCAAAGCGGGGGCGGACAGATAACTGGCCGGGTTTTGATAGCGGAGAAAGCGAGGGGCTCGCTATCACCCCTGCCGATCCGGATGTACTCGCGGATTTCTGCCTCTTCGGCGGTCACTCAGGGTCTTCACTGTACTCGTCGTGGCGGCGCCACCAGGGGCCCGTCTCGTTGCGCCCTTTGGGGGCGCGATCGAGCCACTGCCACATGCCCCAGAGACCATCGACCCCCCGTGCATAGGTCGAGTAGGTGTGGTAGACGATCCCGTCCTCGAGGACGAACGCGCTCATGCCGGGCCGTTCGCGTACGTAGGTGGCCATATCGGTTCCGCACATCGCGGCGTGAGAGAGGCCGCGGCCAGCCTTCGGCTCACGCCATACGGCCTCACGCCGGTAGTTGTACTCGACGCCGCCCTCGCGTTGCTGCTGTTCGGAGAACCCGACGCTGAAGTCCGCGTTGAAGTCGCTGCCGAACGACGACGCCCACGGAAACGTCCACCCCATCCGCCGTTTATACGGCTGGAGCTTGGCGAGAGGCGCCCGCGACACCGCCCAGAGCATGACGTCATGATGGGCCAAATGAACGGCGAAGCCGTTGAAACCGTCCGCGATGGCCGAGCAGGACGGACAGCCGGCAGCGTAGTCGGGTCCGAACATGAAATGGTAGATGAGCAGCTGCGAGCGCCCGCGGAAGAGGCCGGCTAACGCGGCAGTCCCATCGTCGGTCTCGAACCGATAGGCCTTGTCGATCTGCACCCACGGTAATTCATGACGGCAACGCGCCACCTCGTCGCTCTGCCGCGTGAGCTCCTTCTCCAGCTTGAGCAGTGCACGCCGCGCCGTCAGCCACTCCTCACGTGTGCCGGTCTTGTGATTGGGCATCGTCTCTCTCCTCCCACGCTGGATCGCGACCGCGTCCTCAGGGGCTTAGTTTCCGAGCGCGATTGCCCGGCCGGTCTCGAGGAGGCTTTTCAGGCTGCTGAGGACCGCCGGCCAGCCGTTGTTGATCCCCTTAAACGTATTGGGGTCCCTCTCAATGTCGTCTGGCAAGAGATTCTCGTGAATCAAGCGAAGGCGAACGTGGTCGCCCATCGGCTTCAACTCATAGGTGACGCGCGAGAGGCTCGTTCGCTTGCTCGCGACCTCCGGAAGATCGATCGGGTTCCACGTATAGACCAGTTTGCGGAAGGGTTCGCACTCGAGAACCTCTCCGGCGTGGTCGCCGAACTGTTCCATTCCCTTGGGCGGCACGATGCGAACGCGGCCGCCGGCTTTGAGCTCGGCCTCAACCCGAAAACCCATCCAGTACTTGACGCTGAAGTCACCGTTCGTCAGCGCCTCCCAGAGCTTCTCCGGGGTCGTGCGGATATAGGTCGCGTAGACGAAGGTTTCCGCCATGGTCATCTCTCCAGTTGAGCCCTGAGGTCTCGCAGCGCGTCGAGCCGGCTGCGTTCGAACGGTCTGAGCCAGCGCTCGGCGATCTCGTGGATCGGAACGGGATTCAGGTAATGCAGTTTCTCGCGTCCCAGCCGCCGCGTGACGACGAGACCCGCGTCCTCGAGCAGGCCGATGTGTTTGGTGACGCCCTGTCGACTCATCGCCATGCCATCGCAGAGCTCGATGAGCGTCTGCCCGCCCCGCACGCGCAGCCGATCGAGAATACGCCGGCGCCCGGAGTCGGCGAGCGCTTTGAAGACCACGTCCGCAGTGGCCTGGGCCTCGCGCGCTGATCGAGTAGCCGTGCCGTCCATCCTCTCTAATATAGGCAACTAAATAGTTGCCTGTCAAGCGGCCGCAATCGGCGACGCAGCTCGAGAGTTAGAAATCGGGTCTACGCGGCGCCGAAGTCCTCAATCATGCAGGGTCCCCACCCAGGCGCCGCTCGGACACTTGCCGTTGTCGGTGACCGATGGATCGAACCGCCAGAACACGTGCTTGTTATTGCCTTCTAGCTGACGGCTCGCATCGATACCTTTTCCGTCGTACAGCCGGATGGTGAAATTCGACCCGTGCAGCGGTTCGCCGCCGGTCACCAAGACGCCGGTCTCGCCGGCGGTGAAATCCCAGAAGCTTACGCTCTCGTTGTATCCAACTACGGCCACGGTGGTCACGACACTTCGTTGGTTTACAATTTTGAGGCAAGAATTCGACGGCTTCGCCTGGCCGGACGGTGCCGGGGTGGGCGCCGGCGGCGTCACCACCCCTCCGGACGCAGTCGTGCCCGACCCAGGCAGAATCGACACGACTACCGGTTGGCCGCTTTCGTACGTTTTCCCGTTGAGTTGCACGAGGCCGTAGACCGGGAACGTCGTGAAGGGCCCGGCGCCGGTGCTCGAGGCAAAGTGTAGTCCGTGCACAACGTTCGGGCCCTCCACCGCCTCGAACGAGGATGCGGTCTGGTAGTTCCATCCACCGTCGGCCTTCTTTAACGCCGTGACGACGCGGAGCATCGCGCGCTGCTGTCCCACCAGATTGAACGCAAGGTCAAATGAAACGGGATCGCCGGCACGCACCCGAATGGACGAAGTCGAACTCAGCCGCACACTCTGGATCGAGGGGGCCGCTGGTGCCGGCGGGGGGGCGGGCGCAACAGGCGTCGGCGGAGCCGGCCGGGGACGTGGAACTGGAGGCACCGGGACCGTAGCCTGCTGTGGCGCCGATGGAATCAACGCCAGGGCAACAGGACTTGGGGTACTCACCCACTCTCTGCCGCCGATCCGCGCCACGAGATACATGAGAATCGAATCGGTCTGAGATACACCCTGTAACGATACCGACGCGGTGCCGCTGAGCGGCACCGTCCCATCCTTGGCCTTCACCGACGCCGGTGAACCATAGTGCAGCGGCGTCTGCGGACCGCCCACGCGCCAAGCCGGAAACACCTGGACCGTCGCCCCATCTGCAGCTCCTGACAACACGAGCGTTCCCGCCAGGGCGACGCGCAGGCCTCCTTTGACTGATGTGGGCGACACACTGGTAACAGTGAAACGGTCAACGGCAAGAACCGGCCGAGGCACCGGAGCAGGAATGGTCCTCGTGATCGGGGCCGGCACGGGGGACTGTCCCGTGTGCGATTGCGGCGGCGTGGGGTTTTTCGGGGAGAGGACCCCAGAGAAAACGACGGCCGCGGCTAGCGCGAACGCCGCAACGACCCCGCCGACCGGCAGCAGCCATCGGGGGCGCGACGGGGTCGCGGATTGTTCGGAAAGGACGGGCGTAGCGGGAGTGGCTTCGACCGGCGCCCCGGCCGGACGGTCGGGCGAGGGCGCTTGTTCCAGCGGCGCGCCACAGGAGCCGCAGAACCTGGCGTCAGGTTCGTTCTGCTCGCCGCATTTGGGACAGATCGCCGAGTTGACCGCCATTCCCGTCTCCCCTCAGGATCAGCGGGCCAGCGGCCCACAACCACCGACGGCGTCGTTCACTCGCTGCGCAGTTTCGTACCGCATTGTGTGCAGAATTTCTTTCCATCCATCCGGGCGCCGCAGTTCGCGCAAAACGTTGAGGTCTTCACACCCTTGGCCGGCGCGGGCGCAGCGCCGGACACGCCAGCGTCGGACACGCTCGAGACAGGCCGCGCCTGCTGCACAGCCGACTCCGGGCTGGTCACGAAGACCGGGTTCGGCGCCGGCGGCTCCGACACGATGACCGGCAGCGGCGTGTGGGCCATGTTCGCGCCGGATGCCGGGGGGTGCGGGACCATGTCAAGCTCATACCACCGCTCGATAAAGTCCCCGAGCAGAAGCTTCTTTTGGTGCAGGCCATCCATCAGCGTGTCGTACTGGCGCAGCGCGTCGGGGCCGACCGGAGGGTTCGGTGAGAGCATCTCCAGGGACCGCCGCAAAATTCGGTCCGGCAGCAGGTGCTGCCCAGCCAGTTGCAGGATCGTCTCGCGCAGCTGCCTCCGGCGCTCCTCTTTCGGGGACTTGCCTGTGTTCGCGATCACCAACTCGCCGCGAACGTTGAGGTCCCACTTCATGGGTTCCTGGGATCCCTCGTCGAGGACCCGGTCGTGGATATAGCGGTACAATTCGTCCATTGTGATCCGGCCGTCCCCGTCGAGGTCTGCGCCGCCGCTCTCGATGCCATCGATCAGGTGCTTTGTGAACACACCGTACGCATCGCTTTCCTTCTCCATCGCCACCTGGACGCCGGTCGATGCCGTCATCAGATAGGTCCCGCGGCCCCCCGACGCTCGCTGGAGTTGATCGTCCACGCCGCCGCGGGCAAACGCGCCGCCCGCCGCTCCGCTGAAACAACAATCGAGAATGAGCGCCACCTTGTTCGAATGGGATACGTCGACGTAGTTGCGAATCGACTCCACCGGAATCGACGTCGCTTCGAGCGACTCAATCACAGTGTCCGCGGTCGCGAGGTGAAGCCGCCCGGCCTGATCGAGTTTCCCGTGGCCGGAGTAGAAGATCAACACAAAATCGTCACGCTCGGCGCGCTTGAGCTGCTGGTTGATTCTGAGCAGCGCTTCCCAGTGGGGTACGTTCTTGAGAACAACGGTTTCGGCGAAACCGCCGTGCTGCGGCGACTGAAGCACGGCACAGAGTCCGTCCACGTCCTTTTCCGGACAACGAAGGGCTTGCAATCCCGGCTCGCTGGGAAATTGGCTGGCCGCGATCAGGACCGCGTAGCGGCGCTCACTCATGTCTCCCCCCGGTGATTGCTCCGTATCCGAGCGAACGGCTCGGACACGAATATACTATCCGGCACGACCGGACGAAAGTCCGTCCAACGACCCGCGCCGTCGTCGAATATTCTTTGCCGGTTGCCGCATTTACCCTCCATTCCTGGGGCCGTCTCGTGACGCTCGGCCGAGTGGGCGCACAACGGCAGGAATGGACAAATCCCGCAGCGGCGTGGCTTCCTGCAAATTCGTGCATTCCGATGCAGCGAGGTGCCCGGCCCAGCGGCGCCTTA
Source organism: bacterium (assembly GCA_035280345.1). GTDB lineage: Bacteria > Sysuimicrobiota > Sysuimicrobiia > Sysuimicrobiales > Segetimicrobiaceae > DASSJF01. The sequence goes on along the minus strand of DATEGA010000004.1, from coordinate 13,356 downwards.
GCCAAGCGCTCCGATACGCTGCACATCCCGGTGACTGCCGTAGTTTAACGAAGGAGGCGTGGCCTTTGGTGGGCGGTGCAGGTCTTGAACCTGACGCATCCAATCCGGCCGCGCGTCCGAAACCCTTGGCAGACAACGATCCTTGCGATACACCGGAGTCGTGGTGCCACCGTCTGCATTGATTCTGCACTTGTTGATGCCGTCTGCTCAACAAGCGACAGGCGGAGAGCCGTTCCCTGTAAGGTGCGGTCGCACGGACGCCGTGCGCGACTATACAACGGTTTGGTTGACGCCACACCCGTCCGGCTTCAGGATGGCCGCAGGAGCCTCTGAGCGGAGAGCGGCGTGCACACCGAGAACAGGCTACTTCCCATAGTACATCGACGCCGCCGGCGTTCGGTCGCCGTTTTCAACTGGGCGCGAAACGACGAAGCATCGTTCTTGAGCACGAACTCGGTGGAGGGGGTCGTCATGAACGTGCTCGTTGTCGACGTGGGCGGAACCCACGTGAAGATTCTCGCCACCGGCCGCGATGCCCCCCGTAAGATGGCATCCGGGCCGACGCTAACCCCCAACCAGATGGTCTCAAGTGTCCAGAAGCTCGCCGGGGAGTGGAAGTATGACGCGGTATCGATCGGCTATCCCGGCCTTGTTCTCCGCGGTCGGCCGGTGGCAGAGCCCCATAACCTGGGACACGGATGGGTTGATTTCGACTTTGAACCCGCATTCGGGCGTCCGGTGAAACTCATCAACGATGCGGCCATGCAGGCCCTCGGAAGTTACAAGGGCGGCAAAATGCTCTTCTTGGGACTGGGCACTGGCCTTGGATCCACCCTGATTGTGGATGGCATCGTGGTGCCGATGGAGCTGGCTCGTCTCCCCTACAAGAAGGGGACCTTCGAGGATTACGTGGGACTCCGCGGATTGGAGCGGCGAGGGAGGAAAAAGTGGCGGCGCGACGTCGCGGACGTCGTGACCCGCTTGATGGCCGCCCTTGAACCCGACGAAGTGGTTCTTGGAGGAGGCAACGTCAGGCATCTGGACGAGCTGCCTCCGGGTTGCCGGGCAGGTGACAACACCGATGCGTTCGCCGGAGGCTTTCGATTGTGGGCGGATGCCGGAAAACGGCGCCGTCTTACTCACACAACAGCCCGGTCCAGATGACCACGAACGAAAAACAAGGGTGAGGCCATGATCGTGCACACCAAACTGATCGCGCAGCCCCAGGGGCCTCGAACCGCCCGCCAAGTGCACGGCACGGAAGGCGCTTGAAGCCCACCATAACAAGTTCCGGGCGCTGCATTCCCGGCAGCTCTTCGCAGATGACCCGCGCGCTGGGCGGATGACGGTCGAGGCTACCGGTATCCGCTCGCCTACTCCAAGAATCGCGTCACCGATGAAACTCTGACACTCGTCGTTCAACTGGCCGACGCATCGGCCTGAGAAAGCGGATCGACGCGTTGTTTCTTGGGGAGAAGATCATCGTTACGGAACAACGGACGGCCCGGTACATGGCCATGCGGGTACCAGAGGAGCGTCGATTCTCGTCGACGGTGCGAACGTCGTCCAACAAGTCCATACCGTGCTCGACAGGTGACCAACCAGCGTCGCACGCGCGTTTGGGATGTTTGAGTAGCACCGCCCGCGATCGACACCCTTGACGATTACCGCATCTAACAACCGGCCGCTCACGACTGCAGCTGCTCTGCTCGCTCCGTCCACCGTTTAGTTGCGGACGACGCGGCGGATGGCAGGGCCTTGCACACGAGGGGAGGCGGACCAACGCCCCTGTACGCCAGGCGTTGCCAGTCGTTCCGCTCCGCTCGGAATCCAACCTCACGTGGTGACGGCGGACGTGATTGTGAGGCCCGCGTCGACTGTCAGCACCTGTCCGGTCACCCAGCGGGCCTCATCGGACGCGAGGAAGACTGACGCCCAAGCGACGTCCCACGCATTCCCTTCCTCTTTGATGAGTCCGGACATCGCCCGGCGCTCACGACCCTGCGCGTCAAGCCCCTCCGCGCCCATCGGCGTATATACTAGGCCGGGCGCAACGCAGTTGACACGGATGCGCTTGCTCCCCAACTGGCCCGCCAGCGCCATCGTCAGTCCAATGACCGCAGCCTTGCTGGTCGTGTACGCCGTCACGGACGCGGGAACTGCGCGCAGCGCGGCGACCGAGGAGATGTTGATGATAGAGCCGGACCCACCAACCTTCATCTGCGGCACCACCGCCTGCGCCGCCAAGGCCATGCTCCGCACGTTGACGCCCATCACGTGATCCCACGCTTCTTCCGTGATCTGCTCTAGGCTCTGATTGGAGGGGATGCCGACGTTGTTTTGGAGGATGTCGAGTCGCCCATAGCGTTCGACCGCAGTGGCCGCCAATTGCTGACAGCCTTCGCGATGCGAGACATCGCAGGCGAACGAGGAAGCCGTGCCGCCTTCCGCGACGATCGCAGCCACCGTTTCGTCAGCCCGACTCACGATTCGGTCGGCACACACGACCGCTGCACCTTCGCGTGCGAAGAGAATCGCTGCGGCCTTGCCATTGCCTATGCCCGCAGCCCGCGAGCCAGCACCTGTGACCACCGCAACCTTTCCGGCCAAGCGCCCGCCCATGATATCACGTCCCTCCTGCCGCGCCAGTCTGCCGAGGTTGTTCACCGTGCCTCAGAACGCCCCGGCTTAGGCCCGGCGGAGATGCACTCATAGGTCTATCCCATGCTTCGACACGGAAGGCTGGGAGGCTGCACTCAATTTGCACTTGTCAGGCGCTTTGCCGCGACAATCTCGTGCAGTCGGGTGCAGGGAATGCGTGGTGGGCGGTGCAGGTCTTGAACCTGCGGCCTCATCCGTGTGAAGGATGCGCTCTACCCCTGAGCTAACCGCCCGCCGTTGAGGTACCTTCCATATTATAGGCGCGGTCCCGAGGTGTCAAAGACAGCCCGCCAACAAGAAACTAAGGCTCCCAGACTTTCTCCGCGTCGCTCAACGGCTCACCGCGAATCGCCTTCTCGGCCACTCGCTGTGCCGTGTCCACGAGCTGCTCCACGGCGTTTCCATCGCCCGTCTCCCTGGCCAGCGTCATCTCGAGACGCTGGTTCAAGTCTTCCATGTTGGGATACCCTTGGCCGCGCGAGGCATCGGGCGGCTGACCCGGTTTAGCGCGGTATGTATGGATCCGCCGGTATTCGTTCGCTTTCGCCCATTCGGCGGCGATCGTACGACCGAGGACGTTAATCTTCACCGTCAGCTCGGGTCTCGCGGCGTCGCCGACCTTCGACAGAAGCCGGCGCGCACGTGCGGTCCAACCCGCGACGAGTATCGGCACGCCATTGTAGAACCGCTGAACCCAGTAGAAATAGGTATCGCAGTCCTTGCCGTAGGCAGGAGTCACCGGCGTCGGACAGGGGAAGTCGATCCTCTGCGGCGCGTACAGACTGCCGGCCGGGGACGACTCGCCCGGCGCGACCGATGCGAGAACAGCGAGCAGGACGAACGCGGCCGCTTTCTGCGTCACATTCCCCAGGTGCGTACCGATGCCGGCACGATCCGGAACATGACCCGGTCCGCCGGCATCACCTCCCCGCGCCACCGCCGCCCGAGATTCGGCGTGTACTTGTCGAGAAGCGCGCGGACCAGTGTCTGTCGTGCCGGCGACTCCTCGAGAAAGTCCGCCCGGCCGCTGATAATCACCGTGCGCGCGTCCTCACGCGCCCCCGACTCCGCGACGACACAGACCCGGGGATCGCGGCGGATGTTGCGGACCTTCTGCGTGGCGGCCTCGCTGATCATCACCAGCGACTCACGGTCGTGCCAGAACCACACCGGCATGGCCAGCGGTGCGCCGTCCGGCCGAATCGTGGCGAGAACGACTACCTCGCGGGTCGCGAGAAACCGCTGGATGTCGCCGTCGCTGAACCGCCGCGGCATGAACTGGGCTTAGACGCCGCTCGGCACGAACCTGCGCCTGTGTTATGCCGGCGGCCGCCGCAGCTGCGAGCCGCCCCACGCCAACCAGATGATCACGAGCACGAACCCGAGACCCATCAACGCCATTTGGGCGCTGAACACCTGCGCCAACTCGACGATCCCCGCGACAATCGCCAGCCAGCCGAGCGTTCTGTTCAGCGCGCCGGCCTCGACAATCGCCCAGCCGGCCACGAGCACCGCGGCGCCCGTGAAGGCGTTGCCTCCAGCCATCAGGCTTTGATTGACCGCACCGAGCGCGATCCACGCCTGCCCGGCAGCCGGTTGATTCGTCGCGGAAAGCGCAACCAGCATCTGTCCGCCCTGCCACAGCAGCCCGGCAGCGAGCGCGTGGGACGTGAGCCCCACGAACGCGAAACCAAGGCTGGCGTAGGCGCGCGTCGGGGTTTTCTCGCGCAGGCGCGCAAACAGCCCAAAAGTAAAGACCAGCCCGAACCCCGAGGCGAGAAACCCCAGAACGCCGATCCCCGCGATCAGGCCGGCCTTTTGGCCCAGGATCGGCAGCGCCTTCGCGGGGTCCTGTGCCGTCTGCGGATCCAACCCGCTGGCGATGAACAGAGTGAACAGCAGAGCCAAGCACAGCGCGGTGATAAAGCCGGAGGTTCCTCCATTCTGCTGAAGCCGGTCCATCGCTCACCCCCTGACGAGCATAGAAGCCGACCGTATGCCACCACAAACGTGTTGCGAAATTGTAACGTTTAGACTATGGCGGCTCCCAAACGACGCGGTAGCATCAGCAGCGGCATGACGTGGATGTTCATTATTTCATTCCTGCTCTTCTGGCTGCCGGTGATCGGGCCGCTGATCGCCGGGATTGTCGGCGGCAAGAAGGCCGGAGGTGTCGGCCCGGCGATTCTCGCGGTGCTCTTGCCGATCGTGGTCCTGGGCGTCGCGCTGACACTCTTTGGCTCCGCGCTCACGGGCATTCCCCTTTTGGGAGCCGTGCTCGGGCTAGGCGCTTTCGTCATCCTGCTCACGCACGTCGGTCCTCTGTTGCTCGGCGCGATCATCGGCGGGCTGATCGCCTCATAACCGCCCGGCATCCGGCGACGGCGTGCGCCGCCGGCATCAGTGGCGCATCACAATTCCAGCCAAGAACCGGAGGACATTTGCGGTTCTTCGTCGATTTAAGCCCTATTACCCGTCCTCGGGGCGAGGCTCCTGCGGACTAGCGTGGGGGAGATCCGATGGACATCGCGCTGTCGCTTCTAGAAGACAAACTACCCGCGGAGAAACGTCATCAAGTGCTCCGCGAGCTTGGCACTACCCTGAACCGCGAGGCCGACGTGCCGAGTGCGCTGAGCGAGGCTCCGGCCGAGCCCGGGACAAAGGGCGTCCCGGCGTCGGAGGTCCTCACACTCTTTCTCGCCCACAAGGGGATCGATATGGCGCTCGGCGTCTTCGCAACCTACGTCCTCCGCCTTCCGGCACTGAGGATCGTGCTCCGCCGCAAAGACGGGCGCGAGTTCGTCCTCACCGCGAAAAACCTCGAACCGGAACAGCTGCCCGCGACCGTCGGGCAGCTCAGAGCGTTCGTCACATAACTAGCGTGCCGGGAGAAAGCCGGGACACGCCACACTCGGTGCTTCGAAGCAGCTGTAATCGGGCCACAGCAGGTTCCGCAGCTCACTGAGCACTCCCGCGCGGGCTTCCTTCTGCCGCTCTAGTTGAGCGGCGTACTGCGACTGAATCAACTGCTGGATAATTCCCGTAGGATCGATAGAGAACCCGGGGGCAAGGGACACCGAGCTGGCGGCGCCGGTCTGGGTTTGGGCGATTCCCGTCGCGGCGGTCGGACCCGCGGCCCCCGTCGCGGTAGTTTCCGGAGCCTGGCCGCGGGCGGTCACAAGGGCTCGCGACAGTGCGGTCAGGCTGCTACTTCCAGCCTTCAGCGCGACGGTCAACGCCGCGGACTGATCCGCCAGCGTTCTGTCTTCGTGACCGTTGGTGAACGCGGTGACCGCGGCGACCGCCTGGTCCCGGCGCCGGCCGTAATCGGGCCAGGCGCTGACCTGATCGTAGTTGGCTACCACCATCATGAGCGTCCGCACCCAGGCGTTCCACGACTCGCCGGCCGTCGCATAGTCTTGAATCAGCGCATCGTGCGTGTGCTGCAGAGACGTCAGCGCGGCCTCCGCCGCTCCAAGATTTGTGCTGGCCATGGCGAGAACAGATGCACCAGACGTGTCGCGAAGCGATTTGACGGCCGCGCACACCTCACCCATGCTGGTCGACGTACACTCCGGGGCTCCGTCGGCCGCGGCCCTGGCTTCGCCCGTGAGCGCGGTTACCTGCTGCCTCAGTGCCTGGACCCCATCGCGGTCATGCCGCGAAGCCGTCCACGTCTGCGCCGAGCGCCGGGCGATCCCCATCGCGTTCTCGTAGGCCAGGCTGGCCTGATACACCTTGTCCCAATCGGCCGGGGTGAGGCCGATCCCGGACGGCCCGCCGCACGCCGAGACCAATAGCACGATCGCCAGCAGTCCGGCGCCCCGCGATATAACTGCCATGGTTCCTCCCCCCAGGAACGAATCCGTGTCCTCGCCTGTCACCTCAGGAACACTTCGGCGGTACGGTCTGCAGCACCCCGAGGACTCGGGCCGCCGCCGGCGCCCCGCCCTTCCGGTAACACATCGCGTACCACGCGGCGTTGTGGCCTTCGAAATCCTGGGTCAGCGGCGAGACGCCCCCGTCCAGGAGCATCTGGACGACCACCAGGTCTCCGCGCGCGGCGGCATACATGAGTGGCGTACGCCCGAGGTCGTTGACCGTGGCCGGATCGGCGTGGCGGTCCAGCAGCGCCTTGACCATTCGGCCGGCGAGTCCGCCCCGCCACACCGCCGCCATCAGCGGAGACCAGCCCTCAGCATCCTGCGCGTTCAGTGCCGCGATGTCCGTCTTGGGGTCCAAAATCACGTTAAGCCGATCCTCCCAAACCGCCTGCATCGCTCGGGTCGCCGCGCCTCCGGCGCCCAACCACACCGATGCGCCGTGCGTCTCCAAGAGAACAGCGACCGCGCGGTACCACCGCAGCGCTCCGGCTACCCGCGGTGCGAGCGGTGCCTGCGTCGAGGCGCAGGCAACGGCGGCGCCGCACCCGGCGAGCGCCTCCACCTTGGCCAGCTCGCCGTGTGCGGCGGCGTTGAGCAGCGTCGTGACCTCGGACGGCTGCGTGCTTTGCGTCAGACTGAGTTTGGACAGCAGCACCCGCGCGGCGTACCAGAGGGGAGTTTGTCCACCGTGGTCGCGCACGGCGGCGCTCGCCCCCGCCGAGGTCAGCGTGTGGATCGTCGGCAGGTCGCCGCCCAGAACGGCGTAGTCAAGGGCGGTCCTCCCGTCCGAGTCCTGAAGGTTGACCGCGGCGCCGCTCCGCGACACAAGCCGAGCGACCATCGGCTCATATCCCCGTTGCGCCGCGTACATCAACGCGGTGGCGCCGAGGACCTTGTCCCGAAGGTTGGGGTTTGCGTGGGCGTCCATGAACAACTCGGCGAGCCGGCCATTGCCGCTCAGGATCGCCCGCTCAAGCGGCGAGGCGCCCGCAGCGTCTCGCACGTTGACCAGGGCCCCGGCGTGGAGGAGCGTCTGCGCGATCTGCACGGTACGAAGTTGGAAGGCGGCCAGACATGCGGCGACGGCGGAGCGGGACGGCTGCGGGCACCGTCCAACGATTTCCGCCGTCGCCAGCAGAGGGGTCGTACCATCCGATTCGGCGGCGTTGGGGTCTGCGCCGTTCCCCAGAAGGCACTGTACGATCTCCTGATGCGCGCCTTTCGCCGCTTCAACGAGCGGTAGTTCACCGAGGTCATCCCGGCTGTTCAACGTGGCCGTGCCTGCCTGGGCGCAGACCGCCTGATCACCGCTCCCCGCCGCCAACGTGAAAGCATGCGGCTGGGACGCACGGCTCCCGGCTCGCGCGGTGTCCAGCATCGGTAGCGCAGCGTTGATCCAGGTCGCAAAGTTGATCTGCTGCGTAACCAGTTGCTTCGATTCGGTCAGCACACCGGTCACCAAGGCGACAACGTCGCCGCGCTGGGTCAGCACGGGACCACCGCTGTTGCCCGAACTGATCGGCGCCTGCATTTGAATCAGTCCGAGGAGGACCGCACTGACGGTCCCCCCGGTGAACGTCGCACGGGTATCGCCGAGACTTTCCGGACGCGGAAATCCCAGCACGTACACCGGCTGGCCGGGCGTGACGCTCATGGCATCACCCAGCGGCAGCGGATGGGCGATATACACACCGGGCACGATCAGGACCGCGACATCAGCTGCCTGGTCGCCGGCGACGACGCGCGCGCTAATGGAGGCCAGTTGAAGCGTTCCGCCGGACACCCGCACGGCGGACGCGCCCCGCACGACGTGGTAGGCCGTGAGAATCAACTGGCCGGTCGGCAGCGAGCGGGCGATGAACCCGGTTCCGGAGTCAGTTGTACCGCCGGGCCGGCTCGCCACCACCCGCATGACGCTGTTGATGGCGGCAAGAATCGGGGTCATGTTCGCGACGGCCGCGCCCGGCTGCGCGACCGCTCCGGCGGACGGCAGCCCCACGGCGAGAAACGCAACGATCGCGCAGACCGCGGCGTTAGGGCGCACGATACAGGTCGCGCAACTGCTCGGACGTCTTTGGAAGTTGATCCGGAGTCAGGCTGTCGCGGGTCAGCGTCGCACTCCGGCCGTCGGGCCGCCGAAACGTCAACCGAAGCCGCGGAGCCCGCTCAAAGTAGGATCTGAGCAGGTCCACGACCAGCGCAGTGATAAGGCCCCCGGCGACGATCGGCCCTCCGCCTCCCACCATCCCGAACAGGCCGGGTATCGAAATGAACAGATCCTCGATCGAGCCTCGGTCGCCGGGCTCCGGAGGCGCAGTGACCAACCGTGCCGGCAAACCCTCGCGTGCCATGTCCTGATAGAGCGCGCGTCGAAACGTTTCTTCTCGTTCGGGCGAATCAAGCTCAACGTCAAGCTTGACGTCCATCGCGGTCCCCCCGAGGAACCCGCTCGCGGCGCAGCGCGTTACTCGACCCCACACCGAAATCAGTTCGGCCTTCACAATCGTCGTGAGCGGGCCGAGCAGTGGTGACCAATTCGTACCACCCAGCGATCAAAGTTCCTGCACCGTGTCCGAAAAAGGTGAGGACATTGTGACTGTCGGATGATCCTATATGTGCGCGACACCGTGGGCGATCGTCGCGCTGGTCGCGTCCCTCTACTGGCTGATGCGTCCGCGGCCGGGCGCCCGGTGGAGCTTCGGCGATGTCGCCGGAAGTTGGGGACTCGGATTGTCCGCGGGGGCGTTGGTCGGCGGCGGCGTGAAGACCCCCGTGGTGCCAGCTGTACTGGCGTTCGCGGTGCCGTCTGCGGCGTTTGGCGCCGCGGCCCTTTGCGTCGTGCGAGCCAAGTATGGTCTGCCGCTCGCACAGCTCGGCCTTCGCTTCGACCGGACGCCACGCCGGATCGTCGAGGGCCTGGTTGGAGGCGCCGCCGCGATCGCCGCGAGCGGCGCCGCACAACTCGTCACCGTCGCTCTGTTGACGGCGGTCCTCCGGCACGCTCCCGCCGCTCCGAGTTCCGGACCAAGCGGATGTGGCCGGTCGATCTACGACCTCCTGCCCCACCTCAGGGGAAACATTGCCGGCCTTGCGCTGGCCGCCGCGGTCGTCGGGATCGTGGCGCCCGCCGGCGAGGAAATCCTCTTTCGCGGTCTCGCGCTTGGCGCGCTTCGCCAGCGCTTCACCCGGCACATCGCCGTTGGGATCAGCGCGCTCGTCTTTGCTGCGGCGCACCTACAGCCGGCGCAAGTGCTTGCGCTGGCCGCGTTGGGCTGGGTGCTCGGGTATCTGTATGACACGACGGGTTCGCTAGTGCCCGGGATGATCGCCCACAGCCTGCACAACATGGTCATGCTAGTCGTAGTGCAGGTGCCGCGCTAGGCGATGGACGGCTATGCGGGAGTGATCCGGCCGAGCGTCCCGACGAAGCGCACGACCTGGTCCTCGGTGCTGTAGGCGTGCAACGTAGCGCCAGCCGCTACAGTTTCGTTGAGGAGTAAATCAGTCCGGCCGCGGCACCCGCGTCCAGCAGCATGAGGATCATGTTACCCAGGCCGGCGCTGGTGAGGAAACCCACCCCGGCGACGATACCCATGATGAGGGAACCGGTCTTGGCTTGTTTCAGCTTGCCTTGCTTGAAATTCTGATAGCCCACCACGTACGTGATTCCCGCCACGCTGAGGCCGAACACGCAGTCGGGGACGTCGCCGGCCATGAGGATTAACAGCGCGCCGGCGCCGAGTAGAAGGGGCGCGACGAGAAGGGCCTGCTCGACGTTCCCGACGGCCGCCGCCGCGAGGGCGGGAGCCGGCGCCGCGGGCCGAGGGTCCGGGGCGGGTGCCGAGACTACAGGAGTCGCGGCCGGCTGCGGTGGAGTCGCGGAAGCCTCCGCACGCTCCGGCGCACGCCGGACGGGCGCACCGCACTCAGGGCAGAACTTCACGCCTTCGCTAAGCGGCTTGCCACAGGCACCGCAGAACACGCGTCATTCCCCCTCCCCGGACAACGCTGCACGATCGGTGAGATGAGACAAATCAAGAACCTGCGGGCGCCGAGGCGATGCCGGCCGGCTCTGCCGCCGGACTGGACGCGCGCTGTTCGTCGCGAACCTGCCACAGGCCCTGCTGAACCAAGCCAAACACCACGAACCACCCAACGATGCCGATCGCGATGTACTTCAGGTCGAACACGGCCGGGATCGGCGAATCCCACAGCCCGTGCAGGACGACCGGGATAAGAAACGCCTTCCAAAAGCCGCCGTCTGTGAACGGCTTGACGGTCATGGGCGCGTCGCCCTTCGCCCGCCACAGCGCGCCCGCCGCGATGGCCGTCCAGGCGACGTGGCCGAACGGCGACAGAAGCGCGCGTGTCTGGGTCAGATTCACCGCTGCCGCGAGCGACTGAGACTGCAGCAGCTGCTGGAACGCGTACCCGCCGCTTTCAAACCAGGCGAACCCCGCGCCGACCGCGGCGCCGAACAAGAGGCCGTTCAGAATGTACTTGTACTTGGCCTGGCGCATCAGCAGCGCGACCACGAGGAGCTTTCCGGATTCTTCGACGATGCCGGCGCTTGATGCGCCCAGCCAGTTGAGCTCCTTGACCTGATAGCCAAAGAGCGCCACGATGATCGCAAACACGCCGCCGAAGGTCATCAGCATCAGCGTCGTGTAGAGTGAGACGTTCCGCGGCACGTTGAGCTCGAAGAACAGCGTGAGCACCGCAAGCGGCACCGCGAGAGCGCCCATCATCAGCATACCGGGTACGGCATTGATGTTCTGGAAGTTGAACGCCGCGAACGCGAGCCCAGCATAGAGCGCCCCGATAAACAGCAGCATCCGCCCGAAGAGCCACGGCCGCGGCCACGCCGGCTTCACCTCGTGCAGCGCCGGCGTCGTCTGCGGCGTGCCGCAGACGAGATAGTCGTCCAGTTCGTCCTCCGTACGGTGCTTAAACACCTCGCCGAACATATCGCGCAGGCTGAAGCCTTCGAGATCCTGCGTCCCGGCAAGTCGTTCCAGCCGGAGTTCCGCTGCGCGAAGCGTCCCGTGCCGCTGTCCGGGTTGGGCGGCGGTCGTCGATGTGCGTGCGGCCGGGTGGTGCGCCGCGGGCTCGATCGACCCGTGAGGGTGTCCGGCGGACGTGGACGACGGGTGGCCAGTGGACGGCCGGACGTTTGCGACCTGCGCGGCCGACGCGCCCGCTGCGGTTGAGAGCGGGGCTCCACAGTGCGTGCAGAACCGGTCATGGGCGTGGTACTCCGCCCCGCACGTCGGACAGCGCATTCGGCTCCCCCTCTGGGACGGAATACGGAGCGGTCCGTCCCGGCGACGCTCCCGGGCGCAATTCTTGGACTTGGGGCGGCGCGCGTCCTCCTGGGCGGTCCTAGGGGACCATCGGGGCGTGGTTGGCTTCTGTGGCCTCCCGAAGCACGGCAAGATATTCACGGGCGGTCGCGAGATCGTCCGACTCGACTGCGAGCAACGCCAGTTCGCGACGGATCGCCTTTACTTCCTCTGAACAGCGAAGAGCCTCGAACATACGGAGGCTTTCGGTGAGGGATTCGCGGGCGTCATTCATGCGGCCGAGCATTCGTTGAATCGCCCCGCGAAGCCAAAGTGTGGCCGCGCGGTCCTCTACGGCCGCGCCGTCATCGTCGGGAAACAGCACAAGCGCCGTCTCGCCGACCGTCTGGATAACGTCGGGACGGAGGCGCGCCTGTACGGCGTCGACGAACGCCGCAAGCGTCCGCGCCGCGCCCCGAACCTGCCGGGCGGCGCCGTACATTGCGATGCTTGCCGCGTAGTGGCGCCGCGCGCCGGTCCACTGCTCCGCCCGCGCTTCGAGATCGCCCAACTGCCAGTGGATGTCCGCCAATCGGCGCCGGTGCTGGACGGTGTCGCAGACGGCGATAGCTTCCCCGGCGTGCGCGATGGCGGCGTCAAAGGAACCATCCCGCGCGGCCGCCGCCGCGTGACCAGCGTACCAGCCGCCCGCGTGACGCGCGTCCGCGAACTTCTCGCCGACCTCGAGCGCTTTACGAAAGGCATCGGCCGCCTCGGCCGTCTGTCCCATTCGCTCCCGTGCGAGACCCAGATAGTAGTGCAGTGCGGTCGCCGGCGGTGGCGTGGCCTCGGTCGCCGACACTAGATGGAGGGCCGCTTCAAACGTCCACGCCGCGGAGGCGGAATCGCCGGCGGCCAGCTTGCTCCGGCCGAGGCACGCGTGTGCCCGCACGAGCGTGTCGCGATCCCCGCTGTGCGCCACCGTGCGAACCACCCGCTCGGCCCGGCGCCAGGCGCGCAGATCGTGGCCAAGATACTGATCGACGTAGGCGAGCGCCATGTCAATGCGGGCCTGCAGCAGTTCATCGCCGTCGCCGGACGCAGCCTCGTCCGCCCGCTTGAGCCATGGTGCTGCCTGTGCGAACGAGTCGGCGTGAAGATAGGCGAGGCCGACCATAAGAAAGGCTTCGGCCTCCCGGTCTTCGGTCACCCCGTCAAGGAAGTAGGACAGCGGCCGGTTGAGCCGGCGGGCCAGGATCTTCAGAGTGGTCAGGCGAGGCGTGCGGTGGTCGCGCTCTAGCTCCGAGACATAACTCTTGGAGAAGTCACGGCCACCCAGTTGTTCCTGGGTCAGCCGCTGTTCGAGGCGGGCGGCACGGATCTTCTGTCCCAGTGTCACGCGGGGAGTCCCGAGCGCACGACCGTCCCACCCTTCGGTCGTCTGAAAACTGTCGCAGATACCTTGTACCCTAAGGCCATCCGTTATGTCAAGTAACACTATATATAGAGCGGACGTAAGTAAACATGCG
>DATEGA010000003.1:0-15890 GCA_035280345.1 bacterium | reverse complement strand
GCCCCGCCCGCGAGCCGCGCGGCCTCCGCGGCCGGGATCGCCGCTGCGCTCATGGGGCGTTCCGGGCGTGGCGCGCCCGGAGCACCTCCCGGGCGACCGCGCGGTCGTCGAAATCGATCACCCGGTCGCCGACGATCTGGTAGGTTTCGTGACCTTTGCCGGCGATCACCACGACGTCGCCGGCGCGAGCCATCGCGATCGCCTGCTCGATCGCGGCACGGCGGTCCGCCTCGCTCGAGTAGTTGCGCGCGTCCGGCACGCCCGCCTCGATTTCGCGAAGGATCGCCTGGGGATCCTCGCTGCGCGGATTGTCAGAGGTGAAAAATGCGTAGTCCGCGAGCGTCGCGCCTATCCGGCCCATGATCGGGCGCTTCGTACGGTCGCGGTCGCCGCCGCAGCCGAACACGACAATCCGCCGCCCCTGCACGATCTCCGCGGAGAGCCGCAGCACCTGCTCGAGGCTGTCGGGCGTGTGCGCGTAGTCCACGATCACCGCAAACGGCTGGCCTTCGTCAACGGGCTCGAACCGGCCCGGCACCCCGGCCGTAGTTTCCAGCACGCGGCGCAGCGTCTCGGCGGGCACGCCGCGGCTGAGGCCGACTGCAAACGCCGCGAGGGCGTTGCTCACGTTGAAGCGGCCCGGCAGCCGCAGCGCAACCGGCAGGCGCCCTTCCGGCCAGACGACCGTCATCGTTGTCCCGCGCGGGCTGAGGGAGAGCGCCTCCGCGCGGACGCGTGCCGGCCGGTCGATTCCATACGTCCACACCGGCGCGCGGCTGGCGCGGACCATCGCGTCGCCGGACGGGTCGTCGGCGTTGACGACGCTGACGCCGTCGGGTTCCACCATCGCGAACAGCCGCGCCTTCGCGTCCCGGTACGCCTCGAGCGTGCCGTGGAGGTCGAGGTGGTCCTGTGTAAGGTTGGTGAAGACGGCGGTCACGAAGCGGCAGCCGACGACGCGGTCGAGCTCGAGGGCGTGGGACGTCACTTCCATCGTCACGTCCCGCACGCCCTGGTCCGCCATCTCACGCAGGAGACGCTGCAGGTCCGAGGCCTCGGGCGTGGTGGGTGTCGTAGTCTGAAACTCCACCGCCGCGCCGTCCACCTGGACGCCGAGCGTCCCGATCACGGCGCTGCGGCGGCCCGCGGCCCGGAGGATCGCGTCGATGAAGTAGGTCGTCGTGGTCTTGCCGTTCGTGCCGGTGATGCCGGCGAGGCGCAGTTCACGCGAGGGGTAGCCGAAGAACGCCGCCGCGGCGGCTGCGAACGTCCGGCGCGAATCTCGTGCGACGATTTGGGTGACGGCGAGATCGGCCAGCGGATGATCGACGAGCAAGACGGTGGCACCCCGCCGCACGGCGTCCGCCGCATAACGGTGCCCGTCCTGGGCAAAACCACGGATCGCCGCGAACAGATCGCCCGGCCGCACGCTGCGCGAGTCGTTCGCGAGCCCGGTGAACTCCCGGCCCGGATCTCCCACGACGGACACCGCGGCGCCGGTCGCCGCTCCCGCGTCCGGCGCAGCCAGCGCGGCCACGAGGTCTCTGACACGCATCCGGTAATCCTCCGCGCTGAGCATACCATCAAAATGCCCAAAAGCGCCGCGTTACCGCGCCGCGGATCAGCGTTTTGGCGACGCCGCGGCCGCCCCCGCCGGTGGCGTCATCGCCGCCTCCGGGGAGTCCTCCGGCGGCACGCGCAGGTACCACAGCGCTTGACGGGCGATCTCGTGAAAGACCGGCGCGGCCACGTCTCCGCCGAAGTAGATGCCCCGCGGCCTGTCCACCACCACCAGGATCGCGAGGCGCGGCGACGGCACAGGGACGAGCCCGACAAACGAGGCGATGTACGCGCCCGGCTCGTAGCCGCCCGACGGCCCGGGCCGCTGCGCCGTGCCTGTCTTGCCGGCGACAGCGTACCCGTCCAGCTGAGCCTTGACCCCGGTGCCGGCGCGAACCACCTCCCGCATCATCGCGAGCACCTGTTTGGCAACGCCGGCGTCGATGACGCGCCGGCGCGTGCCGTCGCCTGGGGTCGCGATCGTCCTCCCCGACGCGTCGCGGACGACGGCGACGACGTGCGGCCGCACGGCGAGGCCGTCGGTGCCGAACGACGAGGCTGCGACGAGCAGCTGGATCGGGGTCACCGAGATGCCCTGCCCGAAGGCGATGTTCTGAAGGGTCGGCCCGAACCACTGTGCGACCGGCCGTACGAGCCCCGCGGCCTCGCCCGGCAGATCGACGCCGGTCGGCCGGCCGAAGCCGAACTGCCGGATGTACGCGTACATCGTGTCCTTGCCGAGGCGCGTCGCAACCTGCGCCGCGCCGACGTTGCTCGAGTATTTGATGATGTCTGCGAGGCCGAGCGACTCGAAGTGCTCGGTCGGCTCCGCGTCGTGGATCGTGACGCCGTTAATCCGGATCTTACCGGGATCGGTCCAGCGGTCGTCGAGGGTGACAGCGTGGCTGTCCAGCGCCGCGGCGGCGAGGATCAGCTTGAACGTCGAGCCGGGCTCATACACGTCGGCGACCGCGGGGCTCTTCCAACGCGCCGGCGGCGCGGCCTGGTAGCGATTCGGGTCGAACGACGGCGCCGCCGCCAACGCGAGCAGAGCACCCGTCTCCGGATCCATCACGATGGCGATCCCGGCATGGGCATGCGTCTGCTCGACGGCGCGCGCGAGCTCGCGCTCCGCGATATGCTGGATCACTTCGTCGATCGTCAGCACCAGCGTGGCGCCGTCGCGCGGCGGCGTGACGATGCGTTGAGTCTGAACGAGTTCCCGGCCGATCGCGTCGCGGTCCGCAACCTCCACGCCGCCCGTGCCGCGCAGTAGCCGGTCGTACTGCAGCTCGAGGCCCGCGAGCCCGTCGTCATCCGTGCCGGTGAAGCCGAGCAGGTTCGCGGCGAGCGTGCCGGCCGGATAGGCGCGCCGCGACTCCGCGGCGATCCCAACGACGTCGCCGAGATTCAGCGCGCGGAGGCGGTCGGCCACCTCCGCGGGCCGGCGGCGCGCGAGCCAGGCGAAGTACGGGCCGCCTCGGCTGAGGCGCACGCGCACCTCCGCGGGCGTGAGCCCGAGGACGGGAGCGACCGCACGGGCGAACGCGCCGGGATCGTCGATCGCCTTGGGCACCGCGTAGACCGAATCGACTTCGACGTTGATCGCGAGCGGACGGCCCGCGCTGTCGACGATCAGCCCGCGGCGGCCCGGGAGCGTGAGGGACTCCAGCTGCTGGCGCACGGCAAGACGCCCGAGGGGGCCGGCGCGCACTACTTGAAGATCGACCATGCGGACCGCGAGGAGGGCGAATGCCACGACCCAAACGACGGCGAGCGCCGCGAGCCGCCTCTGCGGCACGCCCGGACCGCTCGAGGCGCCGTCGGCCCACGCGTGCGCGGTCGCACCGCGCGTCCGCGGAGAAGCTGATCCGTCCGACGCACGATAACGCCGTCGCGGTCCGCGCACGTTCGCGTCCTTACCCACGCCGTGATCGGACGGAGGCGCGCGCGAGGCGGCGCGCGCCAAACCGCCGATTACGGTTCATCGCGGCGCCGGTGCGGCCTGCGCCTCGCTGCGGTGGAAGTATTCGCCGACCCGCTGCCACAGCCCGGTCCGGTGGTCGACCGGACGGACGGCGGTGCGCTGCAGCCGGATCGCGGCGATCTGGTGCGCGCCGGGGGAGCGAAGGCCGAGGCGCGTCACGGCCAGTCGCTCGATGCGATCCGGGGCCCTCAGGGAGGAGGCGGTGGCCTGGAGACGTTCGTGGTCCATCTCTAGGGCGGCGATGTCCTGCGACAGGTGTAGGATCTGGTAGCCGATGTGTGCGGCGTTGGATACTGCTGCGACGTATGCGATGAACGGGAGTACCGCGAATGCTGCGACTGTGAGTGCCGAAACTACCGGATAACGTCTCCGCCGACGCCGGGTCGCCTCCCCCCCTTCGGCCCAAGATTCCGGCAGAAGCACCGGATAAACTTGATGCTGCCTGTCAAGCGCCAACATCTAAGTGCCGCTCCGTCGAGATGCGCGACCATCGTTGAGCAGCCGCTCGGCCGCGCGCAGCCGCGCGCTGCGCGCGCGCGGATTGCGGGCCACTTCGGCCGGCGACGCCGCGACCGGCTTCTTCGTCAGGATCCGCACGAGCCGCTCCCCGCCACAGCGGCACTCCGGCAGGCCCGGGGGGCAGGTGCAGCCGCGCGCGAATCGTGCGAGCGTCGTCTTGACCACGCGGTCCTCGATCGAGTGGAACGCGATCACGCAGAGCCGCCCGCCCGGGCGGAGGCGCCGCACCGCCTGCGGCAGCGCGCGCTCGAGTGACTCGATCTCGCGGTTTGTGGCGATCCGCAGCGCCTGGAACGTGCGGGTGGCAGGGTGCAGCCGCCCACGGCCGGATCCGACCGCCGCCTCTACCGCGCGGGCGAGATCGCGGGTCGTCCGCAGCGGGCGCCGCGCCACGATCTGCCTGGCGATCTTGCGCGACGCACGCTCCTCGCCGTACCGGTAGATCACGTTGGCGAGGTCCCGCTCGGACATGGTATTGACCAGATCGGCGGCCGTCCGGGACTCCTCGCGGTCCATGCGCATATCGAGCGGCCCAACGCGGTCAAAACTGAAGCCGCGCTCCGCCTCCATGAGTTGCCGCGTCGAGACCCCGATGTCGAGCAGCACCCCGTCCACCGCCCCCACGCCGAGCACATCCAGCGCCTCGTCCAGGTCGCCGAAGTTCGCCTGGGCGAGCGTCACGTTCTGCCCGAACGCCCGCAGCCGTTCTTCCGCACGCGGCAGCGCTTCGCCGTCGCGGTCCAGACCGATCAGCCGGCCCGCCGGCGCAATCTTCCGCAAGACGGCCTCGGCGTGTCCGCCCTCGCCGAGCGTCGCGTCAACGATCACCGCCCCGGGCCGCGGCGCCAGATACGTCAGCACCTCGTCCACCAGCACCGGGACATGCATCGTCGTGTGCGGGGATTCCGACGCTCCCATCCACACGGCCACCGTCGCCAGCACGACTCACCGCCTACAGCGTCAACGCCTGCAGTTGCTGCGCCAGTTCCTCCGGCGCCTTGCGAACCTTCTGGAGCCGCCTCCGCCAGGTGGGCGTGCTCCAGAGTTCCAGATGTCCTCCCACCCCGATGATCGTCACCATCTTCGCAATGCCGGCGTGCTCGCGCAGGTGCGGCGGAAGAAAAATCCGCCCCTGCCGGTCGAGCTCGCAATCTTCGGCCGCGGAGAGCACGTACCGGCGCGCCTCGTGTTGACCGAGCGAGAGCGTCCGCAGCTTCTCTTCAAGCGATTGCCATTCAGGCGCGGAGAATGCAAACAGGCAGGGATCGATCCACCGGGTCACAATGATACGGTCGCCCATGATCGCCCGAAATTTGGGCGGAATCACCACACGACCTTTGTCGTCCAGCGCGTATTGCGCTTCGCCCCTGAGCATCCGCAGCCGTCCGCAATCGCCCCCCGCCCTCGTCGCGCGTGCTGTGGGATACTCACTCCCCACCATTCCCTACAGACCCCCACCATTCTCCACATGCCCCCATACTCCTTCATCTAGACGTGCACAAACATAGAAAAAGCCGCACCACGTGCGGCTCTCCGATTTCGTCACTACGTACTGGTGTTCGCTATTCGCTGGGCCGCTATTCGCTCCCGCCCAACATCGCGGCCTGCAGCGTCGCCGCAATGCCGGCCGCCAAGACGATGTCGCCGGGACTAAAGATGACGCCAACCCCGCCCGCGGCGAGCGGTAGCGTATCGCCGAGCGGCGCGAGCGGGGTGCCGGGTCCGGCAAGCACATAGAACGGCCCCGTCGCCCCGCCCAGCACGATGGACCGTGAGACCGCCTGAAGGACGGAGGCTGACACGGGCATGCGGCCGCCGTTCGCGGCGATCACCGTGGCGTTGAGCGCGGTCCCACCGAGGGCGAGCCACAGCCACGGGATCCGCAAGTTCGCGGCGAGCGCGGCGAGCGCAAGCAGGTAGCCGGCGACGACGCACACGCGCGCCGCCGCGACCGGCAGCACGGCACTCCGCGCCGCCGCCACCGCGGCGACGCCCAACAGGAGCAGGAGGAGCCATCGCGGGTTGAGTCGAGTGACGTTGACAAGACGGCCGCCACGAAGCCGGCCGGCCGCGAGGCCGGCCAGCACGGCCACCACGAGGATCAGTACACGACCTCGCGCATCCCGGTGCGGTGCCGCACGACGACCACGTCGGCGCTCTCCTGCAGGCGGCGAATCGCCGGCGTGACGGCGGGCACCTGCACGGACCGGAACGCAAACGAGCCCCGTTGGGGCCGGGGCTCGTCGAACGCGTTACCGCACGCGACGCAGTAGTAGCCGCGCTCGGGGACGAGCGAGCCGCGCGCGTGGGTCCAACGGATCGTCACGTGACTCACGACGTTGGGGCGGCCGCACTGCGGACACCGCATGCTCATGCCGTGATAATAGTCCGGCGACCCACCGGACTCCTACCCGCCGGGTGGCGCTGCCGCCCTGGCCGCGCGCAAGAACGCATGTCCGGCCTGCGCGAGCAGCCGCGGGAGATGAGTGTACGTGTACCGGATGCCCTGCCGCACGAGGCCGGGGATCGCCTCCGGCGAGCCCGTCGATCCCGCGACCTTGCCTGCGGCGAGAATCGCCCGGAAGGCGCCGTCGATGGCGGCGCGCACTTCGGGCACGTCGCCGCGGCCTGGATACCCCATCGCCTGGGCGAGATCGGACGGCCCCACGAAGAAGACATCGACGCCCGGCACGGCGAGGATCTCGGACAGATTCGCGAGCCCCCGGGTATCCTCGATCTGCACGCACACGAGCGACTCGCGATTGGACGCCTCCACATACTCCGCGGCCGGCTCGCCGAAGCCGTAGCCGGCCGGGCGCGTACCGGCCGCGAGCCCGCGCGAGCCCAGGGGATGATACTTGACGGCGGCCACGGCCGCGCGCGCCTCTTCCGCCGTGCCGACGTGCGGCACCTGCACCCCGAGCGCGCCCGCCTCGAGCACTTGTAGAATTGCCTCCGGGCTGTTGGACGCGGGGCGCGCGATCGGCGTCGTCCCGCCGGCCTGCGCGGCCATCGCCATCAACTCAACGGTCTCGCGGCCGATCGTGCCGTGCTCACAGTCAATCAGCACCCAGTCGAAGCCGAGGCGTCCGGCCATCTCGACCACCTGCGGCGACGGGATCATCACCGACAGGCCGAGTGCCGGCCGGCCGGACCGCAGTATGGCCTTCATCCCATTCGTGAGCACGGCCGCCGCCCGCCTACCGGCGCTCCTGCGCCTCCGGGTTCACCGCGTTCGGCGGGATCTCGCCACGCGCGCCGGCGAGGCAGTTCTCGGCAGCCGTCGTGGCCATCTTGAGGCGCGTCGTCATGCTCGCGCTGCCGAGGTGCGGCGGCAGCACGACATTATCCAATTTGAGTAGCGGCTCGTCCGCCGGCACGGGCTCCTGATCGTAGACGTCCAGGCCCGCGGCCCAGATCGTGTTGTCGACCAGCGCACGGTAGAGCGCCCGCTGGTCGACGATCGGTCCGCGCGCGATGTTGACGAGCACGGCGGTACGCTTCATCAAGGCGAGCTCACGCTGGCCGATCAAGTGCCGCGTCTCCGGCGTGAGCGCCGCCGAGATGACGACAAAGTCCGAGCGCGCGAGCAGCTCGTCGAGCGGCATGTGGCACGCGTTCACGGCGCGCTCCCGCTCCTCCGCCAGGCGGTTGCGGTTGGTGTACACCACGGCCATGCCGAAACCGGTCGCCCGCTGCGCGATCGCGTAGCCGATCCGGCCCATGCCCACGATCCCGAGCGTTGCCCCGTGCACGTCCTGCCCGGTGAAGGCCATGAACTCCCAGGTCTTCCAGTGGCCGGACCGCGTGAATTTGTCGCCTTCCACGACACGCCGCGCGACCGCCATCAGCAGCGCCCACCCCATATCGGCGGTCGTCTCGGTCAACACCCCCGGGGTGTTCGTGACGAAGATGCCCTTGCGCGTCGCGGCCGCGACGTCGATGTTGTCGTAACCGACGCCGACGTGGGCGACCACCCGGCCGCGGTTCATGCGATCGATCACTTCCGCATCCATCTTCTCCGTGATGACGCAGACGACGCCCTCGGCGTCGACGACCTCGCGGAGCAGCACGTCGCGCGGGACCGGCGCGTCGTGGCGGTGCCAGCTCCGGAGCTCGATCCGCGCCTCGCGCAGCAGGCGCGCCGCCGGCTCCGGCAGTGGACGGGTCAGATAAATACAGGGGTCGGCCATCAGCTCCGGTCGAGCGCCTCGCGGTTCACAGTGTTCGACGGCACGTCGCCGCGCAGGGCGGCGAGACAGCTGTCGACCGCGAGCGTCACCATCTTGAGCCGGGTGGCGACGCTGGCGCTGGCGAGGTGGGGCGGCACGACCACGTTGTCGAGCTTCAAGAGCGGCTCGTCCGCCGCCACCGGCTCGACCTCGAAGACGTCGATGCCGGCCCCCCAAATCTTCTTGTCGACCAGCGCGCGGTACAAGGCCCGCTGGTCGACGATCGGACCGCGGGCGATGTTGACGAGAATCGCGGTCGGCTTCATCAGCCCCAATTCCCGCTCGGCGATCAGGTGACGGGTCTCCGGGGTCAGGGCTGCGGTGATGACGACGAAGTCCGCCTCGCGCAGCAGGTCATCGAGCGGGACGTGACGGGCGCCAAGCGCGCGCTCCTGCGACTCGGGCGCCCGGCGCACATCGCTGTACAGCACCGGCATGTCGAACCCCATCGCCCGCCGCGCGACCGTCTGCCCGATCCGGCCCATGCCCACGATCCCGAGCGTCGCCCCGTGCACGTCCTGGCCTGTGAACCCCATGATCTCCCAGGTCTTCCACTGCCCCGACCGTGTAAACTTGTCGCCTTCCACGACACGCCGCGCGGCGGCCATGAGCAGCGCCCACCCCATGTCGGCGGTCGTCTCGGTCAGCACCCCGGGGGTGTTCGTGACAAGAATTCCCTTGCGCGTCGCGGCCGCGACGTCGATGTTGTCGAATCCGACGGCGATCTGCGAGACGACGCGGCACCGCGTCATCCGGTCGAAGACTTCCGCGTCCATCTTCTCCGTCAGGCAGCACACGATCCCGTCGGCGTCGACGACCTCGCGCAGCAGTACGTCGCGCGGCACCGGGACATCTTCACGGTCCCAGCTCCGCACTTCGACCTGCGCGCGACGCAGCAGCTCCTGGCCCGGGCCCGGCAGCAACCGGGTCACGTAGATTCGTGGCGTGGCCATTGCGTTCTCTCCTCCTCTTGAACCCGACTCAGCGCCTGCATCACGCCATCTCGCGTTGCCCGTTTCCGGATCCGCGAAGCGGCGGGGCCGGCGCCTCCGGCTCGGACCGGGCCTGCCGAGGCACGAACGGCCGCATCGCAGCGATCGTCTGCCACGCGGCGTCGAGCAGGCCGGGCTTCGGCAGGATCTCAGCCGACAGAAAGCCCGCGTACCCCATGTCGTCTAACGTCCGGACGACGGGCCCAAAATCCAGATGCCCCCAGCCCGGAGCACGCCGGTTGCTGTCGGCGACGTGGACGTGGAAGACGCGCGCGCCGGCACGGCGCAGCGCCGCGGGCACATCGGTCTCTTCGATGTTCATGTGGAACGTGTCCGGCAGCACGCCGACGTTGTCCTCGCCGAGGCGGCCGATCAGGTCCAGCACCTCGTCCACGGTGTTCAGCCAGTTCGTCTCGTAGCGATTGATCGGTTCGATCATCAGGCGCACCCCCGCCGTGCGCGCCGCCCGGGCCGCCGTGCCGAGCCCGGTCAGCAGACGCTCTTCCGCGGCGGCGCGGCCGGTGTCTGCCGGAATTGGGCCGTGGATCAGCCCCACGATCAGCAGCGCGCCGACCCGGCGGGCGACCGAGATCTGCGCGAGGAGCCGCGCGACCGCCCGCACGCGCACCTGTTCGTCCGGGGCTGTCAGGCTCAGCCCTTCCTCGAGATACGCCTGCCCGGTCCCCACCGCCGGAACGGTGACCCCGGAGCGCTCCACCGCGGCCGCGAGGCCTTCCAGGTCGACCTGGCTGGGATCCCGCACGGCCATCTCGACGCCGTCGAACCCGAGCCCGGCGAGCGCCGGGATCGTCTCCTGAATGTCGGCCGCGGCGACCGCGGCGAACTGGGTCGGCGAGACCGAGATCGTGTAGGCCAGTCTCACGGCGGATAGCCGAGGCTGTAGATGCTCTTACCGCCGTTGCGTGGTCCTTTGAGCACCGCGTCGAGCTCGTGCGGATCCCGCTCGGTCATCATCTCGATCGGCGGGAGCTTGCCCGGCGGAAAGGTCCGGTGCACGTCGGTCACCAGCCGCTCTAGGTAGTCCAGCAGCTGCTCCACGCCCGCGTACGCCTTCTCGGCGCGCGCGATACTGCTGCGGCCGACGACGCCTTCAATGTACGCCTTCACCTCGATCGGGCCGGCGCCGACCTGGCCGTACCAGTTGATCGGCCGGTTGAGGAGGTTGCCGGCCTTGTCGACGTGGTCGCCCGGCAGGAAGCCCTGCACCGTATTGTCCGGCGCATACTTCATGTCGATCAACTCGGGGAACAGCGCGAGCGACCACGACGTCTCGACCTCGTCGGCGTGGATGAATGACGTCTCGTACTGCCCGCCCTGTGAGGTCAGCTTGAAGTGGTCGCGGATCGGATGGTACCAATTGACCAGCAGCAGGAGGCTCGGCACGCGATACTTCTTCGCGAACTGGTGCATCGCCGTCGGGATCACGTACTCCTGCCCGTGCCCGTTCAGCAGGATCTGCTTGCGGAAGCCCATGTTCCAGAAGCCGGCGATCATCGCCCGCACGTAGCCCGCGAAAATCTCTTCGGGGACGACGATCGTGCCCGGCATACCGAGGTGATGGTACGGATGCGAGCCGTACCAGACCGGCTGGGCCACGGTGCAGCCGGTGCGCGCCGCCACCTCTTCCGCCATCCGGCAGACCAGGAACACATCCTCGCCAAGCGGCGCGTGCGCGCCGTGCGTCTCGGTCGCACCGAGCGGAACGATCAGGACATCGTTTTTCTTGAGGCGCTCGTCGACCTCATGGCCCGTCATGTTCTGCAGGTAGATCCCCGTGCGCTTGTCCATGTGCCCGCCCTTCGGCGGGATCGTCCACTTGGCCACGCTCGCCTCCCCGGTGCAGTCTGTGTCTCGCGCAACACTTCGGGACAGCCGCGGGGTTCCCCGCTCAGGTGGAGCGGCGGGGAGGAATCGCCGTTATCCGCACCCGTAGCCCAGCGCGAGAACGCCAAGGAACGCAAAGCTCGCCAAGAACAAGATCGACGCGATCGCGACGAGCCATGCCGTCACCCACGCGCGCCACGGATGCCGCAGCCGGATCAGCAGGAAGACGGCGACGAACAGGATCAGCTCAAAAAAGAATGTGCCGGAGACCAGCCGGATACACAATCCGGTTCCCGGTGACATCGCGCTGAGGTCCTATCCGGAGGCGCCCGCCGGCGGGGGGGGCGGCTCTACGGGGAGACGTGCCGCCAGGAGCCCCCTCATGTCCTCGGGGTTGTCGGCGTTGAGCCAGTGCCCGCCGGGGACGCGCGCGACGGCGACGCGGCCCGAGGCCCGTCCGATCGCCTCCAGGCGTGACACGGAGGCCTCCGAGATGACCGACGACGCCTCCGCCTTCACCACGTACAGCCGTGTCTCGGGCGGCACGCGTTCCACGACCGGCCACAGATCGGCCTGAAAGAAATCGCGAAGCAGCGCTTCGAGCGACGCGAAATCCAGCCGCCAGCGGTACCCATCCTCGGTCCGCTCCAAGTTCGTTGTCATCCAGTCGGCGATCGGCCGGTCGAACCCCGAGCGCTCGAGCGCGGCGGCGCACGCCTCGCGGTTTGGAAACACCGGCGGCAGTCCCTCGACCGTACGCAGCAACGCCCACGCGCCTCCGCCCGGCGGCGCGGCGGACGGATCGGCATCGATGACCCAGACCTGCCGGAGATGCGGCCCGGGACGGCTGCGGAGATATGCGAGCGCGACCTTGCCGCCAAACGAATGGCCCAACACCGCGCCCACCGGGGCCTTCAACGCCGCGGCAAGATCGGCCACGTCGCGGGCGCAGGCGTCCACGGTGTGCGGCGGCGAGAATCCCTGCGACGCGCCGTGCAGCCGGAGGTCGACGAGCACCACGCCCCAATCCGGCCGGACGATCGTGAGGCCGCGCGCGACGGTCCTCCAGTTCCGGCCGGCGCCGAAGAATCCGTGCAGGACGACCAGCAGCGCGCCGGGGCGGACGTCCGGAGCCGTCAGGAGTGTGTGCGCGAGCAGGCGCCCGGTCACCGGCCGTGTGAATTGGAGCTACGTGGAGACTCTGAACAACACGCCGAGCACGTACGTCGCGCCGCCGACGATGAGACCGGCCGCGGTCATCTCGAGGCCCGACGACCACCAGCTCCGAAGTGTGAACAACGACTTCACCGCGCCGACGAGAAAGTGGGCGACGAGCGAGATGACGGCGGCCCACAGGACGGCCGAAAAGCCGTGCAGCCAGAAGAACGGCAGGACAGGGATGAACGCGCCGAGGCCCGTGCTCAACCCCGCGGCGACACCGGCCTGCACAGGGTTGCCACCCTCGCCGGCGCCGCCAAGTTCTTCCGTCACCATCGTACGCAGCATCGACTCCGGCGTGGCGCCGATCCGCGCGGCCAACTCGTCCGCCTCCTTCTCCGGGAGCCCTTTCAGCTGATAGAAGAGTGAGAGCTCCTCGCGCTCCTCCTCGGGATTTTCCTCGATCTCGCGCCGCTCGCCGGCGATGTTCGCCGCCGCCACCTCGGAGGTCGACCGCTCGGCGAGGAACGCGCCGACGGCCATCGAGATCGCGGATGCGACCGCTCCGGCGAGGCCGGCCGTCAGCACGAAGTTCGAACCGCCGGTCGCTCCGGACACGCCCGCGACGATGCCGAACACGGCACCGAGACCGTCGTTCGCGCCATACACGGCGCCGGAGATCCAGCTCGATCCTGCCTGGTGCCAGCGCTCCCGGCCGAGGATCCGCCTGAGGCGCCCGTCCGGCGTCTCGGCGCCGACGGCGGCACCCGACCGCATCTCATCGTCGACAAGCGAGTGGGAGCGCTCGTCCCTGCGGATTTCTCGGAAGAGGTGATCGGTCGCGGCGTCCCCGGTCGGACGACCGTACGTATCCGCGACCTCGTCGTTCTCGAGCGATTCACGCCACGCCAGGACTCTCTCAGTCGGCGCGAGGCGGATCTGGAGCCGTGTCCAGAATGGAAGGTGAACCGACGCGGGATCGGGTACCGAAGCACCGAGCTCCTTCAGGCGCGCCTCGAGGCGCTCGCGGTGTCCGCGCTCCGCATCCGCCATCCGCCGCAAGATCTTCGCCCGGTTGGGATCCCGCTCGCGCGCGGCCAGCAACTCGTACGCCATTCGGGCCTGAATCTCGCCGCGCCACGCGTCGAGAAGGCGTGCCACCACCTCGTCGCGATTGACACCCGGCCGGGTGCTGCTCGGCGGAGCGCTGCTCATTTGGCCTCCGGCAGCCGGCCCTGGAGATCGGCGGGCCGGAACGGACCTCGTTCGGCGATCAAGCGGCGCGCGGCGTCCACCTGCCCCCACGTGTTCCAGAGCAGCACTCCGCGAACGCGGCCGTCCCCCACGTAGTACACGACGCCCTCGCGGTTCGGCTTCTTCCAGTCCGCGACGAGCTCGAGGCGCGGGTCAAGATCGCCCACCGCCTCGTATCCCAGCTCGAACAGGTCTGAGTAAAAGAAGGGCAGATGATCGTACGGCTTCATCTCGCCGGCCATGTTCCGCCCCGCGGCCTTGCCCATCACGTTGGCGTTGTCCTCGTGCTCCACACGAATGCGGCGGCCCAGCGCGGGATTATGGAACCGCGCGACGTCGCCTGCTGCGTGCACATCCGGATGGCCGGCTCGCAGCATCTCGTCGACGACCACGCCGTCCTTGGTCTCCAGGCCCGCCGCTTGTGCGAGCTCGACGTTGGGCGCGATGCCGATCCCGGCCACGACGCCGTCGACGACCAGGTCCCGCCCACCCTGGGTGCGGACGCGCACCTGATCGCCGGCCGGCTCGATTGCCGCGACCCGCTGACCCGGCACCACGTCGACGCCTTTCTCCCGATAGTAGCCGGTGAGGAACTGCGACAGATCGCGCGGATAGACGCGGCCGCCGATCGCCTCGCCCGGGAACACCATCGTCACGCGTTTGTTGTTCATCGCGAGGGCGGCCGCGATCTCCGACCCGATGAATCCCGCGCCGATGACGGCGAAGCGCTCGCCCCGTTCGGTCAGCGCGCGAAGCCGCATATAGTCGTCGAGGGTCCGATAGTACAGGACGCGGTCCCCCGCGCCGTCGCCGTCGAGCCGCCGGGGCGTGCCGCCGGTCGCGAGCAGCAGCTTCTCCCACTCGTAGACGGTCCCCTGATCGTCGACCGCCCGCTTCTGGCGCAGATCAAGCCCCGTGATCGTACGCCCCAGTTTCACGTCGGCGCCGTCGCGGTTGGCCTTGCGCCAGACGCTGTCGAGCGGCGTTCCCTTCCAGAGGGCTTTCGTCAGCGGTGGACGATCGTAGGGAGGGTGCGTCTCGGATCCGACGAGGGCGATGGAACCCGAGGGATCGACCTGGCGAACGCCCTGGATCGCGGCGTCCGCCGTCATGCCGCCGCCGACGATCAGATATTTGTATCGCACGTCTACCGCCTCCCAGCCTAGCGCAGCAGTCTTGATCTCCTCCGGTCGGCGTACACTTTACCCTCTGCCTGGCAGGTCGGACAATAATAGGTTTCCCGATCCTCATAGTAGATGACGGCGATCTTGGTGCCGCACCGCCGGCACGGCTCGGCGCCTTTCCGGTGCACGGCCAACCCCTCGAGCGGTTCCTTCATCGGCAGGCCACCCGCGGCCGCGCTGCGATGGACGTCGATGCCGCGTGCAAGCGTCGCGGTGATCGCCTGGTGCAACCGCGCGACCTCGCGGCCGTCGAGGGACGTGGTTATCGCCTGCGGAGACAGGCGCGCCTCCCAAAGAATCTCGTCGCCGTACGTGTTGCCGATGCCAACCACGTACCGCTGCGTGACGAGAAACGCCTTGAGCCGCATCCGCGCGGCGCGCAAGGCCTGCGCAAGCACCGCGGTCGTGAATTCGGGAGCCAGCGGCTCGACACCGAGGCCGGCGAGGGGCTCCGCCTCGGCGAGGCGTCCCGCCGGGTACAGCCACACCGACGCGGCCTTCTTGGAGCCCATCTCGATCATCTGGATGTCCGGCCCGCGGTCCAGCACCAGCACGAGCGCGAGATCCCGAGCGGTGCGCCCGGTCCCACGCGGCACTGCTTTGAGGCGCCCGTTGCGGCGGAGATGAATTACGAGAACGAGATCGCCGGCGACGTCGAGGATGATGAGCTTCCCGCGCCGGCGCACGCCGAGGACCTGCCGCCCGCGCAGACCGGCGATCGACGGGTCAAAGGTTTTCAGCAGCGACACGCCGCGTACGATCGCGTCCTCGACGGTGCGCCCGACGACGAGCGGCGTGAGGTTCTCGACGACGACGGTGACGAAGGGCAGCTCAGGCATTGTCCCCGCCCCCAGGGATTACTTCGGCTTTGCCGCGCGCACCACCACGAGATGGTCCTCCACGGTATCGGAGGCAGGAATTACCCGGACAACAACATCATCAACGACGCCGTTCCATACCGCGAGGGCCGGCGGTACCGCGGCCGCGTCGTCGACGGCGATGCAGGTCTCGATCGAGGTTACGCCCATCCGCGCGAAATTGTCCGCGTACGCCGGGATTGCCCCGTAGCGCTTCGCTTCGCCGGCGAGGCGCTCGCGCGCGGCACGACCGATCGCCACTCGAACGTAGGCCGCGAGGCGCGGCGCCGGGCGCCCCGCCT
>DATEGA010000002.1:0-13152 GCA_035280345.1 bacterium | reverse complement strand
CGCATCTCGAAGCCGGTGTGACCGCCGCGGTCGCGTCTGCCGGCGTGCCGGTGCACGTCGCGGACGGCCGCGCCGTCGAGACGCTGGCGGGAGCGGACGTGGCGGTGCTGGCGTCGGGTACCGCGGCGGTCGAGGCTGCCTGCGCCGGGGTGCCGATGGTGGTGGTGTATCGGGTGTCGCCGCTCACGGCGTGGATCGCACGGCGGTTCGTCATCAACGGAGATCTCGAGCGCACGGGTTTTTCGATTCCCAACATCGTGCTCGGCCGCCGCGCGGTGCCGGAGCTCCTTCAAGATCACGTCACGGGGCCGCGTATCGCGCGCGAAGTGGAGGCGCTGCTCAACCCCGCGGCCGCCGCTCGGGTGCGCGAGGATCTCGCCGAGGTCCGCCGACGCCTCGGCCCCCCCGGCGCGGTCGAGCGGGCGTCGGTCGAGGTGCTCGCCGTCCTGGACGCGCTGGACAGGGGGGCGAGGGCCACGATACCATAAGCCCGTATGCCTGCCGTCTGGTACGGCGGAGGGTGAACGAGCGGAGCGTTTGATGGGTCAACTGTCGACTGCACATCTGCGGCGCGTCGCGCTGTGGGCGATTCCCGTGGTGCTGGTGGCGGCGCTCGTGTGGAGCATAGTGCCGCGCGGCGGCGGAGAACCGGTGACGCCGCCGAAACTGCCGCAGCCCACGGACTCCGCGGCGGGGGCCACCGCGCCGGGCGGCGCCGGGACATCCGCGGCGGGGGCCTCCGCGCAGCCTCCAAACGCCGGGGTCGCATCCGGCGAGATCAAGCTCGGCAAGCTCGTGGGCACCGATGACAAGGGTCACATGCGGTGGCAGATCCTCGCCGACGACATGACGCTGCAGCAGGCGCAGCGGACCGTCGCCCTCAAGAACGTGCGCGCGACCTTCTTCGACAACGACGGCACGCGCATGCTGGTGAACGGCGATACCGGCACCTACGACACGCGGACCCGCGAGGTGACCGTCGGCGGCAAGGTGCACGGCGTGACGAGCAGCGGGCGGGAGTTGTTCGCCGACACCGTTTACTACTCGCCGCGCGCGCAGCAGGTCGAGGGCCGCGGTCATGTCCGGGTGGTCCAGGAGCGCGTCATCATGTACGCGGACAGCATGGTCTCGGATCTGACGCTCGGCCAGACTCGCTTTTTCGGCAATGTCCACATGACGCTGCGGTAATGAAGCGGATCGACAACGGGTCCGGCCGTGCCCTACGGTTCGGGTGGTGCGCGGTGGCTGCGCTGGCGCTTGTCGTGACCGCCGCGCCGGCCTGGGGGACCAGTCCGCGGTATGCGCAGGCGTCGCCCCCGCCGGGGACTAGCCCGCGGTATGCGCAGGCGTCGCCGGCGCCCGCCGAAGAGCCCAAGGGTCCTCCCGCGCCGGTCGACGTCACCGGCGCCGAGCGCATCGAGTACGACGCTGCCACCCAATCGTACACGTTTGTCGGCGCCCACGTGGTCGTCACTCGCGGCGACCAGAAACTCGAGTCATCGGAGATCCACTACGACGGCGCCAACCGCCGGGCGGTCATGCCGCGACACGGCACGCTGTCGTCGCCGACGATGGGGATGGAGGCCGGCGCCATTACCGCGGACCTCGGCACGAGGCACTTCTTGGCGGAGGGTGATGTGCACGGCAAGTTTCTGGACCAGGGCGTGTGGGCAACCGTGACCGCGGCGCGCGTCGAGGCGGACGACCGGCCCGACCTCCGCCGTGTCGACGCGTCCGGCGACGCGGTGGTCATTCGCGGCGACCAGCAGTTGAGCGGCAGCCGGATCATCTACGACCGGACGGCGCAGCACGGTACAGTCGAGGGCCGCGCCGTCGCGGTGCGCGGCGGCGACCGCCTCGAAGCCGATCATATCGAGGGCAGCCTCGCGACGAACGACGGCGAGGCGACCGGGCATGTGGTGCTGGACCGACCGGCGACGCATATGCACGGAACAGCCGACCGCGCCACGTACGCCGGCCGCACCGACACCGTGGTCCTGATCGGCCACGCCGTCGTCACCCGGGATCGTGACAGCCTCGCGGGCGACCGCGTGACCGTGAACCTGCGCACCAACCACGCGGTCGCCGACGGCCACCCGAAGATCGTCGCCTACCCCTCCGAAACCTCGCCGTGAGCGATCCCGTCCTACAAACGTCGGACGCGGGTACGCTCCGCGCCGAGGGCCTGGTGAAGCGCTACAACGGGCGCACGGTCGTCGACCAGGTCTCCCTGACCGCGCGGCCCGGCGAAATCGTCGGCCTTTTAGGACCGAACGGCGCCGGCAAAACCACCACGTTTTACATGATGGTGGGCCTCGTTCATCCGGACGCCGGCGACGTCTGGATCGGGGGGGCGGCGGTCACCGATGAGCCGGTGGACGTACGGATTCGTGCCGGCGTCGGCTACCTTGCCCAGGAGCCGTCGATCTTCCGGCGTTTGAGTGTCATCGAGAACGTGCTCCTCGTGCTCGAGCAGCGCGAGCCGTCCCGGACCGCACGTGAAGAGCGCGCGGGCGCGCTGCTCGACGAGTTTCACCTGACCGAGCTCGCGGGCCAGCCGGCGTGGACGCTCTCGGGCGGCGAGCGGCGACGGGTCGAGATCGCGCGCGCGCTCGCGCTCGATCCCTCGATTCTCCTGCTCGACGAGCCGTTCACCGGCATCGACCCAATCTCGATTCAGGACCTGCAGCAAACCGTGCGTTATCTTAGCGAGCACGGCCTCGGCGTCATCATCACGGACCACAACGTCCGCGAGACGCTGCAGATCACCGACCGCGCGGCGATCATTCACGGCGGCCGCATCGTGGCCAGCGGGGCGCCGGAGCGGATTCTCGAGAGCCCCGAGGCCCGCCAAGTGTACCTCGGCGAGGGTTTCCGCCTGTGACGATGACCCTGCTCGACCGGCTCCTCGTCGCCGAGATCGGCTCGTCCTTCGGAGTGGCGCTCGGTCTGTTTACGGTGCTGCTGGTCATGAACCACCTGTTTTACCTGGCCCGGCTCATCATCGGCCAGGGCATTGCGATCCAGATCGCCCTTGTGCTGATGGCCTACAAGATCCCCTACTTCATCGCGTTCAGCGCCCCGATGGGCGCGCTCCTCGCGACGGTCTGGGGCATGGGGCGGCTCGCCGACCACAACGAACTGGCCGCCCTGCGTGTGTCGGGCGTGAGCCTCGTTCGGATCGCGGCGCCGATCGTGGCGGCCGGCGTCGTCGTCGCCGCCGGCACGCTCATCTTTACGGAGGGTGTCGTGAGTCTGAGCGAGGACCAGTATCGCGCGGCGATGGCCGACGTGATGGCGCGTGGGCCGGAGCTGCATCCGGTGGAGAACCTGTTCTTCCAGGCGCCGATCCCGCAGGGCAACGCGCTGTACAGCGCGCACCGGTACGAGCCGCGCACGCGGACCCTGCAGGCCGTGACGGTCGTTTACATGACGCCGCGGCAGCCGCTCGAGGTGATCGAGGCGGACCACGCCACCTACGCCCAGGGCACTCAGTGGACGTTTGAGAACGGCCACATGTACGTGCTCTCTGAGGGGCAGATGGTCTCGACGAAGTTCGACACCCTGCGCGTCACCGTGCCGCGGTCGCCGCAGGACTTCACGCTTGCGCCGAAGCAGCCGGCCGACATGAGCATCCGCGAGCTGCTCGGCGAGATCGCGCGCTACCGGCGCAACGGAGGGGACTCGGGGCCGTTCGTCGGCGAACTGAACACGAAGGTGGCGACCGCGCTCAGTTCCGTGGCGTTCGTCCTGCTGGCCGTCCCGCTCAGCATCCGGCCGCACCGGTCCGGCCCGAGCATGGGCTTCGGCATGAGCATCCTCGTTCTCGTCGGATACTACATCATCGCGATTCCGGCGCAGCTGGCAGCCGACGGGCACGTGCTCTCGCCCGTTCTCGCAGCGTGGTTGCCCGATCTGCTGGTGGGCGCCGCGGGCCTCATCCTGTTGATGCGGGCGGCGCGTTGAGAGCACCGGCCCCCGGCCGTGAGCGTCTCTTCCTACGGGTCGTCCTCGCGTTCGCGGCGGGGCTCTTTCTGTTCCACCTCGGTGCCGGCAGCCTTTGGGACGTGGATGAATCCCGCTACGCCGAGGCCGGCCGCGAGATTCTCACGACCGGCGATCCTGTTACACAGCACGTGAACGGCGCGCCGTGGCTCGGCCAGCCCCCGCTGTGGATTTGGCTGCAGGCCGCGTCCGGCGCTGCGCTGGGCTTCTCCGAATGGTCGGCGCGCATTTGGGCGGCGGCGTTCGGCGTCGCGGGCGTGTACGCGACGTACGGGCTCGGCCGGGAGTGGTTCGGCCCGCGGACCGGGGTCCTGAGCGCACTGGTGCTGGCCACCACGCTCGTGTACGTCGTGACGTCGCGGCTCGCGGTCCTCGACACCGCCGCCGTCACCTGGGTGGTCCTCGCGCTCTGGGCTGGGTACCGTGCCTACCGCACGGGCCGGCGGATGGACTACGTGTGGTCGGCATTGTTTCTCGGCCTCGGCGTCCTTACGCGGGGCCCCGGCACGGTGGTGCTGCCGGCGGTCACGATGCTGGTGTTCCTTGCCTACCGGCGGTCACTCGGCCGGTTGCGCGACGTCCCGTGGCTTCCGGCCGCGGGCGCGTTCCTGGCGGTGTCCGTGCCCTGGTACGCGGCGGAAACTGCGCGGTACGGCCGGGCGTTTCTCGACGCGGCGGTTTTGGGGCACGTTGTTCCGCGCGTGGGCCCGCCCCCGGGCGCGCACGCGGGCACACTGCTGACGGATTCGGCGATCGTCGCGATCGGTGCGATCCCGTGGACGGCGTTCCTGCCGGGCGCCGCGGGGTATCATTACCTCCACCGCTGGCAGGACGGAAGTCTTCTCTGCCTACTCTGGGCGGGGCTCGTGTTCGTACTGGTTGCGGCGGCCGGCGAGCGTCTCCCCGCCGACGTGCTGCCGCTGTTTCCGGTGGCGGCGATCGCCGTGGGACGCCTGTGGGAAGAGTTCCTCTTCGAGGACGCCGGCCGCCTCCGCCGGACGCTCGGCGCGTCGTTCGTACTGCAGATCGGCGTCGTGGTGCTGCTCGTCGTGGGGGCGGCCGAGTTCGCGACGACGCGGTATCCGCGCGAGTTCGCCGCGGTGCGTGATTTTCTGCTGGCCCCCATCGGCGCGCTCGTCCTCGGCACCGGGGTGTCCGCGGCGCTTTTTCGCATGCGCCGTTATACGGCTGCGTTTCTGTCGCTGCCGGCGGCGATCGCCGTGTTCATCGGCGTCCTCTACGCCGGCACGCTGCCGGCCGTTGAAACGCAGAAGCCCATGAAGCCGCTCGCCTCCGCGTTGGCGGCGCGTCTCCATCCTGGCGACCGCGTTACCACCTACATGATCGAGGCGCCGGCCGCGCTCGTCTTCTATGCCGGGCACAGGGTCGGGCAGACGGACGACCCCGCGGCCCTGCGGCGCGAGATGTGCGCGCCTGGGCGGGTCTTCGTCGTAGCGCGCCGCGACGATCTCGCGGCCGTGACGGGCCTGCCGGCCGGACTTCAGCTCGTTGATTCGTACGGGCCGTACGTCGTCGAGATGAAGCCGCCCCAGCTCGCGTGCGGAGCCGGCTCCTGATGACCGGGGCGGAGGAGCGCGGGGCGCTCGGGGGGCCGGCCGTAACGGTCGTCCTGCCGACGTACAACGAACGCGACACGATCTCTGACCTCCTCCGCCGGATCGCGCGTGCGGTCGGCGCTTCGTCCCGCTGCGAGGTGCTGGTGATCGACGATTCCTCTCCGGACGGAACAGGGCAGATCGTCGCGGGGGTGGCCGCCGAACTCCAGGCCGTGCTGCCGATCCTCCTGATCACGCGGCCCGGGAAGAGTGGACTGGCCTCAGCGGTCCTCGAGGGTGTCCGGCGGGCCCGGGGGCAGGTGCTCGTTGTGATGGACAGCGACCTCTCGCACCCGCCCGAGACTGTTCCGGACCTGCTCGGCGCGGTGGCCGGTGGCGCGGACATCGCCGTTGGTTCGCGCTACGTCCGCGGGGGCGGCGTCCGCGGCTGGCCGTGGCGGCGGCGTCTCATGAGCCGCGGCGCCACCTGGATGGCCAGGGCCTTCCTCGGGGTGCGCATCGCCGACCCGATGTCGGGGTTTTTCGCCGCGCGCCGGGGCCTGTTCGACGACACGCCGATCCTCGGCCTGGGGTATAAGATTCTGCTGGAGCTGTTGGTGCGGCACCCGGCGGCGGTCGTGGCGCAAGTCCCGTTTGTATTCACCGAGCGTGCCGCCGGCCGCAGCAAACTCAACACCGGCGAAGTCCTGAACTACCTTCGGCTGCTGGTCCGGCTGCGCGCGCGGCCGGCCGGCGGCGCGCCTCCCACGGCCCGATGAGCGTTGCCGCCTTTCTGATCCCGCTGCTCATCCTGGTCAGCGGGCTCGTGGCTTTTATCGGCAATCTCGTGGGCCGTGCGATCGGCCGGAAGCGGCTCACCCTGCTCGGCGTACGGCCGCGCTACACCGCCCAGATCGTCACCGTGCTCACCGGGATGATGATCACCGTGGTCACCCTGGCGGTGGTCTTGGTCGCGAGCCAGGATGCGCGCCAGGCGCTCTTCCACCTCCAGGAGGTGCAGCAGCAGACCCACGAACTCGAGGCACAGATCGCCGCGCAGCAGCGTGAACTGCGGGCCCTTCAGATACGCGACATCATCTATCAGAACGATCAGGAAGTGCTCCGGACGGTCATCGACGGCCGGGATTCACCGGACGACATCCGCCGCCGGGTGCAGACGTTCGTCGACCTCGCCGCGCGGTCGGCGCGGGAGCGCGGCGCTGCGCCGGGCGCAGACGGCGCGACGATCATCATTTCGCCGCCGGGGCTGACGGTCGACGTGGTCGCGCGCGACATCGCCGAGCGGGCGCAGCGCATGGTCGTGCGGATGATCGCGAGCGAAAACACCGTACGGGGCCTGCCCGTCCACGCCACCGTCCTGGTGTTCCCGAACACGGTCGCCTTTACGGAAGGGCAGACGATCGTCAGCGCCTCGGTCAACGGCCGCGACCCCCGGACGCAGATCGAGGCGGCCCTCGTCGACCTCGCCGCTGCGGCGGCCGCCGAAGCGAAAAGCCGCGGTGTCATCTCGCCGGCGTTCGCGCTCACGACGAGCCCCGTTGATGTGCGCCTCGATCCGGCCGTGGTGCTCCAGACCGTCGACCGGATCAAAACCGGGGGGACGACGACGTCCGTCCACGCCGTCGCCCTGATCGACACGTACACGGTGGGGCCGCTCGTCATCACCTTTCGATGAGGGCACACCGGTGACTGTGCTCGGTATCGACCCGGGGCGGGACAAGTGCGGCCTCGCCGTCTGCGAGCCGGACAGGGTGTTGGCGAGGGCGATCGTGTCACCGGCCGACCTGCCGCGCGTCGCCGCCGCCTGGGCGGCTGAGCATCACGTCGAGGCAATTGTGGTAGGGGGAGGCACCGGATCTAAGGAAGTGATGGCGGCGCTCGCGGGCCTGCGGGCGTCCGGGCGGCTGCCCGCCGTCACCGCCGAGGGGGAGCGTGACAGTACGCTGGACGCCAGGCGCCGGTATTTTGAGGAACATCCGCCCCATGGGTGGCGCCGCTTCGTGCCTCGGTCGTTTCAGGTTCCGCCCGAACCCTATGACGACTACGCCGCCGTGGTCATCGCCAGCAGGTATCTGTCGAGAGGTTGAGTATGTTTTGTGGAACTAACCTCCATTAGAGCAAATGTACGTTCGGTATTGAGGTGGTGTACGTGCTTTTCGGCCTATGTTACTATTGTGAACAGGCTTTTCAAAGTCGGCAGGAAGTTAGGTGATATTGTCGTAGAGCCGTATGGTTAAGGCTGGGCGATGGCCCACGGCATCGGTATGGGTGGGTATCAAGCCCGGCGGATTCCGTCTGCTCTTGCTTTTTCAGTCTTTGCTCTAAGTGGTCACCCGGTCCGAGCGGCCACAGGCCGCGCCGGGTCTCGTCCGGAGAGGAGGGGGCGGTACCAACGGGACGGGGCCGGGAGCGGGTCGACACGCGGGTTGCGGTCGGAGGACAGACGGCGCGAGAAAACACGGTCACTCGAGCCTACAGCCTCTGCCCAAGGCCCGACTTCACACCAGCAAGGGGGAATGGGCAGGATGAGACATATCGCGGTAGCAGTAGCGGCCGCGGTCATGTTTGCAATGGTTGCCCCCGCGTTTGCGCAGCCGTTCGCCGACGTGCCCACGAATCACTGGGCGTACGACGCGATCGCTGAGCTGGCGGCGAAGGGCCTCGTCGAGGGTTATCCGGACGGGACCTTCAAGGGCGACCGCGCCATGACCCGGTACGAGATGGCGATGGTCGTTGCTAGGCTGTTGGCGCGGATCGAGAGCATTCAGATTCCGGCTCCCGCGCCGGCGCCCCAGGTAACGAAAGCCGACCTCGATGCGCTGCAGCGGTTGATCAACGAGTTCCGGGCGGAACTCGCCGCGCTGGGCGTTCGAGTCACGGCCATCGAAGAGGAATTGAACGCGATCAAGGCCCGGCTGGACAACGTGAAGATCACCGGCCGGTACCGGTTCCGTTATGACGGCAGCACCTCATTCTCGGGTGCGAGTGTCAACGGCAACATCAACACCGGCTCCACCGCGGCCGGCAGCACACCGAACCTGCGGGCCAGGATGGGCGGCAAGCTGATGTTCGACGGTAGCGTGGCGCCCGACATCCACGCGATCATCGGCCTCGAACTATCAAGCGCCGGTACCAGCACGCCAGTGACCTTCGACAGCGCTGGGTACGGGGGCGGCGGCGTTCCTGGTGCCGGCGCCTCGTGTGCCGGCAACGGCACGCCGTGCTATCAGTTTGCGAACATCGCGGAACTGTACCTCGATTGGAATCATGCGTGGGGCTGGCCCCTTCGGATCCAGCTGGGCCGCATGGGCGGCCTCCTGAACGGCTTTGGGATGCTCCCGCTGCA
Source organism: bacterium (assembly GCA_035280345.1). Taxonomy (GTDB): domain Bacteria; phylum Sysuimicrobiota; class Sysuimicrobiia; order Sysuimicrobiales; family Segetimicrobiaceae; genus DASSJF01. The sequence continues at coordinate 4,224 of DATEGA010000002.1, read as the reverse complement.
GTTCGGCCCCCACGGCCTGCTCGTGAACAGCACGTCCGACACGTACGGCGCCTCGACCGGCGACGCCGGCCTCGCGCTCTGGGACGGCCTGCGGCTCTCCGGCAACGTGCCGTCGTGGGCTGACTTCAACTGGCAGGCGGCGGTCTGGCGCGTCATCGGCCCGACCGGCGGCGGTTCCTACTTCCTGGGCGAGGATGCCTACGGAGTGGATGCCAACATCCGCATCATCCCCGGCCTGCGCGTCGGCGGGTACTGGGTGGCGAACAACATCAACGCCGCCTCGAGCGCTTTCCCGTCGAACGCGACCAGCGCGCTCTGGCACGTCTACGGCAACATCAGCACTCCGCTCACGAACCCGCCGACGGCGATGTGCCCGGCGGTGGGAACGGGCACCCTGCCGGCCGCGGCCGGCGGTGGCACCGCAGCGGGCGGCATCGAGTGTCACGCGCTCGGCTCGGGCGGCGGCGGGTACGCCACGTGGAACGCCGTGCCCGGGATTACGGTTGACGGCGAGATCGCCTGGTGGAACGACGGTACCGCCGGCATCACCGACAGCGCGTACTACGTCGACGCCGTGGTCGACCTCGGCGCGATGACCGGCATCGGCCACAAGCTCGCGCTCACCCTCTCTTACGAGAACGCGGGCGTCAACTTCTACGCACCGTACCAGAGCGACGTCGACTACGACATCTCTGGCTCGGTCGGTCCGGGCAACGCCCAGCTGTTTACGGCGGACCTGTCGTTTGACATCACCGATCAGTGGGGCTTCCTCGGCGCCTACATCACCGGCAACAACATTTCTAACGGGATGGGCATCACCGAGTGGCGGGCCGGCGTCGTCTACCGGTTCGCGCCGGGCGCAAGCATCTATACCCGTTGGGAGCAGCAGAACATCAACGGGGTCCTGCAGTACACCCTGTGGCGGTCGGAGCTTAACTACAACTTCTAGCCGCGCAGGATAGCCTGTCCCGCGGTGGCCCCCCGAACGATCGGGGGGCCACCCGGTTTTTCCGGTCCACTCGCGATGCCGGCCACGACGTTACACGGCCTTCGCCCAAATGGACTATACTCAGGAAGGATCGATTCTCGGAGGTGTGGATGATGCGGGGGCAGACCGTCAGGGCCGTCATCTTCGTCGCATTGCTCGCGCTCCTCGCCGCGGACATCGCGGTCGGCTGCGGCGCCAACGCGTACGTCTACGGTCCGGTGGAGCAGAAGTATGTGAAAAACCCGGACGACTACGAAAGGCTGATCATGGTGCAGGGCCAGACATATCAGGTGCCGCCGGCGTTCTTCGCGGCAGTCTCGCTGGGCGACACCGTGAAGTACAACGGTCGCAAGTGGTCCATTGTCAAGACTGCGGACGGCCGGCCCGTCCCGGCGGAGTGGGCACCCTAACCGGAGGCGCCCCTTCATGCACCGCCTTGCGATTCTGAGGCTGCTCCTCACTGCGGCGGCGCTCCTGGCCGCGGTCGCCCTGCCGTGGGTCGGGTCCGTCCGGGCGGCCGGCATGACGGTTGCCGTTGCGCGGTTCTACGCGCCAACGCCCGTGACCACGTACACGGGGCTCGTTCCGGAAGAATACGCCAGCGCCGACATGTCGTCCAAACTCTCGGCGGCCGCCGGCGGACGGTTCGCGGTCGTGCCGCGCGAGCAAGTGCGCGCCGATGAAGGCGGCCTGCGCTGGCACGACTCAGACGTCCTGCGGTTCGCTCGGCTGGCCGAACTCGCCCGTGCCACGGAGGCGGACCACGTTGTCGTCGGGTGGATCCAGTCGTTGGTGTTGGACCGGCTCGGGGGGGGTGGCGCCGATTTGGACTTCGGGGGCGGGGCGGGCGGGGGCGTGTTGTCCGGTCTCGCCGTCGTCACGGTCCAGGTCTTCGACGCTTCACAGGGGCGGATCGTGTACCAGACGAAGCTGACTGGGCATTCGCTCGGCACGCTTCCGTACATGGTCGTCGAGAACGCCATCGACGATGCGGTCCGGCGCGCCGTCCCGGAGATCGCGGCTCCGCTGACCGCGGTCGCCGCGCAGTAGAGCAGGGCGGAAGATCGCCGGGGCGGCCCGCGATGGGCCGTCTCGTTCTCTTCCGCCGCGCGAGGCATCGGACGCGTCAGGGTCCGGCGATCTGCCGGATGATCTCCTCCACCACACGGCGCGGGTCGTCCGCGCGTATGATCGCGCGTCCGACGACCAGCATGTCGGCGCCCGCCGCCACGGCGGCGGCGGGTGTGTCGGTGCGCCGCTGATCGTCGCGGTCGCCATCCATCGGCCGGATCCCAGGGCTGACGATGAGGAATTCGGGCCCGCACGCTTTGCGCACCGCCGCCGCGTCGAGCGGTGGGGCGACGACCCCGTCGAGGCCGCCGGCCTGTGCGAGCCGCGCAAGGCGCAGCGTCTCAGCCGCCGGTGCCTCACGCACGCCGATGTCCTCCAGGGTTGCCGCGTCGCCGCTTGTCAGCAGCGTGACGGCGATCACCCGCATGCGCGTCTCGCGGGCGGCGCGCGATGCCGCTTCGATCATGGCGCGGCCGCCGAGAGCGTGGACGTTGCAGAGGGAGACCCCGAGCCGGGCGGCCGCCGCGACTCCCGCGGCGACCGTGGACGGAATGTCGTGAAATTTGAGGTCAAGGAAAATCTCGCCGCGCCGGCGGATCGCGGCGACCGCGGCCGGACCCGCCGGGGTGAAGAGCTGCGGGCCGATCTTGAACCATCGCACCGCGCCGGCCAGCCGGTCAGCGAGCGCCTCCGCCTCCGGAAGAGACGGAGTGTCGAGGGCCACGATCAGGCGGTCGCGCGGATCACGTGAGGCTCCCATCAGTGGACAAGATTCGCCGCCTAGGCGGATTCTGCTTTCCTCGGGTGTGTGATTTCGGTTAACCTATCGGGCCAAATTGCAGATTATTTGGGCGAATTAGGACCGCGCGGTGTCGTGTACAGGTTCAGATAGATCCGAAAGCCCCATGATTGTTCGGTGGGACGTGAACGACGTTGGCGGCCGCTCGGGCACGGCTATACTGGCGCCATGTATGTCGAGTCAGCGGTCTTGCCGAATCTCAAGCACCTGCGGCGCGTGGTCTCGCTCTCGCGCGAGGCCACGCGGCGGCTCTCGTGGATCGAGTACTATCGCGCCCACGGCCGGAATGCCCGGCTCACCTACCGGCACTTTGGGATCAGCTCGGCGACGTTTTACCGTTGGTGGCATCGCTATGATCCGCGGAATCTCCGCACGCTCGAGGACGATTGGCAGACCCGCCGGCCGCACGCCGTCCGCCAGCCCCAGACCCCGCCAGCGCTCGACGCGGCCATTCGCGTCCTGCGGGAGCGGTATCCGCGGTGGGGCAAGGCCAAACTGCGGGTCCTGCTTCGCGCGGAGGGGTGGACCGTGTCGGAATCAACCGTGGGCCGGACGCTGACCCGCTTGCGGGCCAAAGGGCAGCTGCGCGAGCCGGCGATCGTGCGGGCGAGCCGATCGCGCTGGCGGCGCCGCCGCGCGCGACCGTATGCCAAGCGGCTCCCGTGGGGGTTTACGCCCGAGCAACCGGGCGACTTGGTCCAGATCGACGCCACGCCCGTCGAAGTGCTGCCCGGCGTGCGGCGGATCCATTTCACGGCTCGCGACGTCGTCAGCCGCAAGGACGTCTTGGCCGCGCACCGACAGCTCACGAGCCGCGCGGCGGAACGGGTGCTGCGCGAAGCCTTTGGGCGCTTCGGCTTCCCGGTCCGGGCCGTGCAAATTGACGGCGGCTCGGAATTCAAAGCGACCTTTGAAACGGCCTGCGCGGAGCTGGGCCTCGCGCTCTTTGTGCTGCCGCCGCGGTCGCCCCGGCTCAATGCGCACGTCGAACGCGGCCACCGGACCCATCAGGAAGAGTTTTACGATCTCACCGAGATTCCGGAGTCGCTGCTGACGCACAATACGCTCCTCCAGGCCTGGGAAGAAACCTACAACAACGTCCGGCCACACCAGGCGCTCGGGTACATCACTCCGAACGAGTACGTCCGCCGCTGGCAGACCCAGCAGCGGACCCAGCCCAAATGAGGAGGCAAAGTCTTTCGGATGTACTGAACTAGTACAGTCGATGTCGTAGGCCAGTGAATCGGTCACCCTAAGAGGTCCGTGAAAATGTCACTCCTAGGGCGCGTAGCTCTTTTCGCCGAGCGGTGTCGGCGTACTGTCGCCACGGGTGATTAGCCGCCGGGGGGACCGGCCCTGTCGAGGT
>DATEGA010000001.1:0-5138 GCA_035280345.1 bacterium | reverse complement strand
GGCTCCGCGCTAGGGACCGGTCGCCTCGACGTATCCGGCGCGCCCGCGCGGACCCGTGAGCAGCAGCAGCACCTTGTCGTTGGCCTTGAGATCGCCGGCGGCCGCCGGCTTGTCGTTCCGGTAGATCGCGACCTTCGGCGTCAGCGCGTAGCTCGTGACCGCCTTCTGGTCGTTGGCGATCGTGATATCGCTCTGGCTCATCGACGCCAGCGTTCCCTGCACGTAGTTGAACCGCTTCTGCGCGTCCATGATCGCCGCGACCGCCCCCGCCGCCTCACCGCGGGTCGTCGGCGCGTTCGGACGGAACTGATTGTTCGCAACGGCCAGCAGCTTGTGGTCGATCGCCACGGCGACGTAGCCGTGCAGCGGCGCTGGGATGTCGCCGGCATCGCTCACCGCGAGCTGCGCCTGCGCCTTCTGCGTGGCCTCGCCCTGCAGCCCCAGCGCCCGCACGAGCAGCGCCGAGAACTCGGCCCGGGTGACCTGCGCCTGCGGCCGGAACGTGTTGTCGGGGAACGCGGTGAGGATGCCCTTCTGGAACTCGAGGTTCACGACGACCGGTTTGTCTTTCAGCGGGAAGATCGCGGAGATGTTGTAGGTGCCGGGCCCCACGACGTGGCTGTCTTGGTCCTTCTGCAGCCACCGCGTGTTGAACGCCATCGACTTTCCGGCGGCCAGGAACAGCGGCTGCGGGTTCGGCACGAAGGTCTGGCCGAGCGACCACCGGGCGATTTGCTCGTCGCCGAGCTTGATAATGAAATCGTAGTACTGCGTGGTCGGGAACTCGAACTTCACGTCGTCCTTGCCGGTGTTGGTGATTGTGAAAGTCAGGTCCACCGGGTCGTCGATCCCGTACACGGAGCGGTCGGTCGTAAGCGTGTAGGTGACGGCGTCCTGGGTGACCGTCGCCTTCTGCTGCGAAGCCGCACCCGTGTTGAGCAGCGCGGCGACCGTCGGCCGCAGCGCCTCCGGGATTTCCGCGAGGTCCTTGAAGTTTGGAATCTGACCGCTGCCCTTCACGTCGAGGCCGCGCGCGAGCGCTTCCACGACGGTCAGGCGCGTGATCGGCTGGTCTGGCTTGAACGTTCCGTCCGGATACCCGCCGAAGACGCCGACGACCGACAGCTTCTCGATCGCGCGCGCGTACGCGCTGGCCTGCGTGTCCGAGTACATGAGCGCGGCCGCGGGGCCCGCGAGCGACAGCGCGAGTGCGGCTGCGGCCGCTACGGCGGCCAGCCGTTGTGTGAACGTTGGTGCGATCGTCCTCGTCATCGTGCGTCTCCTCCCCCTCACTCTACCCTCCGGCGGCTCCCCGAAGACCGGCTGAAACATATCCGCGGGGCACATCAACGCCGGACGGGATTGTGGCGTCGCGGCCCGTGGCCGCGGGAGCTAACAAACATCGCCGGCTGACGATCTCGGCATGCGCGGGTCACTCGTCGCGATCGGGCGAAATGCGGACAGACCATAGAAACGTTGCGCCGCGTATTCGGCGTACCCGGAACTTCTCCTCCTACATCCGCTCGACGGCCGTTACCCCGGCGAGATCGAGCGTATTGCGCAGCACCCGCTGCGCCGCGCCCACCAGAACCAGCCGCGCCGCCGTCAGGGCCGCGTCGTCGGTCAGAACCCGGCACTGTCCGTAGAATACGTGAAACGCCTCGGCGAGTTCCCGTGCGTACGCGCACAGCCGCTGGGGCTCCCGCCGCGTCGCGGCCGCGAACACCACGTCCGGCATCGCGGCAATCCGCTTCGCAAGGCTCCATTCCTCGGGCGTGCTCAGCGGGAGAAGATCCGTGCGCCGGGCGTCCGGAAGCGGAACGCCGTGGCGCTCCGCTTCGCGGAGAATGCTGGAAATCCGGGCATGCGCGTACTGCACATAGTATACCGGATTTTCGGCCGATTGGCGCGTCGCCAAGGCAAAATCGAAGTCCATCGGCACCGACGGGCTCGTCATGATGAAGAAAAACCGCGCCGCGTCCCGGCCCACGGCGTCGATCAGCTCGCCCAGCGTGATGAACTCCCCGCTGCGCTTGCTCATCCGCACGGCCTCGCCTTCGTTGCGGAGCCGGACGTGCTGGTACAGAATGACTTCGAACGTGTCGGGGGAATGCCCGAGGGCCTGGAGGCCCCCGCGCACGCGCGCGACATCGCCGACGTGGTCGACGCCCCAGACATCGATCAAATGCTCGAAGCCGCGGGCGTACTTGTCCAGATGGTACGGAATGTCCGACGCGAAATACGTCGGGCGCCCGTCGCTGCGGACGACGACGCGATCCTTGTCGTCACCGAACTGTGTCGAGCGAAACCACAGCGCCCCGTCCTGCTGGTACACGACGCCGCGGCCGCGCAGCTCACCGAGGCAGCGCTCCACCGCGCCGCTCTCGTGAAGGGTCCGCTCGCTGAACCAGCTGTCGAAAGTGATCCCGAACGCCTCGAGCGTCCCGCGGATCTGCGCCAGCATGAGGCGCAGGGCCGTCTCGCGGATCAGCGGCAGGCGCTCGCCGGCCGGCATCTCGGCGAGGCGCGTCCCGCTCTCCTCGACCATGCGCGCGGCGACGTCCCGGACGTATTCCCCCTGATAGCCGTCTTCGGGAAACTCCGCCGGACGATTGAGCAGCTCGAGGTAGCGCGCCTCGACCGAGCGCGCGAGCGTGTCGACCTGCGTGCCGTAATCGTTCACATAATACTCGCGCCGGACGGCGTACCCGAGCGCGTCGAGCAGGCGCGCGATCGTTTCGCCGACCGCGCCGTTCCGGCCGGTGCCGACGTGCAGCGGCCCGGTCGGATTCGCGCTCACGTACTCCACGAGGACGCGCCGCCCCCGGCCCACGTCGCTCCATCCGAACCGCCGGTCCTCGGCGTGCACGCGGCGGAGCCAGCGATGCAGGAACGCCGGGGCGAGGTGGAGGTTGAGAAAACCCGGCCCCGCGATCTCAACGGCGCGCAGGTCGTCGGACGGCACCTGGAGGTGGATGGAGATCACCGCGGCGATCTCCCGGGGCGGGCGGCCGAGCGCCTTCGCGAGGACGAGGGCCGCGTTTGCCGCGTAATCACCGTGCTTGGGGTCCCGGGGCGGCTCCACCTCGAACGGCGGCAGCGGATCCGGCGGCGCGGGAATCGCGCCCGCCGCCGCCGCCCGTCCGATCGCGTCCGCGACGAGCCGCCGCAGTTCCTGAGTGACCACGCTAGAGGCGGATTTCGCCCACGCGGCCCGGTTCCTGGATGTGGATGGTGTCGATGAAGCGGACCTGCCGGGTCTGGGCCGTCATGACGATCGAGTGGGTGCGGACGCCGCCGCCGAAGAGGCGGACGCCGCGGAACAGCTCGCCGTCGGTGATGCCGGTCGCCGCGAACAGCAGGTTGCCGCCGGGACAGAGCTCGTCGGTGCGGAAGATGCGCTCGGGGTCCGTGATACCCATCTCGTGCGCGCGTTGACGCTCGCCGTCGTTGCGGTACCAGAAGCGGCCCTGGATCTCGCCGCCGAGGCAGCGCAGCGCCGCGGCCGTCAGCACACCCTCCGGCGCGCCGCCGATCCCCATCACCGCGTGGACCGCCGTGCCGGAGACCGCGGCGGAGATGGCCGGCGCCACGTCGCCGTCGGAGATCAACTTGATTCGGGCGCCGGCCGCCCGCACCGCCGCGATGAGGTCGACGTGCCGCGGGCGGCTTAGGATTACGACGGTGATGTCTTCGATCCGGCGGCGCAGGCACTCCGCCAGCACCTGGAGATTTCGCTGCGGCGGCCAGCGGAGATCCACCTTGCCGGCCGCCTGCGGGGGCACGACGAGTTTCTCCATATAGATGTCCGGCGCGTGGAGGATGCCGCCCCGCTCGGCGACGGCGAGCATGGCGACCGCGTTCGGGAGGCCGTTCGCCACAAGGTTCGTGCCCTCCACCGGGTCCACCGCGATGTCGACCGCCGGGCCCCTGTCCGCCGCGCCCACTTCCTCGCCGATGAACAGCATCGGCGCCTCATCGCGTTCACCCTCGCCAATCACGACCCGCCCGTGGATCGGCAGGTCCGCCAGCATCTCGCGCATCGCCGTGACGGCCGCCTGGTCGGCACGGTTCGTATCGCCCTCGCCCATGTGCCGGGCCGCGGCAATCGCCGCGGCCTCGGTCACCTTCACGACATCCAGGACGAGCGTCTGTTCCATCCGCGGCCTCCGGGCGGTGCGCGGTGAGGCTCTCGGTTAGGCCGGCCGTTCCGCGAGGACGACCTGGATCTTCCGGGTCGAGGTCCCGCGCACGACGGTCAGCGTCACGGTCTCGCCGATCTTCTTGTTCACGATGCTGCGGACGAAATCACTCCATGTGTCGACCTGGTCGGGTCCCACCCCGGTGATGATGTCGCCCGAGGCGAGGCCGGCCCGCTCCGCGGGCGAGCCTTTCTCGACGCTGCGAACCAGCACGCCGTGCTGCGAGCCGAGGTTGTAGGCCCGCGCCGTCTGCGCGTCCACGTCACCGCCGTAGACAACGCCGACCCACGGCCGCACGATGTGGCCGAGCGCGATCAATTGCTGCATCTCCGACCGGGCGAGGTCGCTCGGGATCGCGAACCCGATGCCCTGCGCGTTCGGAATGATCGCCGTATTGATCCCGATGACGCGTCCCTCGGTGTCGACGAGCGCGCCGCCGCTGTTCCCGGGATTGATCAGCGCGGACGTCTGGATCAGGTTTTCCACGATGAGGTTCGGCAGCTGGATGTTGCGGTTGAGCGCGCTGATGACCCCAGTGGTCACCGTGCTGCCGAGACCGAACGGGTTCCCGATCGCGATCGCGGTCTGCCCAACTTGGAGGTCTCGGCTCGTCCCGAGCGACGCCGCGGGCAACCGTTCAGGCGACTCGACCTTGATCACGGCGAGGTCAGCGATCGGGTCCGTGCCCACGATCTTGCCGGTGAGCACCTTGCCGCTGAGCAGCGTCACCTTGATTTTCTGCGCGCCCTGCACGACGTGATTGTTGGTGAGAATGTAGCCGTCGGGCCGCACGATCACGCCGGATCCCGCGCCCTGCTGAGGGAAGACGCCGAACATCGTCTGAACCTGCGCCTCGGTGTCGATATTGACCACCGCGGGACGGACCTGCTTGACGACGTTGATGACGACGCCCTCTTCGGATGTGAGCCCGCGCGA